>NZ_BAAHAA010000011.1:0-119350 GCF_054777915.1 Nocardioides marmoraquaticus | reverse complement strand
CCCGAGGTCGCGGGTGTCGATGTAGGCGAAGAGGTTGCCGGTCGAGCGCAGCACCGAGCGCCGGGCCGAGGGGGGCCTCGCCGCGGGCCACGACGGCGGTGTCGTCGTGCTCGCCTCGGGCGAGCCGCTGGCGCTGGGCCGGGCGCTGCGCGACCGGCTCGGCGGTGCCACGGTCGGGGTGGCCGCGGTCGTGGGCGACCTCGACGGCGTGCCGGCCGCCCACGCCGAGGCGCGCCGTACCCTCACCACGCTGCAGCGCCTCGGCCGCACCGGCGACGTCGCCGATCCCGCCGGCCTCGGCCTCGCCCGGCTCCTGCTCGGCCACAACGGGCCCGGCGAGCTCGACGAGTTCGTCACCCGCACGGTCGGCGCCGTCCTGGCGTACGACGCCGAGCGCGACACCCGCCTCGCCGAGACCCTCACCGCCTGGTTCGACGCCGGCGGCGCCCTCCGCGCCACCGCCGAGCGCCTGCACGTGCACCCCAACACCGTCACCCAGCGCCTCGACCGCGTCGCCTCCCTGCTCGGCGCCGACTGGCGCGACCCCTCCCGCCGCCTCGACGTCCAGCTCGCGCTGCAGCTGGTGCGGCTGCGCGGGTGAGCTGTCGGTTTCCCAGGTCCACTTGGGAAACCGCCAGGGAGACCCCGCGGGACAGTCGTGTGTCGCACCCACACCTCTGACGCGAAGCGGTGGCCGGCGAGCACATGGTGGGGGAGGGAGCGGGAGGCCTACGGTCCTCGGCATGACCGACGTCACACACGACTCCACGCGCCCGCTCGCCGGACGTACGGCGCTCGTCACCGGCGCCGCGAGCGGGATCGGGCGGGCCGTGGCCGAGCGGCTGGCCGTCGACGGGGCGCGGCTGCTCGTGCTCGACCTCGACGAGGCCGGTGCGAAGGAGACCGCCGCCGCGGTCGACGGGGAGGCGCTCGTGGCCGACCTCGGCGACCCCGGCGCGGTCGCGGGCCTGGGGCTCGCCGGCCGCGGCGTCGACGTGCTCGTCAACAACGCCGGGATCCAGCACGTCGCGGCGGTCCCCGACTTCGACCCCGAGCGGTTCGCGCTGATCCACCGCGTGATGCTGCAGGCGCCGTTCCTGCTCGCCCGCGAGGTGCTGCCCGGGATGTACGAGCGCGGCTGGGGCCGGCTCGTCCACCTGAGCTCGGCGCACGGGCACCGGGCGTCGGCCTTCAAGTCGGCGTACGTCAGCGCCAAGCACGGTCTCGAGGGCCTCTCGAAGGTCATCGCGCTGGAGGCCGCCGGCACCGGCGTCACCAGCAACACCGTCGCCCCCGGCTACGTGCGCACCCCGCTCGTGGAGGGCCAGGTCGCCGACCAGGCCCGCAGCCACGGCATCGGCGAGGACGAGGTGGTCGAGACGGTGCTGCTCGCCCGGCAGCCCCTCAAGCGCCTCGTGGAGCCGTCGGAGGTGGCCGCCGCAGTCAGCTTCCTGTGCGGCCCCGGCACCGACTCCATCACCGGCTCCAGCCTGTCGCTCGACGGCGGCTGGACCGCCAACTAGCCCGAAGAACAGAAGGAGAACACCCATGTCCACCACCGCCGACCAGCGGCCGCCCTCCCAGCAGGGCGAGGACAAGCCCCACATCGTCAAGGTCGTCTTCGCCAGCCTCATCGGGACGGCCGTCGAGTGGTACGACTTCTTCCTCTACGGCTCGGCCGCCGCCCTGGTCTTCGGCGCGCTGTTCTTCCCCGAGAGCGACCCCGTGACGGGCACGCTGCTCGCCTTCGGCACCTACGCGCTGGGCTTCGTGGCCCGCCCCCTCGGCGGCGTGGTCTTCGGCCACTTCGGCGACCGGCTCGGCCGCAAGAAGATGCTCGTGACCTCGCTGATGATGATGGGGATCGCGACCTTCGCGATCGGCCTGCTGCCGACGTACGGCACCATCGGCCTCGCCGCGCCCCTGCTGCTCCTGCTCTGCCGGCTCGTCCAGGGCTTCGCCGTCGGCGGCGAGTGGGGCGGCGCGGTGCTGATGGTCGCCGAGCACGGTGACGACGCCAGGCGCGGCTTCTGGAGCTCGTGGCCGCAGGCGGGCGTCGCGCTCGGCAACCTGCTCGCCACCGCGGTGCTCTTCGTCCTGGCCCTGGTGCAGAGCGAGGAGACCTTCCTGGCCTGGGGCTGGCGGATCCCGTTCCTGCTCTCGGCCGTGCTCGTGCTGATCGGGCTCTACATCCGCCTCTCGATCGAGGACTCGCCCGTCTTCAAGGAGGCCCAGGCCGAGATCGAGGCCAAGAAGTCGGAGAAGAACCACATCCCGCTGCTCGAGGTCTTCCGCCGGTACCCCAAGGAGGTCTTCTGCGCCATGGGCATGCGCCTGGCGGAGAACACCTCGTACTACATCTTCACGATCATCGTCATCACCTACGTCACGACGTACGACGGCCAGGGTCGCGGTCCGATCCTCCAGGCGCTGCTCATCGGCTCGGCCGTGCACTTCGTGTGGATCCCGCTGGTGTCGCTGCTCTCCGACAAGATCGGCCGCAAGCCGCTCTACATCGCCGGCGCGGTCGGCGTCGCGGCCTGGACGTTCGCGTTCTTCCCGCTGGTCGAGAGGGGTACGGCGGGCGCGCTGACGCTGGCCGTCGTGGTCGGGCTGATGCTGCACGCGCTGATGTACGGGCCGCAGGCGGCGTTCTTCTCCGAGCTGTTCGGCACCTCGGTGCGCTACACGGGTGCCTCGGTGGGCTACCAGCTGGCGTCGATCCTGGCGGGCGCCATCGCCCCGATCGTGGCGCTGCGCCTGCTCGGTCCCGCCGAGGAGGGCGTCGCCCCCAACACCGGTGCGGTCGGCGTCTACATCACGATCACCGCGGTGCTCACCGTGATCGCGGTGCTGGCCGTCAAGGAGACCCGCAACACCTCGCTGCGGCACGACCGCGTGGTCGACGGCGCGCACGACTGATCAGCCTCGGGGGCGTGACGCCCCGCCGGCGGTCCGGTCGGCCAGGGCGGTCACCCGGGACTCCCGGGTGACCGCCCGCTTGGCCTGCACCAGCCACAGCAGGCCCTCCTTGCGGGCCGAGGGCGTGAGGGCGTCCCAGGTGGAGCGGGCGCCGCGCCGCTCGAGGGCGCCGCCGAGGTCGTCGGGGACGACGAGGTCCTCGACGTCGTCGAGCAGGCTCCAGGAGCCGTCGTCGTGGGCACGCGCGACGGCCGCCACGCCGGCCGGCAGCATCCGGCCCTCAGCGTCGAGGCGCTCGAGGCGCTGCTTGTTGGGCCGCGACCAGCCGCTGCCCGCCCGCCGCGGGGTGAACCACATGCCGGTGCGCTCGGCGTCGAGCCCCTTGGAGGTCGAGTCGATCCAGCCGACCGTGAGGGCCTCGAGGACGAGCTCCTCGTAGGTCGGTGCGGGCCGGCCGGTCGGCCGCTTCCACCACACCGCCCAGCAGCCCGGCGACGTCGCGTGGTGCTCGACCAGCCACGCACGCCACTCCTCGGGCGTCTCGACGTGCACGCGGGGAGCGTCGTCGCGGGCCATGTGGCGCACGCTAGCCTCGACCACCGACATGGTCGCGCTCGTCTGGTACGTCTCCTACGGCTCCAACATGGCCGCTGCCCGCCTCGCCACCTACCTCGAGGGCGGGACGCCCGTCGGCGGCAGCCGGCACAACCCCGGCGCGCGCGACCGCACGCCGCCGCGCGCCAGCGCCGCGGTCGACCTGCCCGGGGCGCTCTACTTCGCCGGTGAGTCGCCGCAGTGGGGCGGCGGGGTCGCCTTCTACGACCACGCGGCGACCGACCGCGGCCCGACCCACGCCAGGGCCTACCTCGTGACGGCGGCGCAGTTCGCCGACGTGGCGGCGCAGGAGATGTACCGGGTGCCGGCCGAGGACGACCCGGTCGAGGCGGTGCTGCTCGCCGGGTTCGAGGGGCGCCACCAGGTCGGGCCGGGTCGCTACGAGACGCTGCTCGAGGTCGGCCGCCGCGACGGCGCGCCGATGCTCGTCTTCACCTCGCCCGACGGCATCGACGCCGTCGAGCACTGCCCGCCCGCGCCGGCGTACGCCGAGACCCTGGCCGCCGGCCTGCGCGAGTCGCGCGGCTGGGACGCGGCCAGGGTCTCGTCGTACCTCGAGCGGGTGGCGCCGGGCTACCTCAGCGGCCGATCCGGATCGCCAGGTCGGTGACCGGGTAGCGGGCCGGGAACGCCCCGGCGCGCAGCGTCGCCTTGCCGGTCTGCAGGTCGACCAGCGCGAGCCGCGAGCGGTCGCCGGCGGTGGTGGTGAGCCAGCCGCGGTTGAGCGGGTCGATGTCGAACCCGGTGTCGGCCGGCACGTCGACACCGTGCTTGCCGACCGCCGACAGCAGCCCGGCGTTGGCCGGCGACTGCACCGCGAGCTGGTCGAGGTTGGTGTCGATGTCGTAGAGGACCGTGCCGGTGTCGGCGCTCAGGTCGTTGTTGGTGTACGCCGCCGCCGTGATGCCGGTGCCCGGGGTGGAGCCCGCGGCGCCCGGGTAGGTCAGCGAGGTGTCGGCGATGGTGGCCGCGGTGCCGTCGGCGGGAGCCAGGTTGTGGCGGAGGTTCTGGCCGGTGTCGCTGATGACCCGCAGCCGGTCGGCGGCGGGGTTGAAGTCGACGGCGAAGGTCGTGCCCTGGAGCGGCACGCTGAGCCGGTTGACCTCGACCAGCCGGGCGTTGCTGCTGAAGATGTAGACGCCGCCCTGGTTGCCGACGCCGTAGAGCCGCCGGTTCTGCACGCGGTAGTCGATGCCGACGAGCTCGGTGTCGCCGCCGGTGAAGCCGGTGATCTCGCCGACGAGGCGCGTGGTGCCGGCCGGGTCGGCCAGCTGGAAGTCGACCAGCGTGGTGCCGTCGACGAGGCCGAGCGCGGTGGTGCGCGGCGCCGCGTGCGCCGGGCCGGCCAGGCCGAGGGGCAGCGCGAGCGCGGCGGCCACGAGGCCGGCGGTGAGGGTCTTCCTGGTTCGAGACATCGATGTCGCCCTTCAGGGAATCGGCGCGGTGGTCCGCGCCTTTGGCGGCCTTCGTTCCCCTCGTCGCATCGGATTGGCGTCGTGTTCGACCTGCGAGACAACTGGTAGTCATCGTCAACTGTCTGCGTTGCGGCCCGGCTCGGCGGGCCAGAGGAAGACGGCGACGAACTGGTGGCCGTCGCCGCGTGGCTCCCGTGTCGTGACGCTGACGGGTACGTCCGCCCGTGGCCCGCCCAGACGGAGCAGGACGGGCCGGTCGTGGGCGACCTCCTCGTAGGTGTCGCCGACCTCGACCCGGTAGCCCTGCGCGGTGCCGCCGACGACGCCGGTCATCAGCCAGCTGCGCGCTGCCGGCAGCTCGACGCGCGCCTGGGTGCGGGAGGTCTCGGCGCCCGCAGTGACAGGGAACGGCGCGACCTGCAGGCTGACGCGCTCGAGGACGTGCCCGTCGACCCGGACCGACCGTGGCACCCGGCACCGTGGGGCCGTCCCGGCGCAGCCCGCGGCGACCGGCTCCCACACCTCGGCGCGCGACGCGACGTCATCGGTGGTCACCGGCGCCCGTGCCCCGTCCAGCCGCGAGGACAGCACCACCAGCCCCGCGACCACCAGCGCCGTCACGGCCAGCAGGGTTGTGATGAAGGTCCGACGGGGCATGCGGGGCCTTCCGGGCGGGGGTGTCACTCCCCGGGTGCCCAGTCGCGGGGTCAGTCGTCGTCGACGTCGACCTTGGTGGACAGGGTCCCGATCGAGCCGGAGCCGTTGCGGCGCACGTCGTACGACGACGCCGTCGAGCGCCACCCGCCGCGGCGTGGCGCACTCGGCCGGCTCCCAGTCCGAGCGCGGCTCGCACCTGGCACCATCAGCACGTGGACGCGCTCAGGGGGCTGCTCGCCCTGGCCCTGCTCATCGGTGTCGCGGTGCTCTTCTCCCGCCACCGGCGCGGCATCAGCCTGCGCACGGTCGGGGCGGCGCTGCTGCTCCAGGTGGTCTTCGCGATCGCCGTGCTGCGGTGGGGTCCGGGGGAGGCGGCGCTGCGCTGGACCTCCGACCGGGTGGCCGCCCTCGTCGGCTTCACCGACGAGGGCACGTCGTTCGTCTTCGGCTCGATCTTCACCGACGTGCCGGCCGACAGCCCCACCGTCGCGCTGTCGGTGCTGCCGGTGATCGTCTTCCTCGGCGCGCTCGTCTACCTGCTCTTCTACCTCCGGGTGATCCAGTGGGCGACGTGGATCTTCGGGGGCGCGATCGGCTGGCTGCTCAAGGTGTCCAGGGTGGAGTCGCTCTACGCCGCGACGGTCATCTTCCTGGGTCAGAGCGAGGCGCCGCTGATGGTGGCGCCGTACCTCAGGCGGGTGCGCACCGCCCAGCTGTTCGCCTTCATGACCGGCGGCTTCGCGGCGGCCGCGGGCTCCACGCTGGTGGGCTACTCGCTGCTCGGCGCGCCGCTGGAGTACCTCCTGGCCGCGACCCTGATGAACGCCCCGGCCGGCCTGCTCTTCGCCAAGCTGCTGTGGCCCGACACGACGCCGGAGCCGGAGTGGGCGGCGGCGTACGTGCGGGAGCACGCGGGGGAGGCCTCCGAGCTCGACGACGACTTCGACGTGCGCTCGGTGCGTGACGAGGAGTCGGCCAACGTGATCGACGCGATCGGCCGCGGTGCCCTCGCGGGCGGCCGGATCGCCGTCACCATCGGCGCGCTGCTGCTCGCCTTCGTCGCGCTCATCGCCACGGCCAACGCCGGGCTGTCGCGGGTGGGCTCGGTCTTCGGCAACCCCGACCTGACCTTCGACAGCGCCCTCGGCACCCTGCTCTCGCCGCTGGCCTGGCTGCTCGGCGTGCCGTGGTCGGAGGCGACCCAGGCCGGGGCCTGGATCGGCCAGAAGACGATCCTCAACGAGTTCGTCGCCTACGCCAGCTTCGGCCCGGAGGTCGGCTCGCTGAGCCCCGTCACCGTGGTCGTCGTGACCTTCGCGCTGGCCGGCTTCGCCAACCTCGCGAGCATCGCCATCCAGATCGGCACCTACGCCTCGCTCGTGCCCGAGCGCCGCTCCCACGTCGCCCGCCTCGGCCTGCTCGCCCTGCTCGGCGGCTCGCTCGCCAACCTCGCCAACGCCGCCATCGCCGGTCTCGTCGTCGCGGTGTAGCCGGGGTCGCGGACGGCGGAGCCCCGAGCTGCCCGTCGGTCGACGGGCACTGGCCCTGGGCGGGGCGCGCTCCTAGGTTGGGGTGATGGAGTCCTACGCCGCCGGAGAGACAACCCCGCCGCTGCTCGAGGAGACCATCGGGGCCAACCTGGCACGCACGGTGGCGGCGCACCCCGAGCGCGAGGCGCTGGTGGAGGCGGCGACGGGCCGGCGCTGGACGTGGGCCGACCTCGAACGTGACGTCGACGCCCTCGCCCGCGGGCTGATCGGTGCCGGGATCGAGCAGGGCGACCGGGTCGGGATCTGGGCGCCCAACTGCGCCGAGTGGACGCTGGTGCAGTACGCCAGCGCCCGCATCGGCGCGATCCTCGTCAACGTCAACCCGGCCTACCGCACGCACGAGCTGGCCTACGCCCTCGCGCAGTCGGGCACCCGGCTGCTGGTCGCGGCCGAGTCCTTCAAGACCTCCGACTACCGCGGCATGGTCGAGGAGGTGCGCGGCGCCGACGGTGTCGCGCTCGAGCGCACCGTGTTCATCTGCACCGACGACTGGGGCGCGCTGCTGGCCGAGGGGGAGGGCCTGCCGGACGACGCCGTCGCGACGCGGGCGGCGGCCCTGACGCCCGACGACCCCATCAACATCCAGTACACGAGCGGCACCACCGGCTACCCGAAGGGCGCCACGCTCAGCCACCGCAACATCCTCAACAACGGCTACCTGACCACCGAGCTGATCGGCTTCAGCGAGGTCGACCGGCTGTGCATCCCGGTGCCCTTCTACCACTGCTTCGGCATGGTGATGGGCAACCTCGGGTGCACCAGCCACGGCGCCACCATGGTGATCCCGGCGCCGGCCTTCGACCCCGAGACCACGCTGCGGGTGGTCGCCGAGGAGCGGTGCACGGCGCTGTACGGCGTGCCGACGATGTTCATCGCGATGCAGCACCACCCGACCTTCGCCGAGCACGACCTGTCGTCGCTGCGCACCGGCACCATGGCGGGCTCGATCTGCCCGGTCGAGGTGATGAAGCGCTGCATCGACGACATGCACATGGCCGAGGTGTCGATCGCCTACGGCATGACCGAGACCTCCCCGGTGTCGTGCCAGACCCGCGCCGACGACGACCTGGAGCGGCGTACGGCGACGATCGGGCGGGTGCACCCCCACGTCGAGGTCAAGGTGGTCGACCCGGTCACCGGCGAGACCGTCAAGCGCGGTATGCCGGGCGAGCTGTGCACGCGCGGCTACTCGGTGATGCTCGGCTACTGGCAGGACGAGGAGAAGACCGCCGAGGCCATCGACGCCGACGGCTGGATGCACACCGGCGACCTCGCCGAGATGCGCGAGGACGGCTACTGCAACATCGTCGGCCGGATCAAGGACATGGTCATCCGCGGCGGCGAGAACATCTACCCGCGCGAGATCGAGGAGTTCCTCTACACCCACCCCGACGTCGAGGACGTGCAGGTCATCGGCGTCCCCGACGCGAAGTACGGCGAGGAGCTCTGCGCCTGGGTCAAGGTCACCGACGGCGCGGAGCCGCTCGACGCCGACGCCGTGCGCGCCTTCGCGACGGGCAGGCTGGCGCACTACAAGATCCCGCGCTACGTGCTCGTCGTCGACGAGTTCCCGATGACCGTGACCGGCAAGGTCCGCAAGGTGCAGATGCGCGAGGAGACCACCCGTCGGCTCGGCCTGGAGGGCGTCGGCCACGACGGGTGACGTCGCGCCCTTCGTGGCTCGCTCCGCTCGCACCTCAGGGACCGGCGCGCTCGGGGTGGCTCGCACATCAGGGACCGGAGGGGCCGCTCCCTGAGGAGCGCCGCGAGGGACGAGCGGGGCGTCACGAAGGGGCGCACGTAGGTTGTGCTGCGTGACTTCCGAGAGCAGCCCCGCCCACGACGTCGACAACCTGGCCCAGCAGTACTGGTCGCACCACCTCGTCACCAACCCGACCAGCGCCCACCTGCTGGGGGAGTACGACGCGGCGGGGCGGTTCGAGGACGGCAGCCGGACCGCCGAGGACGCCAACGTCTCGGCGCTGCGGGCGTTCGTCGAGCGGGCCGAGGCCGTCGACGCCGAGGGGCTCGACGACGACCGCCGGCTGACCGTGCAGGTGCTGGCCGCAGACGCGCGCAACCGCGCCGACCTGGCGGAGGCGCGGCTCGAGGAGATCGCGGCCGACCCGATCTTCGGTCTGCAGGGCTCCCTGCAGGTGCTGGTGCCGATGCTCGGCCTGCCGACGCCCGAGGTGGCCGAGGCGATGGTCGACAAGTACGCCGCCATCGGTCGCCACTTCGAGCAGCTCGGCGAGCGGTTGCGCGAGGGCGTCGCCGCCGGCCGGTTCCCGGCCGCCTTCGCGGTCGAGGGCACGGTGCGCCAGCTCGACGAGATCCTGGCGACCCCGGTCGCCGACGACGCCCTGCTGCGCACGGTTCCGCCGCCGGCCGGCATCGACGTCGACGGCTGGAAGGCGCGGCTGCGCGCGGTCGTCGAGCAGCAGGTGCGGCCGGGCATGGCGGCGTACCGCGCGGTGCTGGCCGACGAGGTCGCCCCCGGTGCCCGCGGCGACGAGCAGGTCGGCCTGGCCCACCTGCCGGGCGGCGAGGCGGCGTACGCCGCGACGCTGCGCTACTTCACGACCACCGACAAGAGCGCCGAGGAGATCCACGAGATCGGCACGGCGCAGGTGGCCAAGCTGGCCGAGGAGTACCGCGCGCTCGGCCCCGAGGTCGTCGGCAGCGACGACCTCCAGGCGATCTTCGAGGCGATGCGCACCGACCCCCCTCTCCACTACAGCGACGGCGAGCAGATGGTGCGCGACTCCGAGGTCGCGATGCAGCGGGCGTGGGACGCCATGCCGGAGTGGTTCGAGGTGCTGCCGCAGGCTCCGTGCGCCGTGCAGTCGACGACCAGCGGCGCGAAGGCCTTCTACTACCCGCCGTCGCCCGACGGCAGTCGCGGCGGAACGTTCTTCGTCAACACCACCGACGTGGCGTCGTGGGGCACCTTCGAGCTCGAGGCGATGGCCTTCCACGAGGGCATCCCCGGTCACCACCTGCAGATCGCGATCGCCTCCGAGCTCGAGGGGCTGCCGACCTTCCGCCGCCACCTGCGCAACTCGGCGTACTCCGAGGGCTGGGGGCTCTACACCGAGCGGCTCTCCGACGAGATGGGGCTCTACTCCGGACCCGTCGACCGGCTCGGCATGTACTCCGCCGACTCGATGCGCGCCTGCCGCCTCGTCGTCGACACCGGCATGCACGCGCTCGGCTGGAGCCGCGAGCAGGCCGTGCAGTACATGGTCGAGAACTCACCGCTCACCGAGGGCGTCGTACGGCCCGAGATCGACCGGTACGCCGTGACCCCCGGCCAGGCCTGCTCCTACATGGTCGGCCGGCTCGAGATCCAGCGGATGCGCCACGAGGCCGAGCAGCGCCGCGGGGCGGCGTTCGACGTCAAGGCCTTCCACTCGGCCCTGCTCGACTCCGGCGCGCTGCCCCTCGGCGTGCTCGACGAGCAGGTCCGCCGCCGGCTGCCCTGACCCGCCCTGCCCGACGCCCCCGCCCGGCCCCGCCGGCGGGGGCGTCGACGCGCGCGGGCGGGGGATCCCGCAAACGCGCGGGTGCAAGTTCTGGACCGCGTCCGTCTTGGCCGGACCCGCCGGGACAGATCGGGCGGCCGCGACAACGTGAGTCCGCGTGTTTGCGGGTCGGGGTCACCGCGGGAAGGCGGCAGCGCTGCGAAAGTGACGGTTGACACACTCAGTCCTAAACCGGTTTAGTACGACGGCATGGCCCGCCCCACGATCGCTGACGTCGCCCGCGCCGCGGGTGTGTCGAAGGGGGCGGTGTCGTTCGCGCTGAACGACCGGCCGGGCATCTCGGCCGACACCCGCCGGCGCATCCTCGAGGCCGCCGAGGGGCTCGGCTGGACGCCCAACGCCGGCGCCCGGGCGCTGTCGACGAGCCGGTCGATGGCCGTCGGGCTGGTGCTCGCACGGGCCCCGGAGGTGCTGCGCGCCGACGCGTTCTTCCCGTCCTTCATCGCCGGGCTCGAGACCGTGCTCTCGGCCCACGACCGGGCACTGCTGCTGCAGGTCGCCGAGCGCGACGACCAGGCGGCGTACCGCCGGCTCGCGCGCGACGGCCGGGTCGACGGCGTGCTGGTCACCGACCTCCGCGTCGGCGACCGGCGGCCGGCGCTCCTGGCCGAGCTCGACCTGCCGGCCGTGCTCGTCGGCCCCGACCTGGGCGAGACCTGGGGTCCGCTCCAGGTCGCCTGCGGCGCCGACGACGCCCCCGCGGTCGTCGAGACGGTGCAGCACCTGCTCGACCTCGGCCACCGGCGCATCGCCCACGTGGCCGGTCCGCAGCAGCTCGTGCACGGCCGCTCGCGACGCCGGGCCTTCGAGCAGGCGCTGCTCGAGGCGGGGGTCGTGCCGGGTCCCGTCGTCGAGGCCGACTTCTCGGCCGAGTCGGGGGCCCGTGCGACCGCGCAGCTGCTCGACCTCGCCGACCCGCCCACCGCGATCGTGCTCGCCAACGACCTGATGGCCACCGCGGCGCTCGCCGTCGCCCACGAGCGCGGCGTCGACGTGCCGGGGCAGCTCTCGCTCACCGGCTTCGACGACACCGAGATCGCCGCCCACCTCCGACCCGCCCTGACCACCGTGCGCACCGACGTCGTCGCCTGGGGCCGCACCGCCGCCACCCGGCTGCTGCGGCTCGTCGGCGACGACGTCGGCGACGTGCCGCCGGCTCCCGCCGCCCGGCTCGTCGTCCGCGCCTCGACCGGACCCGCCCCGACCCCCACCCAAGGAGACCGCCCATGAACCGCCGTCTGGTGACCGGCACCGCCCTCGCCCTGTCCCTCGGCCTCACCGCCGCGTGCGGTGGCGGAGGCGACGCCTCGGAGTCGCGCTCCTCCACCGGCCCCATCACGATCTGGCTCTCGAACAACCCCGAGGAGATCGCCTGGGGCGAGCAGATGGTCGAGAAGTGGAACGAGGCCAACCCCGACCAGGAGGTCAAGGCCCAGGAGATCCCCGCCGGCAAGACCTCCGAGGAGGTCATCGGCGCGGCCATCACCGCCGGCAACGCGCCCTGCCTGGTCTTCAACACCAGCCCCGCGGCGGTGCCGCAGTTCCAGAAGCAGGGCGGCCTGGTGCCGCTCGACGACTTCGAGGACGGCGCGTCGTACGTCGAGGAGCGCAGCGGCGACCTCGCCGAGCAGTACCAGTCGCCCGACGAGAAGTACTACCAGGTCCCGTGGAAGCAGAACCCGGTGATGATCTTCTACAACAAGGCGCTGTTCGAGAAGGCCGGCATCGACGCCGAGAACCCGCCGCTGTCGACGTACGACGAGTTCCTCGCCACCAGCAAGAAGCTGGTCGACGAGGGCGTCTCGAAGGCGGCGATCTACCCCGCGCCGACGAGCGAGTTCTTCCAGTCGTGGTTCGACTTCTACCCGCTCTACGCCGCCGAGTCCGGCGGCCAGCAGACGGTCGAGGACGGCACGGCCACCTTCGACGACGAGGCCGGCGCGGCCGTCTGGGACTTCTGGTCGCAGATGTACGCCGACGGCTACAGCCCGAAGGAGAAGTACGACGGCGACTCGTTCGCCGACGGCGTCGCGGCGATGTCGGTCGTCGGGCCGTGGGCGATCAAGGTCTACGGCAAGGACGTCGACTGGGGTGTGGTGCCGGTGCCGACCAGCCAGGGCACCCCGGCCGAGGAGACCTACACCTTCTCCGACGCCAAGAACGTCGCCGTCTACTCGGCCTGCGAGAACCAGCAGACCGCGTGGGAGGTGCTGAAGTTCGCCACCAGCGAGGAGCAGGACGGCCAGCTGCTCGAGCTGACCGGGCAGATGCCGATCCGCGAGGACCTGCCGGGCACCTACCCCGACTACTTCGAGCAGAACCCGGCGTACGAGACCTTCGCCGACCAGGCCTCGCGCACCGTCGAGGTGCCCAACGTGGCGAACTCGGTGGAGATCTGGCAGGAGATCCGCGACAACTACTCGCGCTCGGTCATCTTCGGCGAGGAGCCGGTCACCGACGGGCTGAGGGCCGCGGCCGACAAGGCCGACGAGCTGGCCTCGCAGGGCTGAGGCAGCCCCGTGCTCCACAAGGTCTTCGGTCGCCAGCCCCTGGGGATGGTGTTCGCGGCGCCGTACGCGCTCTTCCTGGCGCTGGTGTTCGCCTACCCCCTCGGGCTGGCGGTGTGGATCAGCTTCCACGACTACTTCTTCGCCGCGCCCGGCGCGCAGGTGGAGCGACCGTTCGTGGGGTTCGCCAACTACGCCGCGGTGCTGGGCGACCCCGACGTACGACGCTCCTTCGTCAACGTCGGGATCTTCCTGGTCATCAACGTGCCGCTCACGGTCGGGCTCTCGATCGTGCTGGCCACGGCGCTCAACTCGGTGGCGCGGCTGCGGACCTTCCTGCGGGTGTCCTACTACGTGCCCTACGTGACGGCGAGCGTCGCGCTGGTCGCGGTCTGGCTGTTCCTGTTCTCCTCCGGCGGCCTGGTCAACCAGCTGCTCGGCCCGCTGGCGCCCGACCCGTCGTGGCTGGTCAGCTCCGGCCTCGCGATGCCCGTGATCGCGGTGTTCGTGACCTGGAAGAGCCTGGGCTTCTTCATCCTGCTCTACCTCGCCGCGCTGCAGGGCGTCGCGAAGGACCTGTACGACGCCGCGGCCGTCGACGGGGCGGGCGCCGTGCGCCGCTTCTGGCACGTCACCGTGCCGGGGGTGCGCAGCGCGAGCACGCTGGTCGTGATCCTGGCGACGATCACCGGCGCCAACCTGTTCACCGAGCCCTACCTGCTGACCAACGGCGGCGGGCCAGACGGGGCGTCCACCTCACCGGTCTTCGTGATGTACCAGAAGGGCATCGAGCAGGGGAACCCCGACGTCGCCTCGGCGATCGGCGTCATCCTCGTGCTCCTCGTCCTGGTCGTCTCGCTGGTCAACCGCAAGCTGCTGGAGCGTGACTGAGATGACGAGGACCCGCCGCTTCTGGTCGATGACCGCGCTCCTGCTGGGCGCTCTCGTCTTCCTCTTCCCCTTCTACTACATGGTGGTCGGCTCGCTGCAGAAGTCGCCCGACACCACCATCAAGGGCGCGCTGCCGCTGGGCGGCTGGACGCTCGACAACTACGCCGACATCAACGGCCGCGTCGACCTGGTGCGCTCGCTGCTGAACTCGGCGATCTTCACCGGCGGCGTCATGCTCGGCACGGTCGTCTTCGGGGTGCTCGCCGGCTACGCGCTGGCCCGGCTGCACTTCCGCGGTCGCGGCACGCTGTTCGCGGTGATGCTGCTGGTGCAGATCGTGCCCTTCCAGCTCCTCATCATCCCGATCTACGTGATGGTGGTGCGCTACTACGGGCTCGCCGACTCCTACCTCGGGATGATCGCGCCGTTCCTCATCAACTCGACCGCGGTCTTCGTCTTCCGCCAGTTCTTCCTGCAGCTGCCCGACGACCTGTTCGCCGCGGCCCAGCTCGACGGGGCCAGCGAGCTGCGGATCCTCTGGTCGATCGCGCTGCCCCTCGTGCGGCCCGCGCTGCTCACCGCGCTGCTCCTGACCTTCATCGGCCCCTGGAACGAGTTCCTCTGGCCCTTCCTGGTCACCAAGGACGCCGAGCTGCAGCCGCTCGCGGTCACGCTCGCCAACTACA
Organism: Nocardioides marmoraquaticus; assembly: GCF_054777915.1. Taxonomy (NCBI): domain Bacteria; kingdom Bacillati; phylum Actinomycetota; class Actinomycetes; order Propionibacteriales; family Nocardioidaceae; genus Nocardioides; species Nocardioides marmoraquaticus. The sequence goes on along the minus strand of NZ_BAAHAA010000011.1, from coordinate 104,562 downwards.
TCAGCAACATCGCCGGTCGGGCCGCCAACCCGTACGGCGCGATCCTCGCGGGCGCCGTCGTGCTCGCCGCCCCCGCGGTCGCGCTGTTCGTGGCCTTCCAGAAGCGGTTCACCGACCTCAGCATCGGAAGTGGAGTCAAGGGATGACGACCAGGACCACCCACCGGCTGCGCGGCCCCGCCGCGCTCGCCGCCACGCTCGGGCTCGCCGTCGGCGGGCTCGTGGCCTCGACGGGCTCGACCGACGAGGCGGCAGCCGCGCCCTTCGGGACGCCTCGTCCCTCGGCTCCTCAGCGAGCGGACGCCGCGGGCGCCCCGCTCACCAACCTCGACCACCTCGACTTCCTGGGCGACACCGCGACCCCGGAGCCCACGGCGCGCCACACGACGTACCGGCTCGAGCAGGAGCCCGAGGTCGGGATGCTGTGGACCTACGCCGACCGGCGCGACGACGGCTTCGAGCGCATCGGCGGCGGCACCGAGGACCCGGAGACGGGCGACTGGACCCAGGGCGCCTACAACGCAGACGACATCTCCCGCGCGGCGATCGTCTACGTGCGCCACTTCCGGCAGACCGGCGACCACGACAGCCTCGAGAAGGCCCGGCAGCTGCTGCGCGGGCTCACCTACATGCAGGTCACCCAGGGCCGCGACCGCGGCAACGTGGTGCTGTGGATGCAGCCCGACGGCTCGCTCAACCGCAGCGCGGAGCCGGTCGAGCTGCCCGACCCCAGCGACAGCGACGCGTCGTACTGGCTGGCCCGCACGGTCTGGGCGCTCGGCGAGGCCGTGCCCGCCTTCCGCGAGGAGGACCCGCGCTTCGCCCGCTTCCTCGAGCAGCGGCTCGCGCTCTCGCTCGGGGCGCTCGACCGGCAGGTGCTCGACGCCTACGGCCGCTACTACCGCGCCGACGGCCGCCGCACACCGGCCTGGCTGGTCGTCGACGGCGCCGACGCCAGTGCCGAGGCCGTCATCGGCCTGGCCGCCTACAACGCGGACGGCGGCACCCGCCTCAGCCGTCGCGTGGAGCGCCAGCTGGCCGAGGGCATCGCCGCGCTGTCGGGCGGCGACGCCCGTCGCTGGCCCTTCGGCGGCGTGCTGCCGTGGGGGCTGTCGCGCTCGATCTGGCACGCCTGGGCCTCCCAGATGGGCGGTGCCCTCGAGGTGGCCGGGCGCGACCGCGCCGCGCAGCGCGACGCCTTCGTCTTCGAGCCCTGGCTGATCACCTCCGGCGGGCCCGACAACGGGCGCCAGCCGACACGCGCCGACCGGGTGCAGATCGCCTACGGCGCCGACTCGCGCGTGCAGAACCTGCTGGCCCACGGCACCCGCGCCGGTGACGAGCTGGCCGGGGTCGACGCGGCGTGGTTCTTCGGCGCCAACGCCTCGGGCGAGCCGACGTACGACCCCGCCACCGGCGTGACGATCGACGGCGTCGAGGCCGACGGTCGCGTGAACCGCAACTCCGGTGCCGAGTCGACGATCCACGGCCTGCTGACCATGCTCCAGCTCGACGCGCACCCCGAGGTCGCCGCGATCGCGCGGGTCGCGCAGGAGTCCGGCGGCACCGGCATCACCGAGCTTCAGGCCGAGGCCGCTGCGTTGAGCGGAGGAGCCACCGCGGTCGAGCCCGAGAGCCGGTGGACGGGGGAGTCGCAGTACGGCGGCACCGGCTTCGCCAGGATCCCCGCCGGCGGCCGCGCGACCTTCGAGGTGCCCGAGGACCAGCCGGCCTCGCTCGTCGTCCCGGTCACCGACCACCGGCCCGGCTCGCGCGCCGTCACGTCGTACGTCGTCGACGGCCGCCGCGTCGGCGACGTGCGCTCCGGCGCCGTCGGGGCGCAGGGTCGCTCGCCGGCCCCCGGTGCGCTGCTGCCGCAGACCCTGGGCCGGATCCCCGAGGGCGCGACGACGCTGGTCGCCCGCACCCGCGGTGCCGCCGCCCGGCTCGACGCCGTCGTGCTGCAGCCGCTGGTGACCTCGCGGGTGCTCGCCGGCGACGGGAGCGCCACCGCGGTGCTGCGCAACGCCGACACCCGGCCGCAGCGCACCTCGCTCGCCGTGCCCGGCGAGGGCACCGCCCGCACCCGCGTCTACGACGGCTCCGGCCGCCTGGTGCGGACCGCGCGGACCCCGGCGAGCGACGTCGCCGTCACCCTCCCGCCCGGCGGCTTCGCCGTCGTGCGCCGCTGAACCCCACCCACCCCCACGAGAGGACGACCATGACCGCGCCCCGAGCCCAGTTCCCGCTGGGCCCGTTCACGCCGTACGACGCCAACCCGATCCTGGTGCCCCAGGGCGACGGGTGGGAGTCGGGGAGCATCTACAACCCCGCCGCGGTGGTGAAGGACGACCAGGTGGTGCTGCTCTACCGTGCCCACGCCGACGACATCGTCAGTCACGTCGGCTACGCCGTGAGCGACGACGGCATCCACTTCACCCGCGACGACAAGCCGGTGCTGAGCCCGAGCGAGCCCTACGAGGAGTTCGGCTGCGAGGACCCCCGCGTCACCGAGATCGACGGCACGTACTACCTCACCTACACCGCCTGGGACCGCACCAACGCCCAGCTGTGCCTGGCCACGTCGACCGACCTGCGCACCTGGGAGAAGCACGGGCCGCTCTTCCCCGACTTCAACACCTTCGAGCCGAACGCCGCCGACGTGCCGACGCCGTGGAGCAAGGCCGGCGCCATCCTCGACCGCAAGGTCGACGGCCGGTGGCTGATGTACTTCGGCGAGGGCTCGATCTACCACGCGTGGTCCGACGACCTGATCCACTGGGAGCCGGCCCCGCAGGACCAGCCGCTGATGCTGCCCACGCCGCCCGGGACCTTCGGCGAGTTCCTCGTCGAGGTCGGACCGCAGCCGATCTGGACCGACAACGGCCTGATCCTGCTGCTGCACAACGCGGCGGTGAAGTTCGAGGACGGCACCGTGCGCTACACCTGCGGCCAGCTGCTGCTCGACCCCGCCCGCCCGACCGAGGTGATGGCGCAGATGAACTACCCCTGGCTGGAGCCCTCGACCTTCGAGGACACCCACGGGCTGGTCTCCAACGTGACCTTCGTGGAGGGCCTGGTGCACTTCCAGGACACCTGGTTCGCCTACTACGGCCAGAGCGACTCCACCCTCGGCGTCGCCACCTTCACGCCGGGCACGTCGTGGTCGTGAGCGACGCCCCCGGGTCGCCGGCGTGGCTGGCCGCCGAGCTCGAGCGGCTGCTCGGGTTCGGCGAGCTGCGCCACCCGCTCGGTGGCTTCGCCTACCTCGACGACGACGGCCGGCCCCTGGTCGAGCGTCCCGTCGAGCTGTGGATCACCTGCCGGATGACCCACGTGCACGCACTGGGCCACCTGCTCGGCCGCGACGGGTCCGCCGAGCTGGTCGACCACGGGGTCGCCGCGCTCACCGGGCTGTTGCGCGACGCCGAGCACGGCGGCTGGTGGGCCGCGGTCGGCCCCGACGGGCCCACCACCACGGCCAAGACGGCGTACGAGCACGCGTTCGTGGTGCTCGCCTCGGCCAGCGCCACCGCCGCCGACCGGCCCGGCGCCCGCGCACTGCTCGACGAGGCGCTCGACGTGCTGCTGACCCGCTTCTGGGACGACGAGGCCGGCATGGTCGTCGAGGAGTGGGACGCCGCCTGGACCACCCTCGACGGCTACCGCGGCGTCAACGCCAACATGCACACGGTGGAGGCGCTGCTCGCCGCGGCCGACGTGCTGTCGCGCGACGACCTGCGCGACCGCGCGCTGCGCATCCTCACCAGGGTCGTGCGCGACCTCGGACCGGCCCACGACTGGCGCCTGCCCGAGCACTTCGACGAGGCCTGGACGCCGCTGCCCGACTACAACGCCGACAAGCCCGCCGACCCGTTCCGCCCGTACGGCGCCACGGTCGGCCACTGGCTGGAGTGGTCGCGGCTCGCGCTGCACCTGCGGGCGTCGCTCGGGACCGACGCCCCCGCCTGGCTGCTCGACCACGCCGTCGGGCTCTTCGACGCCGCCGTGCGCGAGGGCTGGGCGGTCGACGGCGCCGACGGGTTCGTCTACACCGTCGACTTCGCCGGCTCACCCGTCGTGCGCCAGCGGATGCACTGGGTCGTCACCGAGGGCTGCGCCGCCGCCGCTGCGCTCCACGAGGCGACGGGGGAGGCGACGTACGCCGAGCTCCACGCCCGGTGGTGGGCCTACGCCGACGCCTGCTTCGTCGACCGCGAGCGCGGCTCGTGGCACCACGAGCTCGGGCCCGACAACACCCCGGACCCCGTCACCTGGCCCGGCAAGCCCGACCTCTACCACGCCGTCGGCGCCACCCTCGTGCCCCGCCTGCCCCTCGCCCCCGCCCTCGTCGTCGCCGTGCGTGACGGGTTGCTCCGGTAGGCAGCCTCAGCCCAGACGCCTGAGCAGCCGGCTGACCACGAGGGCACCCACGGCGGCGACGGCGACCTCCTGCGGCATCCGGTTCATCGACTCGCGCTGCACGTCCACGTGGAAGGCGTCGAACCGCTCCGGGAAGGGCGAGCGGCCGAAGAACAGCGTGCTCGGCTTGTCGGCGTCGGGTAGGCAGGCGCCGAGCATGCCGGCCATGACGCGGGTGCGGTGACCACGCGGCGTACGGCGCATGACCCAGCCCATGGCGCCGAGCCCGGTCAGGCCGTCGGCGACCGCGACGTGCAGGACGTCCTCGATCGGCACGCCGCCCCAGTGCGGCACGCGGTCGGCGGTGAAGTGGGAGGCCAGGCCCAGGCCGAAGGCGGTCACGGGGCCGCGGGCGGTGGCGCCGATCGCCGCACCCTGGAGCACGTGGTTGGTGATCAGCACGGTGCCGACGATAGGGGTCCGACCAAGCGTGGGGCGGCGGTTCGGCCGTGGCTAGCCTGTGGCCGTGGTCTCGTCGTACGCCGGTCGCCTCGTGGTCGGCTTCGACCTCGACATGACGCTGATCGACACCGTGGCCGGCTTCGTGGCCACCCTCGACGCGCTGGCCGCCGACCTCGGCATCGAGCTGCCGTCGGCCGAGCTCAGCGCCAACCTCGGGCCGCCGCTCGACCACGTCCTCGCCGGCCACGTCTCCGAGGGGCAGATGGCGCACGCGATCACGCGCTTCCGTGCGCTCTACCCCGAGACCGCGATCACCCCGACGGCCGCTCTGCCCGGCGCGGTCGAGGCGTTGGTCGCCGTACGCCGCCACGGCGGACGCACCGTGCTGGTCACCGGCAAGTACACCCCCAACGCCCACCTGCACGTCGACCACCTCGGCCTCGACGTCGACGTCGTCGAGGGCGGCGTATGGGGCGGCGGCAAGGGCGAGGTGCTGCGGCGCCACGAGGCGACGCTGTACGTCGGCGACCACGTGCACGACGTCGAGGGCGCCCGCGCGGCCGGCGTGCCGAGCGTGTCTGTGCTCTCCGGCGGGTGCACCGAGGCCGAGCTGCGCGAGGCCGGCACCGACGTCGTGCTGCCCGACCTCCACGCCTTCCCCGGCTGGCTCGAGGGCTGGCTCGCTTCCGCCGGCTGAACTCGTTGGCTGCCGTTCGGCGGCTCCGTCTACGCTGTCCCGGCGCTGGTCAGCAGCGCTCTGGACGATCGATCAGGAAGGCCGGCACGGTGCCCACGGGAAAGGTCAAGTGGTACGACGCGGAGAAGGGCTTCGGCTTCCTCTCCCGTGAGGACGGCGAGGACGTCTACGTCCGCTCCTCCAACCTGCCGGCGGGCATCAGCACGCTCAAGGCCGGCACCCGCGTCGAGTTCGGCATCCTCGCCGGCCGCAAGGGCGACCAGGCCCACCAGGTGCGGCTGCTCGAGGCGCCGCCGTCGGTCAGCCGGGCCGTCGCCCGCCAGCAGCGCCGCAAGCCCGAGGAGATGGCCACCATCACCGAGGACCTGATCCGCCTGCTCGACGGCGTCGGCGAGGCCTACCGCCACGGCCGCCACCCCGACGCCCGCACCGCCAAGCCCACCGCCAAGCTCCTTCGCGCCCTGGCCGACGAGCTCGACCTCTGAGCGGTGTCGGTCCTGGGGGCAAAGTCACTGGTTGACCAGTGACTCTGCCGCTGGACGCGGCAAACAATCGTGGCTCAGCGTCAGACTTCGTGGCTCAGGACGCCGGCGGCCGGCATCGGCACGGAAAAGCTCTGCTCAGCCGCCGGCTCCGCGGTTGCCGCGGACCGACCTCGCGGAAAGCGGCCCCGGAGGTGCTGTCCGCGCGGAAGCACCTCAGGTGGCGGGCAGGGCCGGCACGTCCTGGTCGTGGCCAGGGCGACGGAGGAGGACGAAGGCGGTCCAGGCGACCAGGATCGCGGCGAGGGTGCCGAGGCCGAGGCGGGGGATCAACGGGAGCGTGATCCCGATGAAGCCGCCGGCGACCCACGACAGCTGCAGGATCGTCTCCGACCGCGCGAACGCCGAGGTGCGGTGCCGCTCGGGCACCGACTGCTGGATGGTCGAGTCGAGCGAGACCTTGCCGAGCGCCTGCGAGACGCCGGCGGTCAGGCCGAGGGCGACGGCGAGCGGGAGGCTGTAGAGCACCGCGGCCGCCACCACCACGGCGGCGTCGGCGAGCAGCGTCACGACGACGGTGATCGACGGCTGCACGTTCTTCAGCAGCGAGCCGAGGCTGATGCCGATGGTGTTGCCGAGACCGGCGGCGCCGATCACGAGCCCCATGAGCAGGGTGGTGCGGCCCTCCCACCCGTCGAACGGCTGGTCGCGCAGCAGGAACGCCATGTAGATCGTCAGGAACCCCGACAGCACCCGCAGGCCCGCGTTGCACCGCAGCGCGAAGGCCACGTCGACCGGCAGCGCGAAGCGCCGCGTCGAGGTCGGGCTCCCGACGGGCAGCTCGCCCGTGGAGGCGTCGGCGCGGGCCGGCAGCAGGATCGACAGGATCGTCGCGCCCGCGAAGACGACGAACGCGAAGCGCAGCGACCACTCCGGCCCGAAGTACGACGCCCCGCCGGCGAGCGGGGCCGCCAGCCCGGCGCCGACCACCCCCGCCAGCGAGATGCGGGAGTTGGCCTTGACCAGCGTGAGGCCGCTGGGTTGCAGCCGCGGCACCGTGGCCGCACGGGCCACGCCGTACGCCTTGGACGAGACGAGCACGCCCAGGGCGAGCGGATACATCAGCAGCGAGCCGTCGGCGATCGCGTCGGCCATCAGCCAGACGAGGAGCGCGCGGATCGCCATCGTGCCGCCGATCGCCCAGCGACGACCGTGGCTGAACCGGTCGAGGAAGGGCCCGAGCAGCGGCGCTACCACCGCGAACGGCAGCATCGTCAGCCCGAGGAACAGCGCGATCGGCCCGCGCGCCTCGCCGGGCTGGGCGAAGAACAGCGTGCCGGCCAGTGAGATCGCCACCGCCGCGTCGCCGGCGGCGTTGAAGGCGTGCAGCTCGATCAGCCGTGACAGCCCGGAGTCGCCGGCACCCTCGGCGTGCGAGGCGCGGCGGGCCTGACGCACGGTGTACGCCGCCCCGCGCCCGGTCGCGCTGCCCGCCGTCCGGATGCCCCGCCCGGTGGCTCCTGCGGCCCGCCGGAACCGACCGTGCTGGGGCCCGAGCCGGGGGCCCGGACGAGCGTCGTCGGACGGCTCGCTGGTGGCGGCGGTCGGCTCCTCGTCGGCCCGGGGTGCGCCGCCGGGAGCGGCGTACGGCGCGGTGTCCTCGCGCCAGTCGGTGACCCGACCCCGCTCGCCCCCGGGCGACCCGCTCGGGGAGGTCGGGTCGTCGGGTCCGGACATGCCGACCATCTTGCCAACCCGCGCCGGGTCGGGAGGACACGACCCGGCGGGATGGGGGACAATCCGCGGCGTGACTCCTGCCGACACCACCGAGAGCCCCGCCGTCGGGGCCGCCCGCGCCGCGCTGGTGGCCCAGGTCGGCGCCGACGTCGTCGGCGAGCACCTCGACGCGCAGGTCGAGGACTCGCCCGAGGTCGTCACCCACCGCTTCGCCTGCCGCGAGCGCGGCTACCACGGCTGGAGCTGGGCGGTCACCGTCGTGGCGCCCGCCGACCAGAGCGAGGTCACGGTCGACGAGGTCGTGCTGCTGCCCGACGACGACGCGATCATCGCCCCCGCGTGGGTCCCGTGGCGCGAGCGCGTGCGCCCCGGCGACATGACGCCCGGCGACCTGCTGCCCGTCGACGAGGACGACGCCCGCCTGGTGCCGACCTGGCTGGCCGGCGACGAGCCCGACCCGGTCGCCGAGGCGACGATCCGCGAGGTCGGCCTCGGTCGCGCCCGCGTGCTGTCGCTGGAGGGCCGCGACGGGGTCGTGCAGCGCTGGTACGCCGGCGACGCGGGCCCCGACGTCCCGCTCGCCCAGTCCGCGCCGGCCCGCTGCGGCGGCTGCGGCTTCCTGGTGCGCCTGGCCGGCCCGCTGTCGACCGTGTTCGGCGTCTGCGCCAACGAGCACGCCAACGACGACGGCCGCGCCGTCTCCCTCGACCACGGCTGCGGCGCCCACTCCGAGGCCCAGCTGCGCAAGAAGCAGCTGCCCCCGCCCCTGCCCGACCCCGTCTACGACACGGTCTCCGAGGACGAGCTCGAGACCTTCTGAGCCCTGCTGGTCGAGGTGTCCGAGCCCTCGGGCGAGGACCTCGAGACCCCCGCGCCCGAGGCGGGAGCTGATCTCACCGGGTCTCGCGGCTCGGGCCTGGCGGCCCTCGCACCTCGACCAGCCCTGTGCTGGGCGAAGGCCTCGAGACGCCGCACCCGTGGCACAGGCTGATCTCACCGGGTCTCGCGGCTCGGGCCTGACGGCCCTCGCACCTCGACCAGCCCTGTGCTGGGCGAGGACCTCGAGACGCCGCACCCGTGGCACAGGCTGATCTCACCGGGTCTCGCGGCCCGGGCCTGGCGGCCCTCGCACCTCGACCAGCCCTGTGCTGGCGAGGACCTCGAGACCCCCGCACCCGAGGCGTTGGCTGATCTCGCCCCGCGAGCGGACCAGGGCTCAGTCGGCGCGGGGTCCGCGGACCTCGAACCGCGCGACCAGGAAGTCGCCGGTGCGGTCGTGCTCGACCAGCGTCAGGTCGAGCGCCCGGGGGAGCAGCGGACGGCCGGCGCCGAGCACGACCGGCGCGATCGAGACGACCACGTCGTCGAGGCGGCCGAGGTCGGCGAACTGGCCCACGAGGTCGCCGCCGCCGATCAGCCAGACGTCCTTGCCGCCGGCCGCCTCGTCGATGGCCGGCAGGTGGTCGGCCACCGGGCCCTGCACCAGGCGCACGCCGGGGCGGCGCACGGGCAGGTCGCGGTGGGTGAAGACCCAGATCGTCTGGTCGGGCCCGGGGTCCCAGTCGGGCTCGTGCTCGAGCAGCCAGGAGTACGTCGTCGCCCCCATCACCTGGGTGCCGACGCCGGCCATGAAGGTGTCGAAGTCGGCCGGACCGCCAGGCTCGTGCTGCTGCTCGAAGAGCCAGGCCAGCGAGTCGTGCTCGTCGGCGATGAAGCCGTCGAGCGAGGTGGCGGTGTAGTAGCGGACCCGCGTCATCGCGGAGCCTGCTCCTCGGCCGCCTGCTCCTCGGCCGCCCGCTCCTCGGCGATGCGGCGACGACGCTTGCGCGCACAGTGGTCCCACCCGACGAGGCCGAGCCCCAGCCCCGCGACGCAGACCCAGATCCACCACTCCGCGTCGTTGGCGACGAGCCGACCGCGCAGGGCCAGCAGCACCACCAGCGCCGCGGCCCAGACGACGACGCCGACCTGCATCGTGCGCACGCCGTCGAGGTCGAGAGGCTCGACGTCGGCCACGAGGTAGGTGCGGTTGCCGATCTCGTGGGCGACCGGCTGCTCGTCGTCGCGCATGGCGCTCAATCTAGACCGGACCACCGACAGCACCCGCTGCGCCGTACGGCTCGTCACAGTTGACCTCCACGAAACCTGCGACGGGGTCGGTCCGTGGTTGGATGCCGCCTCGTGGACCAGTTCTTCAAGATCTCCGAGCGTGGCTCGACCGTGGCCCGCGAGGTGCGCGGCGGTGTCGTCACCTTCTTCACGATGGCCTACATCGTCGTGCTCAACCCGCTCATCCTGGCCGGGGCCCCCGACGCGACGGGTGCCTTCCTGGGCGGGGGCGACGGGCGGGGCGACGTCGAGGCGATCGCGGCCGGTACGGCGCTCGTCGCCGGCGTGCTGACCATCGCCATGGGGGTCTTCGCGAACTACCCGCTGGCCCTGGCCGCGGGGCTCGGGCTGAACGCCTTCGTCGCGTTCGGCATCGCCAGCCAGATGACCTGGGCCGACGCGATGGGCCTGGTGGTGCTCGAGGGACTGGTCATCCTGGTCCTGGTGCTGACCGGCTTCCGCGAGGCGGTCTTCAAGGCCGTGCCCACCCAGCTCAAGGTCGCGATCTCGGTCGGCATCGGCCTGTTCATCGCGTTGATCGGCTTCGTCGACTCGGGCTTCGTCACCCGCATCCCCGACGCCGCCAACACCACGGTGCCGGTGCAGCTCGGTGGCGACGGCCAGCTCAGCGGCTGGCCGGTGCTGGTCTTCGCCCTCGGCCTGGTGCTCGTCATCGGCCTGTGGGTGCGCCAGGTCAAGGGCGCGATCCTCATCGGCATCGCGATCACCACGGTCGTGGCGATCGTCCTGGAGGCGGTCCTCGACCTCGGCGGTGCCTTCGAGAACCCCGGCGGCTGGAGCCTCACCGTGCCGGCCCTGCCCGGCAACCCGTTCTCTCTGCCTGACCTCGGCACCCTCGGCGAGTTCGACCTGTTCGGCTCCGTCGAGCGCATCGGCCTGGTCGCCGTGCTGCTGCTGGTCTTCACCCTGATGCTGGCCGACTTCTTCGACACCATGGGCACGATGACGGCCATCGGCGCCGAGGCCGGCCTGCTCGACGAGACCGGCACCCCGCCCAACGCCCGCAAGATCCTCGTCGTCGACTCCGTCGCCGCGGCCGCCGGTGGTGCCGCCGGCGTCTCGTCGAACACGTCGTACATCGAGTCCGCCGCCGGTGTCGGCGAGGGCGCCCGCACCGGCCTGGCCTCGGTGGTCACCGGCGTGCTCTTCCTGCTGACCGTCTTCGCCGCCCCGCTCGTCGCGGTGATCCCGCTCGAGGCGGCCGTGCCGGCGCTGGTGCTGGTCGGCTTCCTGATGATGCAGCAGGTCAAGGGCATCGACTGGGACGACGTCGAGATCGCCATCCCGGCCTTCCTCACCATCGTGCTGATGCCGTTCACCTACTCCATCACCGCAGGCATCGGCGCCGGCTTCCTCGCCTGGGTGCTGATCAAGCTGGTGCGCGGCAAGGTCGCGGCGATCCACCCGCTGATGTGGGTGATCTCGGTGCTGTTCGTCCTCTACTTCGCGATCGACCCGCTCACCCGCCTGCTCACCTGAGGCTGCGGACCGTCCAGGCGTGCGGGCCGCGCCCTTCGTGGCTCGCTGCGCTCGCACCTCAGGGAGCGGGGCAGGCGCTCGCACCTAACAGAGCGCGGCGGGCACTCGCACCGAGGGGAATGCTTAGCCGAGGTAATGAGTTAGGCTAAGCATCGTGAGTCCGACGGTCCAGCACGTGGCGCGCACCGACACCGGGTTGGCGTCCGAGCTGCGGTTGTCGGTGATGCGGTTCTCGCGGCGGCTGCGCAGCGAGCGCGAGCCCGACAACACGCTGAGCGTCACGGCGCTGAGCGCGATGGGGGTGCTGTTCCGCGAGGGGCCGCTGACGGTCGGTGAGCTGGCCTCCCACGAGCGGGTGCAGCCGCCGTCCATGACGCGCACGGTCACCTGCCTGGTCGACGAGGGGTACGCCGCTCGCGCGCCCCACCCGTCCGACGGGAGGGCCGTGGTGGTGACGCTGACCGACCAGGGCCGCGAGGTGCTGCTGGCCGACCGGCGACGCCGCGACGTCTGGCTGGCGCGACGGCTGCGCGACCTCACCCCTGACGAGCGCGACCTGCTGCGGCAGGCCGCCCCCCTGATCCACCGACTGGCGACCGACGACTGAGCCGGCACCGACACATTCTCTGGGAAAGGCACTGTTGAGCCCCACCTTCCGCTCCCTGCACAACCGCAACTACCGCCTGTACGCCGCCGGCGGGGTCGTGTCCAACACCGGTACCTGGATGCAGCGGGTCGCCCAGGACTGGCTCGTCGTCGTCCTGGCCGGCGCGGCGGGCGGCATCGGCGTCGGCACCGCGCTCGGCATCACCACCGGCCTGCAGTTCCTGCCCGCGCTGCTGCTGTCGCCGTACGCCGGTCTGGTCGCCGACCGGATGAGCAAGCTGAGGCTGCTGCAGGTCACGCAGTCGGTCATGGGCGTGACCGCGCTGGCGCTGGCCGCCCTGGCCATCTCGGGGGTGGTGGAGGTCTGGCACGTCTGGGTGCTGGCCCTCGTCTTCGGCGTGGGCTCGGCCTTCGACGCACCAGCACGCCAGAGCTTCGTCAGCGAGATGGTCGACGCCGACGACCTGACGAACGCGGTCGGGCTCAACTCGGCGTCGTTCAACGCCGCCCGGCTGATGGGCCCGGCGATCGCCGGGCTGCTCATCGCCGCCCTCGGCGGCGGTGCGCAGGCCACGGGCTGGGTGATCCTGCTGAACGGGCTGAGCTACGCCGCGGTCATCTGGGCGCTCCGCTCGATGGCCGAGGACCAGCTTCACCCGACCACTCCCGCCACTCGTGAGAAGGGACAGATCCGCGCGGCGCTGACGTACCTGCGTGGTCGCCCCGACCTGCTGCTGGTGCTCTCGACGGTCGGCTTCGCCGGTGCCTTCGGCCTCAACTTCCAGATGACGTCGGCGCTGATGGCGACCGAGGTCTTCGACAAGGGGGCGGGGGAGTACGGCCTGCTCGGCTCGATCCTCGCGATCGGGTCGCTCACCGGCGCGCTGATGGCGGCGCGGCGCACCCGGGTGCGGCTGCGGCTGGTCGTCGGCTCGGCGCTGGCCTTCTCGGTCGTGCTGGTCGTCGCCGGCCTGGCGCCGTCGTACTGGACCTACGCGGCGCTGGCGCCCTTCACGGGCTTCTTCGCGCTGACGATGATGACGGCGGCCAACGCCACCATCCAGCTCGCCACCGCACCCCAGCTGCGCGGCCGGGTCATGGCGCTCTACGTCATGGTCCTCATGGGCACCACCCCGTTCGGGGCGCCCTTCATCGGCTGGCTCGGCGAGGCCTTCGGCGCCCGCTGGACGCTGATCGGCGGCGGGTTGCTCACGCTCGGCGGGATCCTGGTGTCGATGGCGCTGTTCGCCCGCAACGCCCGTGCCGTCGACCGCGAGGTCGAGGTGCGTCGGACGCTGCCGACCGAGGCCAGCGACCCCGTGGGTGCCCGGTGACGACCCGGGGGATGGGACGATCGTCGACGTGAACCCCAAGCTGCGCCGCCTCGTCATCCCCGTGGCGCTGGGGCTGCTCATCCTCATCGTCGTCGTCGCCGCCCTGGTCTGACGGTGGTTGACCCGCACGAGGTGCTCGCCGTCGTCCGCGACGAGGTGCTCGACGCCGAGCACCTCGTGCGGGCGCTCGCGACCGGGCGGCGCAAGGGCCGGCCCCACCCGGCCTGGGTCGGGCGCGACGTACGCCGCGTCGAGCTGCGGTGGGTCGACCTGCGGGCCGGTCGCCGGCTGAAGGTCGAGGCGTTCGACGCCACCCAGTCGCACACCTCCAACCACGGCCCCGACGAGGCGGCCGCCGTCGTCGACGAGCTGCTGGCCCAGGCGTGGGGCAACTGGCACGTCGACACCGTCGCGCGCACCCACCAGGTGCGCGTCACCAAGCGGGGCCAGGCGCTGCTCCACACCGCCGAGCGGGAGCGGCCGGTGGCGCCCGAGCGCGAGCACGACCGCGCCAAGGACCGACTGCTCGCCCCCGACCACCCGGTGCTGCGAGCGCTCGGCCTCGTCGACGACCAGGGCCGGGTCAAGCCGTCGCGGCAGGGCAAGCTGCGCCAGGTCGAGCAGCTGGTGCGGGCGCTGTCGACCGCCCTCGACGACGCGCTCGCCTCGGGCGCCGTACGCCGCCCGACCCCCGACGAGCCGCTGCGCGTGGTCGACCTGGGCTGCGGCAACGCCTACCTCACCTTCGCCGCCCACGCGTGGCTCGCCGATCGGCTGCCGGTGCGCACCGTCGGGGTCGACGTCAAGGAGCAGTCGCGCGAGCACAACGAGGCGCTCGCCGAGCGGCTCGGGCTGGGCGGGCAGATGGGTTTCGAGGTCGCCGGCATCGCCGAGGCGAGCATGGATCCCGCCCCCGACGTCGTGCTCGCCCTGCACGCCTGCGACACCGCCACCGACGACGCCCTGGCGCGCGCGGTCGCGTGGGACGCCGGGCTGGTGCTCGCCGCGCCGTGCTGCCACCACGACGTCTCCGCGCAGCTGCGCCGCGCCGAGCCGCCCGCGGCGTACGCCTCGCTCGTGCGCGACGGCATCCTGCGCGAGCGCTTCGCCGACACCCTCACCGACGCCCTGCGCGCCTCGTTGCTGCGCCAGCGCGGCTACCGCGTCGACGTCGTGGAGTTCGTCGAGAGCACCCACACCCCGCGCAACACGCTGCTGCGGGCCGTGCGCACCGGTGGCCCGGCGGCGGCCGACGAGCAGGAGCGCTACGCCGCCCTCGTCGCCGACTGGCAGCTGCGCCCCGCCCTGGCCGAGCGCCTGCCGTGAGGCTGTCGCTGGCGGCCGTGGTGGCCAGCGCCGTCTTCTCGTGGCAGGACCCCGCGATCGACGAGAGCAGCGGCCTGGTCGACCTCGGCGCCACGATGGTCACGACCAACGACTCGGGTGACGACGCCCGGCTGTTCGTGGTCGACGGCGACGGCCGCACCGTGCGCACGGTCGCCTTCGACGCCGACGTCCGCGACGTCGAGGCGCTGGCCCCCGCCGGCGACGGCGCGGTCTGGGTCGGCGACGTCGGCGACAACGAGCGCGCCCGCGACGACCTCGCCCTGCACCGGGTGCGGCTCTCCGACGGCGCGACCACGTCCTACCCGGTCCGCTACGCCGACGGCCGCTCCTACGACGCCGAGGCGCTCGTCGCCCTGCCCGGCGGCCGGCTCGCGGTCGTGACCAAGGGCCTGGTCGGCGAGGTCTGGCTGACGCCGGCCAGGCTGCGCGAGGGCGAGCCCAACGAGCTGGTGCGGGTGGCGCGCGTCGGCGGGATGCTCACCGACGGCGCCCGCGACCCCCTCAGCGGCCTGGTGGTGCTCCGCGGCTACGGCGGTGCCACCGTGCACGAGCTGCCGTCGTGGCGCCGGGTCGGCACCGTGCCGCTGCCCCGGCAGCCGCAGGGCGAGGGCGTCTCGGTCGGCCCCGACGGCCGGGTCCGGGTCTCGAGCGAGGGCGCGGGCACGGCCGTGCGGCAGCTGCCGCGACCGCTGGCGGCGTACGCCCCACCGCCGGGGGTGCAGCCACCTCCTCAGCCCGTCGACACCGTCGGGGGCTGGGCGCTGCCCGTCTGGGCGCCGTACGCCGGGATCGGGGGACTGGCGGTGGTGGCCCTCGGGCTGGTGGGGTGGTGGCGGGGTACCCGGCCACCGTCGAGCCGGTAGGGAGGACGACATGACCAGTGCGGTGTACGTCGCCTCGGCGCACGGGTGGACCGGCAAGTCCACGGTCGCGCTGGGGCTGGTCGAGCAGCTGTCGCGCCGGGTCGGACGCGTGGGCGTGTTCCGGCCGGTGGTGCGCTCCGACGCCGACGACTACGTACTCGACCTGCTCGTCACCCACGACGCGGTCGAGACGTCGTACGACGACGCGGCCGGGGTGACCTACGAGCAGGTGCACACCGACCCGGGCGCGGCGATGCAGCGGGTGCTCGACCGCTACCACCGCGTCGCCGCGCGCAGCGACGCCGTCGTCGTGGTCGGCAGCGACTACACCGACGTCGGCAACCCGGCGGAGTTCGCCTTCAACGCCCAGGTGGCGGCCAACCTCGGGGCGCCCGTGCTGCTCACGCTCGGCGCCCACGGCCTCGCGCCGGAGGAGCTGCGCACCCTGGCGGCGGTGACGGTGGAGGACCTCCGCGGCCAGCACGCGACGCTGCTCGGCGTCGTCGCCAACCGGGTCACCGGGCCGGGCGGCGGAGCCCCGTCGCAGGCCGACCTCGACGCGGCCCGTACCGCGGTCGCCGTCGGCGACGCGCTCGCGATGGCGCTGCCCGACGAGCCGCTGCTCGGGGCGCCGTCGGTGGGCGAGCTGATGGCGGCCTGCGACGGCCGGCTGACCAGCGGCGACGAGGCGCTGCTCGGCGCCGAGGCCACGGGGGTCGTGGTCGGCGCCATGACGATGCCCCACGTGCTCGACCGGCTCGCCGAGGGCGCCCTGGTGGTGACGCCCGGAGACCGCCCGGAGGTGGTGCTGGGCGTGCTGACCGCGCAGCGCTCCGACGGCTTCCCGCGCACCTCGGGCATCGTGCTCAACGGCGGCCTCGAGCTGCCCGAGCAGGTACGCCGCCTCATCGCCGGCCTGGGCGCCACCACCCCGATCATCGCCACCGACCTCGGCACCCACGCGACCATCTCGGCGCTCAACGACGTGCGAGGGCGGCTCTCGCGCAGCTCGCCGCGCAAGGTCGCGACGGCGCTGGCGCTGTGCGCCGACCACCTCGACGGCGACGCCCTGCTCGACCGGCTCGTCGTCACCGGCACCGACGTCGTGACGCCGCTGATGTTCGAGCACCAGCTGCTCGACCGGGCGCGCGCCCAGCGGCGACGCATCGTGCTGCCCGAGGGCGACGACGAGCGGGTGCTGCGCGCGGCCGAGACGCTGACCCGGCTCGGCGTGGCCGAGATCGTGCTGCTCGGCGACCCGCGGCGGGTGCGCGAGCGGGCCGCCGAGGCCGGCGCCGACCTGACCGGCGTCGAGGTGCTCGACCCGCACGACCCCGCGCTGGTCGAGCGGCTCGCCGAGCGCTACGTCGAGAAGCGCCGGCACCGCGGCGTCGAGCTGGAGGAGGCGCGCTCGGTCGTCACCGACGTGTCCTACTGCGGCACCCTGATGGTCGACCTCGGCCTCGCCGACGGCATGGTCTCGGGCGCCGCGCACACGACCGCCCACACCGTGCGGCCGGCGCTCGAGGTGATCCGCACGGCGCCGGGCGTCGCGACGGTCTCGTCGGTGTTCTTCATGTGCCTGGCCGAGCGGGTGCTGGTCTACGGCGACTGCGCCATCAACCCCGACCCCACCGCCGAGCAGCTCGCCGACATCGCACGGTCGTCGGCGCAGACCGCGGCCGGCTTCGGGATCGAGCCGCGGGTGGCGATGCTGTCGTACTCGACCGGCACCTCGGGCTCCGGCAGCGACGTCGACAAGGTCGCCGAGGCGACCCGGCTGGTGCGCGAGCGCGAACCGGGGCTGCCGGTCGAGGGCCCGATCCAGTACGACGCCGCCATCGACCTCGCCGTGGCGCGCACCAAGCTGCCCGGCTCCGAGGTGGCCGGTCGCGCCACCGTGCTCGTCTTCCCCGACCTCAACACGGGCAACAACACCTACAAGGCGGTGCAGCGCACGTCTGGTGCCGTCGCCGTCGGGCCGGTGCTGCAGGGGCTGGCCAAGCCCGTCAACGACCTCTCGCGCGGCGCGACCGTGCGCGACATCGTCAGCACGGTGGCGATCACCGCGATCCAGGCCCAGGTGCTGTCGTGACCGCGCCGGTGCTGGTGCTCAACACCGGCTCGTCGTCGCTCAAGCACCGCGTCGTCGACGCCGACTCGGGGTCGGTCATGGCCTCGGGGCTCGTGGAGCGGATCGGGGAGGAGTCGGGGCGCGTCGTGCACCGTGCCGACGGCGAGCACGTCTCCGAGCGGCCGGTCGCCGACCACGCCGAGGCGATCGCGGCCGCCCTCGCCGCCTTCGACGAGCACGGTCCGTCGCTCGCCTCCGTCGGGCTCGTCGCCGTCGGGCACCGGGTGGTGCACGGCGGCACCCGCTTCAGCGAGCCCACCCTCGTCGACGACGAGGTGCGCGACACCGTGCTGTCGCTCGCGCCGCTCGCTCCGCTGCACAACCCCGCCAACGTCGCCGGGCTCGACGCCGCCCGTCGCGCCTTTCCCGACCTGCCGCACGTCGCCGTCTTCGACACCGCCTTCCACCAGACGCTGCCCGAGCACGCGAGCACCTACGCCGTGCCCGCGGCGTGGCGGGAGGCCGGCGTACGTCGCTACGGCTTCCACGGCACCTCCGTCGCCTTCGTCTCCCGGGCCGCCGCGACCGCCCTGGACCGCCCGCTCGACGAGCTGCGGCTCGTGGTGCTGCACCTCGGCAACGGCGCCTCGGTCACCGCCGTCGACCGCGGCCGGTCGGTCGAGACCTCGATGGGCCTGACCCCGCTCGAGGGGCTCGTGATGGGCTCGCGCTCCGGCGACCTCGACCCCGCCGTGCTCGGCCACGCCCGCCGCGAGCTCGGCCTCACGGCCGACGAGGCCGAGGCCGCCCTCAACCGCGACGCCGGGCTGCGGGCGCTGGCCGGCGACAACGACGTCCGCGCCGTCGTCGCGGCCGCCACCTCCGGCGACCCGGCCGCCCGGCTCGCGCTCGACGTCTACGGCCACCGGATCCGCAAGTACGTCGGCGCCTACCTCGCCGTGCTCGGCGGGCTCGACGCCGTCGTGCTCACCGGCGGCGTCGGCGAGAACGCGGCGTACGTCCGCGCCGGCGCCCTCGCCGGCCTCGACCACCTCGGCATCACCGTCGACCCCGCGCTCAACGACTCCGCCCGCGGCCTCACCCGCATCTCGCCCCCCTCCGCCCCCGTCTCCGTCCTCGTCGTCCCCACCGACGAGGAGTGGGAGATCGCCCGGCAGGCGGTGGGGGTGGTGCGGGGCGCTGGTTCCTGATTACCCGCCTGAGCGGGTAATCGGTGACTTGTCGGCTGCCGAAACAGTCACTAAGTCATTGATTATCCGCCCAGGCGGGTAATCGTGGGGCGCGTGTGACTACCCCACCCGCTCCACGACGAAGTCGAGGCAGGCGGTGAGGGCCTCGACGTCGGCGGGGTCGACGGCGGGGAAGGTGGCGACGCGGAGCTGGTTGCGGCCGAGCTTTCGGTAGGGCTCGGTGTCGACGATGCCGTTGCTGCGCAGTACGGCGCAGACGCGGGTGGCGTCGATGCGCTCGTCGAGGTCGAGGGTGGCGACGACGAGGCTGCGGGCGTCGGGGTCGGCGACGTACGGCGTGGCGAAGTCGCGCGCCGCGGCCCAGTCGTAGAGCACCCGGGACGACGCGGTGGTGCGGGCGACCATGGCGTCGAGGCCGCCGGCGGCGAGCATGCGGTCGACCTGCTCGGCGAGCAGGAACAGCGTGGCGACGGCGGGGGTGTTGAGCGTCTGGTCCAGGCGCGAGCTGCTGATCGCGGCGCGCAGGTCGAGGAACGGCGGCACCCAGCGCGAGCCGCCGAGGTCGGTGGCCCGGGCGATCGCGGCGGGGGAGAGGACGGCGAGCCAGAGCCCGCCGTCGGAGGCGAAGGACTTCTGCGGGGAGAAGTAGTAGGCGTCGGTCTCGGCGACGTCGACGGGCAGGCCGCCCGCGCCGGAGGTCGCGTCGACCAGGACGAGCGCGTCGCCGCCGCCCACGCGGCGCACGGGCGACATCACGCCGGTCGAGGTCTCGTTGTGCACGTAGGCGTAGGTGTCGACGCCGTCCTCGTCGTGGGGGAGGACGAGCGAACCGGGCTCGGCGCGCACCACCGAGGGCGCCGCCAGGAACGGCGCGGCGGCCACGGCGTCGGCGAACTTGCCGCCGAACTCGCCCAGCACGACGTGCTGGGCGCGCTCGCGGACCAGGCCGAGCACGGCGGCGTCCCAGAAGGCGTGGGTGCCGCCGTTGCCGAGCACCACCTCGTGGCCCTCGGGCAGCGAGAACAACGAGGTCAGGCCCTCGCGCACGCGACGCACGAGACCGCGGACGGGCGCCTGGCGGTGGCTGGTGCCCATCAGCGTCGTGCCGCCGGCGGCGAGCGCCTCGAGGGTGCCGGTCGGCACCTTGGAGGGACCGGAGCCGAACCGCCCGTCGCGGGGCAGCAGGTCGGCGGGGATCACGAGGTCGTCACGTGCGGGCACGCGACGATCATCGCGGGTCGGGCTCAGCCGTTCTCGCCGAGGGCCACCGTCATGGCGCGCAGCTGCTCGCGCAGCTCGTCGATCTCGTCGCTCGGCAGGCCCGTGGCGGCCGCGATCTCGTCCTGCACCTCGCGGGCGCGGGGCATCAGCGCCTCGCCGGCCGGCTCGAGCGTGACGATGACGGTGCGCTCGTCGTCGACGCCGCGACGGCGACTGATGAGGCTCGCCTCCTCCATCCGCTTGAGCACCGGGGTGAGCGTGCCGCTGTCGAGCTCGAGGCTGCGGCAGATCTCCTGCATCGTCACCTCGGGCTCCTCCCACAGCACCAGGAGCACCAGGAACTGGGTGTACGTCAGGCCCATCGGCGCCAGTCGGCGGCGGTAGGCAGCGGTGAACGCACGCGACGCCGAGTAGGTCGCGAAGCACAGCTGGTCGTCGACGCGCTGCCTCGTGAGAGGTTTCGCCTGCTCGGTGGTCATAAGTCCTAGGGTAAGCGCCGCGTCGAGCCTCCGGGCGTCACGTCCGTACTCTGCGGTACGTGGACGTGTCGCCGCGTGTCGGAATGCCGGTCGAGTGGCAGGTGCGCGCCGTGCCCGTGACCCACCCCGACGCGGTCGCGCTCGTGGCCGAGGTGCAGCAGGAGTACGTCGCCCGCTACGGCAGCCCCGACGAGACCCCGGTGGTGCCCGAGCACTTCGTCGTCCCGGAGGGCCTCTTCGTCGTGGGCTACCTCGACGGCGACCCCGTCGCGACCGGGGCGTGGCGGCGTACGACGGTGCCGCTCGCGGGGGCGAGCCGGGTCGCCGAGGTCAAGCGCATGTACGTCGTGCCGCGCGCCCGCCACCGGGGCCTGGCCCGGGCCGTGCTCGGGCACCTCGAGCGCACCGCGGCCGACGCCGGGTTCGACGGGCTGCTGCTCGAGACCGGCACCAAGCAGCCCGAGGCGATCGCGCTCTACGCCTCCAGCGGCTACGTCGCCGTGCCCGGCTACGGCCACTACCAGGGGTCACCGCTGTCGCGGTGCTTCGGCAAGTTGCTGCGAAAATCGGACAAAAGCGACGTCGCTTCGTAGCGTGGAGGTCCACCCCGGCTGGAGGCCCCCGTGTCCGTCACCCCCGTACGTCGTCTCGTCCCGCTGCTGCTGACCGCCCTGCTGCTGCCCCTGCTCGCGCTCGTTGCCGCCCCGACGGCGGCGACCGCCGCGGACGAGGCGCCACCGGTCGAGGCCTACGCCCGCTACGAGGGACAGAAGAAGTGCTCCCCGAAGGCCAAGCCCGGCACGCTCACGCTGCGCGCCTGGGCCGTGAAGACGTACGGCGGTGCCGCCGGCGGCATCGCGCGCGCGTGCAACGTCGGCGGCGCGTCCGAGCACAAGGAGGGGCGTGCCTTCGACTGGACGCTCGACGCTGACAAGAAGGCGCACCGGGCGGTCGCGAAGAAGTTCCTCGACGCGATCTTCGCCGAGGGCAAGAGCGGCGAGGCCCACGAGCTCGCCCGCCGGATGGGCGTCATGTACGTCATCTGGGACGACACGATGTACGCGTCGTACCGCGAGTTCGCGCCCACGCCGTACGTGAACGCCTCCTGCAAGGGCAAGCCGCTGAAGAAGTGCTCCAAGACCCTGCGCCACCGCGACCACGTGCACGTGTCCCTGTCGTGGGCCGGCGCCCGCGCCACGACCAGCTGGTACGACACCCCCGCCGCCCGCCGCGCGCGCTGACGTCAGGACCTTCTCGAACGAGAAGCTCTTCCACGCCGGCCGTCGTCCGGGTTTCCGACCGATCGGCACCTCTCCGCCCGGCGTGTCGGGGGCTTTTCGTTCGAAAAGCCCCCGACGAGGCGGCCGGGAGTCACTCCCCCCAGGCGGACTGCCAGCCGTCGATGGAGTCGGCGGAGCGCTCGCCGGGGCCGGTGTAGACGGCCGAGGGGCGGATCAGGCGGCCGGTCTGCTTCTGCTCGAGGATGTGCGCCGACCAGCCGCCCGTGCGGGCGCAGGTGAACATCGAGGTGAACATGTTGGCCGGCACCTCGGCGAAGTCGAGCACGATCGCGGCCCAGAACTCCACGTTGGTCTCGAGCACCCGGTCGGGGCGGCGCTCGCGCAGCTCGGCGAGCGCGGCCTGCTCGAGCTCCTCGGCGACCTGGTAGCGCGGTGCCGACAGCTCCTTGGCCGTACGGCGCAGCACCCGCGCGCGGGGGTCCTCGGCGCGGTAGACGCGGTGGCCGAAGCCCATCAGGCGCTCGCCGTTGTCGAGCAGGCCCTTGACGTAGCCGCGGGCGTCGCCGGACTTCTCGACCTGCTCGATCATGCCGAGCACGCGCGACGGCGCACCGCCGTGCAGCGGGCCGCTCATGGCGCCGATGGCGCCGGAGAAGGCGGCGGCGACGTCGGCACCGGTGGAGGTGATGACGCGGGCGGTGAACGTCGAGGCGTTCATGCCGTGCTCGGCCGCGGAGCTCCAGTAGGCGTCGATCGCCTTGACGTGCTTGGGGTCGGCCTCGCCCTTCCAGCGGATCAGGAACCGCTCGGCGAGCGAGGTGCCGGCGTCGACCTCGCGCTGCGGCACGATCGGCTGGCCGATGCCGCGCGCCGACTGGGCGGCGTACGACAGCACCATGACCGCGATGCGGGAGAGGTCCTCGCGGGCCTCCTCGTCGCTGATGTCGTAGGTCTGCTTCATGCCGAGCTGGGGTGCGAGCATCGCGACGCCGGCCTGCACGTCGGCCCGGACGTCGCCGGTGTGCACCGCGAGGTTGTAGGGCTCGGCCGGGGGGAGGCCCGGGTCGTAGGCGCCGTCGATGAGCAGGCCCCAGACGTTCTCGAAGGGCACCCGCCCCACGAGCTCCTCGATGTCGACGCCGCGGTAGCGCAGCGCCGACCCCTCCTTGTCGGGCTCGGCGATGGTCGTCTCGAACGCGACGACGCCCTCGAGCCCGTGGTGCACCTCGGTCATGGGTCCCCTCTTCCTCCAGCGACCGGGTGGCCGCTCGGGCATTGTGCCGTGCGGCACGGACCGCTGGTACCCGCAGGGCGTCGCCGTGACGCCGGACCCCGCCCGGCCCTGGCTACCGTGGCGGCATGAGCGAGCAGCGGCCCGAGCAGCCGGACGACCACCTCGCAGGCCTGCGGCGCGAGTACGGCGACGCCGGCATCGACGTGGGCGACGTGCCCGCCACCCCGCTCGAGGCGCTGCGCCGCTGGCTCGCCGACGCCGAGGCGGCCGGGCTCACCGAGCCCAACGCGATGGTCGTGGCCTCGGCCACGCCCGAGGGTGCGCCGTCGCTGCGCACGGTGCTGCTGAAGGGGCTGGACGAGCGCGGGCTGGTCTTCTACTCCAACTACGGCTCGCGCAAGGCCGGCGAGCTCGAGGCGACCGGACGCGCCGCGGTGCTGTTCCCGTGGCACGACCTGCAGCGCCAGCTGCGCGTGGAGGGCCCGGTCGAGCGGGTCTCGCGCGAGGAGAGCCGCGCCTACTGGGAGCGACGCCCGCGCGGGTCGCAGCTCGGCGCCCTCGCCAGCCCGCAGTCGCGGCCGGTGGCCTCGCGCGAGGAGCTCGACTCGCGCTACGCCGAGGTTGAGCGGTCGCACGAGGGTCACGACGTCCCGCTGCCGGACGGCTGGGGCGGCTACCGCGTCGGCCTCGGCACCGTCGAGCTGTGGCAGGGCCGGGGTGGTCGGATGCACGACCGGCTCGTCTACCGCCCCGACGGGGCCGGTGGCTGGACCCTCGAGCGGCTCGCCCCCTGAGGGCGAACGATCCGAGACCCGGCGTCTCGAAAACCGGGCCAATTCCGGCTGTACCAGTGGCAATAGGGTCGTAACCGGACAACAGGGACTGGCGTTCCCGGTACGGAGAGCGCGCCACGGAGGCGCGCCGGCCCCCGGAGAACGCCATGCTGCTGCTGCGCACCGCCCCCGCCCGTCCGCGACTGGTCGGCCAGCGGAGCCTCGCCGCCCCAGCACTGCGGCGTACGACCACGCTGCGCACCACCACTGGTCGGGCGCCCCGCGTGCTGCACGTCTCGCACATGGCGGCGCCGCACGTCGGCGGCCTGGAGGCCGTCGTCGCCGCGCAGACCCAGGGCCTGGTCGAGCGGGGCTGGCAGGTCGACCTGCTGAGCAGCGCCTGCGGCGCGACCCCGGGCACCTCCCGCGAGAACGACGTCACCGTCACCCGCGTCCGGGCCTGGAACGGCCTCGAGGGGCGCGGCGTCCCGTTCCCCGTCTTCGCCCCGGTGCGGCTGCTGCTCGCGATGCTGCGCAGCGTGCGCCGCTCCGACGTGGTGCACGTGCACGACCCGCTCTACGTCAGCAGCTGGGTCGCGGCGTTCCTGTGCGTGCTCGTGGGGCGGCCGTACGTCGTCCACCGCCACGTCGCGGTCGTCGCCCACCCGTCGTGGGTGGTGCGCACCGTGCAGCGCACCGTGCTCGGCACGATGGGGCGGCTGGTGCTCCGCGGCGCCAGCCGGGTCGTCGCGATCGACGAGCCGATCGCCGAGTGGAGCCGCCGTACCGCCCCGAAGGCGGCGCCGGCGCGGGTGCTCGCCAACGGTGTCGACCACGAGCGCTTCCGCCCGGCCGTCGCCGGCGAGCGTGAGGCGATCCGCGCCGACCTCGGCCTGCCGCAAGACGTGGCGCTGGTGCTCTACGTCGGCCGGTTCGTGCCGAAGAAGGGCTTCGACCACGTCGCCGCCGCGACGGGCGACGACTACCGGATCGTCTTCGCCGGTGGCGAGCGCCCCGAGGGCCTCGACGACGAGCGGCTCGTCTTCCTCGGCGCGCTGAGCCCCGAGCAGGTCGCCCGCGTCTACCGCTGCGTCGACCTGTTCGTCGTCGGCTCGGTCGGGGAGTGCCCGCTGACGGTGCTGGAGTCGCGCAGCAGCGGCCTGCCGGTCGTCGTCAACGCCGACGCCGCGCTGACGTCGTCGCCGTGGACCTCGGGTCCCGGCGTCTGGACCTGCGACGTCGCCGCCCCCGGTGAGCTCGCCGCGACCCTGACCCGCCTCCTCGGCGATCGCGCCGCCGTCGCGACCGCAGGTGCGGCCGCCGCCCGCCACGTCGGTGAGGGCTTCGGCTGGGGCCGGCACCTCGACGACCTGGAGGAGGTCTACCGCGGGCTGGTGCGCGTGCACGCGGCCTGAGACCGCCGGTCGCCAGCCGGCGTGCCAGGAGCTGGGCCACACCCGACTGGACCACCTGCTGGAGGTTGTGACCGATAGCGAGACACATCGTTCCGTAAGGCAGACAATTCGGACAAGCATGGAGGACTTGACCGTGATGACTCTGCTGGACACCTCGCAGGTCGAGACACTCGACCGCCGCCTCGACGGCCTGGACGCCCCGTGGGTGGGCTCGGTGTCGCGCTACCTGCTGCTCGGCCTGGACGCCCCGTCGCCCGAGGCCGTGCGGGCCGCGGTGCACGGCGCGCTCGAGCCCGGCTCGCCCTGGGCCCGGCTCGTCGACGCCGACACCGCCACCTGGCGTCCGATCCGGTCCGACGAGCGCGACGGCTGGGCCGACGCCCTCGTCACGACGGGCCCCGCGGTCGGCACCGACCTCGAGCTCGCCTCCCGGCTCCTCGACGAGCCGCTCGGCCTGCGCCCCTTCTACGCCGTCGTCACCCCCGACGCCCTGCTGATGCGCGTCAACCACGTCTCAGGCGACGGGGTCGGCACCCACGCGCTCGTGCGCCGCATGCTCGGCTCCGGCGAGCCGCCGATGCCGTACGGCGAGACCGTCGCGCAGGTCGAGCGCCGGGTGCTGCGCGCGCTCGGTCGGCACCCGCTGCGCACGGCGCACACCGTCGCGACGTACCGCCGCCCGACGGCGGAGCGCTACGCGCCCGCCTCCGAGGCGATGACCGGCGTCGAGCCGGTGCTCGTCTCCTCGCGCACCGACGGCGGCTGGGCCGAGCGGCTGCTGGCGTTGCGCGACGAGCGCTGGCCCGGGGCGTCGTTCAGCGCCGTGATGCTGGTCGGGCTGCGTCGCGCCCTGGCCGAGCACGTCGCGACCCCGCGCCCCGGCGCCGAGCTGCTGGCCGACGTGCGTCGCTACCTCGGCGAGGGCGCCCCCGAGCTGGGCAACCTCGCGCGCGGCTTCTACGTCTGCACCGACGACGACGAGGACCCCCAGGAGGTCAGCCGCGTCGTCAAGCGCGATCTCGACCGCGGCATCCCGCTCATCGCCCTGGCCGCGTCGCTCGCGGTGGGTCGGCTGCGTCGTGGTGCGGGCGAGCCGATGGTGGCGGTCGGCGGCGCCGGTCCGCGGCTCGCGCTGACCTACCTGCGCGGCCTCGGCGGGCCCGTCCCCGACGTCTTCCGCCCCGGTGGCGGCTACTGGACCATGACCGCCCCCAACGGCCCCGAGGGCATCACCGTGCTCGCCCGCGAGCTCGGTGACTCCTTCGCCCTCGACGCCACCTTCTTCCCCGACGCGCTCGACCCGACGGCCGTGCGCGCGGCCCTCGACCACCTGCTCGACGACCCCGCGGGCGTGCTGCCCGTCCCGACCACCCGCACCCCCGAGGAGACGGCATGAGTGCCGACCCGACCCGGCCCCAGGTGGTCGTCGTCGTGCCCTGCTACGACGAGGAGGTCGCGATCGGCAGCGTCGTGCGCGACCTGCGCGCCGCCCTGCCTGGGGCCCGCGTCGTGGTCGTCGACAACAACAGCAGCGACGCCACCGCCGAGGTCGCCCGCGCGGCGGGCGCCGAGGTGCGCCACGAGCCGCGGCCCGGCAAGGGCAACGCGGTGCGCCGCGCCTTCGCCGACCTCGAGGCCGACGTCTACCTCATGATCGACGGCGACGCGACGTACGAGGCCGCGGCCGCTCCGCGGCTGGTCGAGGCGCTGCTGGCCGGCCCCCACGACATGGTGGTCGGCTGCCGCGTGCCCGAGGAGCACGACGCCTACCGACCCGGGCACGCGCTCGGCAACCGCGGCTTCAACCTGCTGGTGAGCCGCGTCTTCGGCAGCTCGGTGACCGACATGCTCAGCGGCTACCGCGCCTTCTCCCGACGCTTCGTCAAGACCTTCCCGGCCGCCTCGACCCGCTTCGCGATCGAGACCGAGCTGACCGTCCACGCCATCAACCACCGGATGCCGGTCGTCGAGGTGCCCGTCGGCTTCCGCGACCGTCCGGCGGGCTCGGAGAGCAAGCTGTCGACCGTCCGCGACGGCCTCGACATCCTGCGCACCATCGTCGGGCTGCTGCACCACGAGCGCCCGCTGTGGCTCTACCCCGCGCCCGCCGCGCTGCTGCTCACCGCGGGCCTGGTCACCGGCGGGGCGCTGTCCACGCTGCTGCTGGTGCTCGGCGCGAGCCTGCTGCTGGCCGGCACGACCCTGCAGAGCGCCGGCCGGGGTCGCCGCGAGCAGCTGCGGGCGGCGTACCTGCAGCAGGCGGCGCCCCCGCACCGGCTGCCCGTACCCCTCTCGGCACCCGTCTCGGCACTGGTCGCGGCGGCCTCCGCGACCCCCGCGACCCCGCCCGAGGAGCTGGTGGTGCTGGAGGCCCAGGCCGTGGCCGAGGTCGCCGCCGAGGTGGCCGCGGAGCTCGGGGGCGAGCAGCCCGCCACGGAGGTCGCCGACGCCGTCGCCCCCGTGCTCACCGACGACGACGTCGAGACCCGGAGCACCGGCGAGACCTCCGACGCCGGCCCCGCCCGCCGCGTCGTGCCGCTGCTGCACCGGGCCGAGCGCGAGGCCGCCCGCCAGGGCGCCGAGCCCGTCCAGCCCGTCCAGCCACCCGCGGTCGGAGAGGCCTGACCCGTGTCCGTGACCCCCGTCGACCCGGCCGCGCCACCGCGCGGGCCGGGCCCCGAGGCAGCGACCGGGACGAGCCGTCGGCAGCCGCCCCGGCTCGTCACCGTGCTCGCCGGCGTCGGCGTGCTCGTGGCCCTGACGGGGCTGCTGGCCGTGGTCTCGCCCGCGGTGCGCGAGCAGCTCGCGCTCAGCGTCGGCCGGCAGGACGCGCCGTACGTCGAGACCTGGTTCGCCGACACGGTCGCCGCCCGCAGCTGCAGCCCCGACCGGCCGCGGTACGGCGCCGAGGTCGCCGTGCGCAGCCACCTCACGGCGGCCGAGGACGTCGCCTGGGAGCTGCGGCTCCGACCGGTGCGTGGCGGCCGTCCGGTGGTCGAGCGCGGCAGCGTCACCGTGCTGCCCGACCGGGTGGCGGTCGTGGCGGTGTCGGCGCGCAAGCCCCGGGGCGGCTTCGTCGCCGAGGTGCGCTTCCCGGGCCGTGACCAGCGGCTGCTGGTGCGCTGCACGGGGGAGCGCCGATGACCACCGCACCGGTCACGGTGGTCGAGCGCGTGACGGCGGGCCTCGTCCGCGCCGAGCTGCGCCTGCGGGGCGCCGCCCAGCCGCGGTCGGGCGCCACCGCCGTCCGGTCTCGCCCGACGGCCGCGTGGTGGGCGCTGCTCGCGCTCGTCCTCGTCGGCCAGGTGGTCGTCGCCTCCGACGTCCAGGTGCCCGTCCTGCGCCAGGCCGTGGGCCTGCTGGTGCTGGTGCTCGTGCCGACCTGGCTGCTGTGCCCGTCCCTCGGCTGGGTGCAGGAGCGCCAGCGTGCGCTCACCGCACTGGGCCTGGTGCTGCTCGGGGTCGTCGCCGGGGCCATGCTCCTCGACGTCGGGCTGCCGCGCGTCGGCGTCGACGAGCCGCTGCGCGCGCCCTGGATCGCGCTCGCCTCGACCGTCGTCGACGTCGGGCTGCTGGTGCGCCAGCGCGCGACCGCCGCGACCTGGCTGGTCTCGCTGGGCGCGGCCGCCGACCACCTGCGCACCGCGCGGGTGCACGCCGCGCTCGCGCTCTCGTGCACCGGTCTCGTGCTCTCAGTGCTCGGCGCGGTGCGGCTCAACAACGGGGCCGGCGCGGGGCTGACGGTCGGCGCCTTCGCCTGCGTCGTCGTGGCGCTGCTCGCCATGGTCGTCATGCGGGGCAGCAGCCTGCGCACCGACGGGATGGTGGTGTTCACCTCGGCGCTCACGCTGCTGCTCGCCACCTCCCTGCGGGGCTGGTACGTCCAGGGCCACGACATCCAGCTCGAGCACGTCTCCTTCCTGCTCGTCGACCAGGCCGGCCGCTGGTCGATGAGCCAGTTCGACAGCCCGTACCACGCGTGCCTGGCCGTCAACGTGCTGCCGGTCGTGCTCGGCGAGGTCACCGGCCTGTCCGGCGCCTGGGTCTTCAAGGTGCTGATGCAGGTGCTGTTCGCCCTGGTGCCGGTGCAGTGCTACCTGTGGTTCCGCCAGCTGCTGCCCCGTCCGATGGCGGTCCTCGCCGTGGTGCTGGTGGTGGCCTTCCCGACCTTCACCACCGACATGCCCTACCTGGTGCGCCAGGAGGTCGCGTTCTACTTCTTCACCCTCGCCCTGCTCGCGGCCCACCCCCGGGCGGCCACGACCGGCGGACGTCGCGTGCTGTGGCGCACCCGGGCGCTGGTCCTCGTCTTCCTCGTCGCGATGATGCTGTCGCACTACTCCACGACCTACGTCGTGCTGATCACCACGGCGATCGGCGGCGGGCTCGTGGTCGCGGAGCGGCTCGTGCTGCGGCGCCGCGGCCAGGAGGCGAGCCGCAAGCCACTCGTGCTGCTGGCCTGGCCGGTCGTCGTCGGGCTCGCGCTGGCCACCTTCGTCTGGGTCAACCCGGTCACCGGCACCGGCGGTCACGCCGGCGACGTGTTCCGCTCGGCGATCGCGTCGCTCACCGAGGCCCGCGAGGCCACCGAGTCGTCGTCCGACCTCGGCAACGTGCCCTTCCTCGGCGGCGGTCCGACCGCGCAGGAGCGGCTCGACGACCACAGCGCGCAGGCGCTGGAGCAGGCTGCCGCGCTCGGCTACCCCGACGGCGGGCTCGGGCTCCCCGACCGGGCCAACGCCCCGCGCATCGACGAGCCCGACCCGACCCCGCTGACCGGCCTCGGTCGCGCCGCGGCCGACCGGGGCATCGACGTGCCGGGTGCCAACGAGGTGCTGCGCTCCGCGTTCGCGCTCGGTCTGCAGCTCGCGCTGCTCGTCGGGGCGTTCTTCCTGGTGCGCGGCCACCGGTTGACCGCGGCGTACGACCGGGAGCGGGTCTGGCTGACCGTCGGCGGCGTGGGGGCGCTCGGCGTCTTCGCCGTGGTGCCCGGGCTGTCGGTCGACTACGGCGTGCTGCGCGTCTTCCAGCAGGGACTGATGGTCTTCGCCCCCGCGGTGGTGCTCGGCTTCGTCATGGTCGCCACGCCGCTCGGCCGGTGGCGCACGCCCGTCGTCGCCGGGTTCGTGATGGCCTCGCTCGCCACCCTGGCCGGGTTCGTGCCGGCGATCACGGGCGGCGTCGACCAGCCGCGGCCGTCGTACAGCGCGACCGGCCCCTACCAGGAGCTCTACGGCATCTCGCCGCAGGAAGTGGCCGGCGCCGGCTGGCTGCGCGACCGCGGCGTCGTCGAGGACGGCCTGCCGACCGTGACGCGCGAGCCGTACTCCGACGAGCGGCTCTCGGGCTCGGTCGCCATCCGCGAGAACGCGCCGTACGTCTTCCCCTCGCTCGTGGCCCGCGACGTGCCGACCCTGCTCGGCCAGTCGGTCGTGCAGCGGCAGCGGGCGGCGGTCTTCGCCTCCGGCGACCTGCTCTTCTACCGCTACCCCCTGGGCGCGGTGCAGGCGCGCAAGGACCTCGTCTACAGCAACCCGTCCGCGGTGGTGCTCCAGTGACCGCGGCGCCGGAGGCCCCGGCCACCAGCGCCCCCGGCGCGCCGGAGGGCGGGGCGCTCGACCGCGTCGTCGCCAGCTCGGCCTGGATGCTCGCCACGATGGTGCTGATGTCGGGCGGCGGCATGGCCTTCTGGCTGCTCGCCGCACGACTGCAGGCGCCCGCCGAGGTGGGGTACGCCGGCTCGCTGGTCACCGCGATGACGGTGATCTCGCTGTTCGCCCAGGTCGGCCTCGACACCACGCTCGTGCAGGTGCTGCCGCGCAGCAGCCGACCCTTCGGCGACGTCGTCACGGCGGTCCTGGCCGTCGCGGTGGTCGGTGGGGGACTGGCCGCGGCGTACGCGCTGCTGCTCGGGGTCCTCTCGCCCGAGCTCGCCGGCGTGCTGGGCGGTGGCACCGGCTTGCTCCAGCTCGCCTTCCTCGTGGCCGCGCTGTCGGTCAACGCGCTCACCGACTCGGCGCTGCTCGCGGTGTCGCGGCTGCGGGCCAACTTCCTGCTCAACGGCGTGCTGATGACCGGCGCCAAGCTGGCGCTGCCGGTGCTCCTCGTCGACCAGGGCGCCATGGGCCTCGTGCTCGCCTTCGGCACCAGCGCGCTGCTCGCCGCGGTGGCGAGCGTGGTCGTGGTGCTGCGGGCCGTGTCCGGCCCGCGCACGGCGAGGCCGGGCCGCGAGCTGCTCGGGCTGGGCCGCTTCGCCGGCGCCGGCTACGGCGTCAGCGTGCTCGACACCGCGCCGTTCCTCGTCTTCCCCGTGCTGGTCGTGCACGCCCACGGCCCCGCGTCGGCCGCGGCGTACTTCGTGGCCTTCCAGGTCACCGTGCTGCTGCTCGCCGTCGGCTTCACGCTGAGCAACGCGATGTACGCCGAGGTGTCGGCACGCCCCGACGAGGCCGACGCCGTCGTCCGGCGCAGCGGGCTGCTCGTGCTGCTCGCGATGTCGCTCGGCGCCGCCGTGCTCGCGCTGGCCGCGCCCCTGGTGATGCGCGTCTTCGGTCCCGACTACGTCGACGAGGGCGTCCCGGTGCTGCGCGTGCTCGCGGCCTGCGCCGTGGTCGCCGGGCTCTGCTCGTGGTCGGCGCTGCGGCTGCGGGTGCACGGCCGGCTCGGCGCCATGCTCGGCGGCTACGCCGTCGGCACCGTGCTCGTGCTCGTGCTCGCCTGGTGGTGGTCCGACGTGGCGCTGTGGGGGGTCGCGCTGGCCTGGGGCGTCGGCCGCGGCGCCACCCTCGTCGTCAACCTGCTGCTGGGGGGCCGGCGATGAGCCGCACGGTCGTCGCGGTGGTCTCGGCGTACACCGTGCCCGACATCGGCGGCGTCGAGGCGTACGGCGCCCGCGTCGCCCGGGCGCTGCGCGACTCCGACCGCTACACGCCGGTGATCGTCGCCGCGAGCCCCGACCGTCGTGACCACCACCTCGAGGTCGACGGCGTGCCGGTGCACCGCCTCGGCAGCCGCGGCCGCGTCTCCAACACCCCGGTCAACCCCGACTGGTGGTGGCGGCTGCGCGGCCTGCTCGACGACCTCGACGTCGGGCTCGTCAACGTGCACGCCCCCGTCCCGGGTCTGCCCGACGCCGCGCAGTGGGCCTCGCGGCGCCGTCGGCCCGTCGTGACGACCTTCCACTCCGGCGACATGCTCAAGGGGGAGCACCACGGGATCGACCTGGCGCTGCGGATGTACCAGTCGCTCTGGCTGCCCTCGATGTTCCGGCGCAGCGACGCGGTGATCTCGTCGTCGTCGGTCGCGCTGTCGCACCGCTGGCGCGGCGAGGACACCATCGTCTCGCCCGGCGTCGACGTCGAGCAGTTCCGCCCGCTCGGCCTCGAGCGCGACGCCTCCCTGCTCTACGTCGGCCGCCTCGAGCGCAGCTCGGCGTGGAAGGGCGTGCACGTGCTCGTCGACGCCGTGCCCGAGGTGCTGCGCGCCCGACCGGACGCCCGGCTGCGCCTGGCGGGCCACGGCGACGCCGTGCCCGACCTGCAGGAGCGCGCCCGCCGCCTCGGGGTCGCCGACCACGTCGACTTCCTCGGGCCGAAGTCGCACGCCGAGCTGGTCGAGGTCTACAACCGCGCCGGCGCTCTCGTGCTGCCGTCGCTGACGGAGGCCGAGTCGTTCGGCATGACGCTGGTCGAGGCGATGGCCTGCGAGACGCCCGTCGTCGGCTCGACCATCGGCGGCATCCCGACCGTCGTGCGCGACGGCGTCGACGGGCTGCTGGCCACGCCCGGAGACGCCGCCTCGCTGGCCGCGGCGTGCACCCGCGTCCTCACCGATCCCGCGCTCGCCGCCCGTCTCGGAGCGGCGGGCCGAGCAGCGGCCGTCGACCGCTGGGCCTGGGACAACGCCATGGCCACGACCCTCGCCGTGTTCGACGGCGTGCTCGCCGCCCGCGGCGCCGTGCCGCGGCGCACCCGCTTCGTGGCGCGCGCGTGACCGCCCTCGCCCCGGCGCCAGCAGCGGCGTACTCGCCCGCGGGGCTGTGGGCCAGCCTCCGCGCGCTCCGACCCACCCCGGGCGACGACCGCAACCTCGCCCTCGACGGTCTGCGTGGCGTCGCGGTGCTGCTCGTCGTGGGCAGCCACACCACGGCGACCGCGGTGCCGCTGGGCGGGGTGGTGGGCGTGACGACGTTCTTCGTGCTGTCGGGCTACCTCATCACCAGCCTGCTGCTGGCCGAGGTGGACGGTCGCGGCACGATCGCCTTCGGGGCCTTCTACGTGCGGCGCGCGCTGCGGCTGGTGCCGGCGCTCGTCGCGGTGCTGGCGCTGACGCCGGTGCTGCTCTGGCTGCTCGACGACCCGCACCTCGGGCCCGGGCTGGTGCCCGCGTCGCTGGTCGCGCTGCTCTACCTCTCCGACTTCTTCCGCGCTGCCGGCGACGAGCTGGTGGTCTACGGCCACACCTGGTCGCTCGCGGTCGAGGAGCAGTTCTACCTGCTGTGGCCGGCTCTGCTCGGCCTGGTGCTGCTCCGGCGGCTGCCGCGACGACGGGTGCTCCAGGTCGTGCTCGCGACGGCCTCGGTGCTGGTGGCGTGGCGCCTCGTCGCGGCCGCGACGCTGGAGCCCGAGCGGGTGTGGTTCGCGGTCGACACCAACGCCTTCGGGCTCGTCCTCGGCGCGGCGCTCGCGTTCGTGCCCGCCCGCCTCCCGGCCCGCGCCGCTCGGTGGGCGACCGGCGTCGGCGTCGGCGGGCTCCTCGGGGTCTCCGTGCTGCCCGTGGTGCCGCAGTCAGCGGCGTACCTCGCCGCTGTCGGGTACGGCGCCCCCCTCGCCGCCCTCCTCGCCCTGGTCGCGGTCGCCGGCGCCCGCCAGGTGACGTGGGGCCTGTCGACACCGTGGCTGGTCGCCTGCGGCCGGATCTCGTACGCGCTGTACCTCTGGCACGAGGTCCTCCTCGTCTCCACCCCCTCCGGCGAGCCGGTCGTCGGGCTCTGGCGCCTCGTCGCCGTCGCCGCGGCGTTCGCGCTCGCCGTCGCCTCCTGGGCCCTCGTCGAGGCCCCCGCCCTCCGCCTCAAGCGGCGCTTCGAGCGCGCCCACCTGTAGCCCGCGTCCGATCTCCCGAGTGGGGTGCCTCCGCTTCCCGCGGTGCGCTCGTCCCTGACGGGGCTCCTCAGGGATCGGGTGCTGCGCCGCCGCTCCCTGAGGTGCGAGCGGAGCGAGCCTCGAAGGGTCGGCGCCCACATCATCGGAGGCGATCACTGTCACCTGGTGGCACCAACCCGCTCCGACGATGGGCGGGGGCCCTTCGTGACGGTCGCAGGGCGACCTACTCGATCACCGCGGGCCGCCGCTCCCTGAGGTGCGAGCGGAGCGAGCCTCGAAGGGTGCGGGCGTGCCTGTGGCCCGACTGCCGGGGTCGGTGGTCGGGTCGCAGGGCGGTCAGAGGTTCAGTGGTGCGCGGGTGTTGGGGACGACGACGTAGCCGTGGTGGGTGGGGCTGGTCCAGGTGTAGGCGCCGTCGGGACGTCGACGGTAGGTCCAGCCGTGGTGGGTCTTGGCGTTGTGGTGGCGTCTGCAGAGGGGCGCGAGGTTACTTGCGTTGGTCTGGCCGGGTGGTCCGCCGTCATCTGGTGGCAGGTAGGCCTCGGTGTGGTCGAGGTCGCAGGTGCGGGAGTCGCGGCGGCAGCCGGGGAAGACGCAGTGGCCGTCGCGTTGCGCGACCTGTTCGCGCATCAGTGGTGGCGGGTCGTGGGCGTCGACCGCGGTGTCGTTGCTCAGGTGGATGGGGGTGAGGGTGGTGACGGGGGCGTCGATGCCGTGCCGGGCCAGCCACGCCCGCACTTCGCTGGTGAGGTCGGTGGTGGCGTCGTCGCCGGTGGTCGAGGAGGTCGCGCAGCGACCGTCACGAGGCCCCCGGTGCCCCCGGTGTCCCTGGTGTCCCTGGCCGTGGAGGACGGCCCGGACACGCACACGTCCGTCGTGGGTGGCGCGGCGTCGGATCCACGCGGCCCGCTGTAGAGCAGACACGGGGCCGCGGGTCTCCTCGACGAACGTGCCTTGCTCGCTGGTCGTGTCGTCGAGGTCAACCGGGGTGAGGTGGACGACGAGGTCGGTGTCACCGCCCGATCCAGCTTGCCCGCCGGGCTGGACGTCGGTGGTGCGGCCGGACATGAGGTCGAGGGCGTGCTGGGGGTCGGCGAGGATCCCGACCGCGGTCGCCCGCCGGATGTCGCGGCTGGAGGTGTCGCCGAGGTCGCGCAGGTCGGCCGCGACCCGGGAGACGGTGGCGTCGAGGAGGTCGGCATCGTCGGCGTCGAGCGTCATGTTGACGTCGATGACGCCGGGTGCGCGGCGGTCACGGCGCAACCACACCCCGCGACGCGACATCGCTTCTTCCTCGTCGGCGACGGCGCGGTCGGGGTCCGCGGTCAGCCGGGCCTCGTGGACCAGCCGGCGGGCGTCGACGCGGGCGATCTTGTCCGGCACGGCGGTGATGAGCCGGTCGGCGTGGGCGGCGGCGTCGTAGGCCAGGTCGCGGGTCTCGCGGGAGATCTGCCGCGCCACCCACACCGGCACCCGCTCCTCCTGCACGAGCGCCCACAGCCGCGAGAGCCGGAACGCCAGCTCCAACGCATCCGCGAGCAGGTGCATCGCGTGGTCGACGGACCGGTCGAGTGCGGCGGCCAGCTCGAGCGGCGCCAGTGGGTGGACCAGCGGGGCACCCGGTCCGGCGAGCGGCACCAGCGGACCGGGCATCGACAGCCGTGGCTCGCCCCAGCCGGCGTAGTCGGTGATCACACCGTCGGCGCCGACCACCGCGGGGTGGGCCAGCGCCCACTGCAGCGCCATCCAGACCTGCTTCACCTCGCCGGCGTGGACCTGGGCGCGGGCGGTGAGGAGCTCGTCGATGATCGCGGCGCGCACGTCGACCTCGACCGGCCCATGGACCGGCACGGGTGCCGTGTCGGTGGTCGTCGTGGGGGCCAGCTCCATGAACGGAGTCTACCGCTCCGCACTGACAATCGAACAAGTGATCGACAGCATGCGGACTCGCGGATTGCCGGTGCCGGCGGTCGGGTCACCGGGGCCTCGCGGCTCGTCGCCCAGGGGCTCCTCACACCTCGACCAGCCCGGCTTCGTCGTGTGGCACTACTACAACTCCGGTCCTCCCTTCGTGGGGCTCGGTCGTCCCTCGCGGACTCCTCGGGGAGCGGAGGCTGCGATCCCGATCCCTGAGGTGCGAGCGAAGCGAGCCTCGAAGGGCGCGCCCCCTTCGTGGGGCTCGGTCGTCCCTCGCGACTCCTCGGGGAGCGTGGGCTGCCTTCAGCGGCGGAGGGCCGAGACGGCCTTGGCGAAGGCGGCGTACGACGGCTTCTTGGTGCCGTCGGGGCGGCGCAGGCCGAACCACGTCGAGGGGTCGGCGCGGACGCCCTGGTCGCGGTCGGTGTAGACGAACAGGTGCGAGACCCGCGGCTGGGCGGCGGCGGTGCGCACGCCGTCGGCGACGATCGCCGCCTGGTGCCGCTCGGTGACGTGGGTCGTCACGCCCGGCACCCACGCGGAGGCGGAGTCGGCGGCGAGGCCGGGGCCGCCGGTGGGGGCGCCGGACTCGTTGAAGCTCACCTCGAGGTGGCCGAGCCCGAGCGAGTCGAGCACCGACACCAGGGCCCGCGAGTCGGACCCGTCGCGGAAGACGTGCTCCCACGGCGTCAGCCAGCTGGTGCGGGTGCTCGGCAGGTGCGGGAAGGTGTACGGGTGGTAGGCGACGCCGGCCAGCGACTCGCAGCCACCGTCGCGGCAGGCCTCGAGCAGGAAGTCCGACGGGCTGTGCAGCCCGCCCCGGGTCGGCTGGTAGGCCAGCCCGCCGAACCACACCTTCGCCTGCGGTGCCGCGGCGAGGATCGAGCGGGTGCCGGCGAGCAGCACCTCGCGGTAGTCGCGCGGGTCGGGGTCGGTCCAGAAGAACGGCAGGTTGGGCTCGTTCCAGATCTCGAAGCTCGTGACGCCGTGCGGCGCGTAGCGCGCGGCGACCGCGCCGGCGTAGCGGCCGTACGCCGCGGGGTCGGCGGGCGGGCAGAACTCGCCCGCCGTGCACGTGGGCTCCTGGGCCCAGCGCGGCGTGTAGTCGAGGATCAGCAGCACCTCGAGGCCGCGGGCCCGGGCGTCGGCGATGGCGGCGTCGTACGGCGCCCAGCTCCAGCTGTCGGGCCCCGCCGGCTGCAGCCCGCTCCACGACAGGTCCATGCGGACCCACCTCGCGCCGAGCGCCACGACGTCGTCGAGCGCGGCTGCGCGGCGGCTGGCGCTCATCCAGGGCAGGGTGTTGCCGAAGGCGACGCCGACCCCGAGCCGGCTCGGCGTGGTGACGGGCGCTGTCTGGGCCTTGGCCTGCGCGGCGCGGTAGCGCCTGATGCAGGCGCGCTCGCGCACCAGCCGCACGAACGTCCGCCGGCACTGCGCCGGGGTCAGCACCCGCGGGGCCCCGACCACCCGGGCGGAGGCGACCGGCGAGGTGGGCGCAGCGGCTCCCGCGGGGGAGGCGAGCCCGACGGCCAGCAGCGGCGCCAGCAGCAGGGCGACGAGCGCGGCGACCAGCGGGCGCGGCGCGGCAGGTGCGCCCGAGGTCACGACGCGGGGGGACGGCATGACGGCAGCGTAGGGACGATCGCGTCCTGACGGGGCGAAATGTCCGATTCCCCGGGCGGGATGCTCCGCTCCCGACGCACAGCGCGGCGTCCCCGGGCCAGCACGGCGACGGACCCACCGCCGACTGGGCCACGTCCGGGTAGACCAGTCCGGAGCGGACGTGACCGAGGTCGCATCGTCGCGTTGAGGGTGCTGTCCGCGCCACGGGGGGAGCGGGCACCACGTCGGAGGAGTGCGGCATGGCCATCATCGGTGCGGGTCCGACGCTTCGTCAGGTCCAGCGGGGTCGGGGGGCCTCGCTGGACCAGACGGAGGCCACCACCTGGCTGCTCGGCATCACGGCCGACCCGGCCGCCGTACGGCGCGCGGTGCTCGCCGAGCTCGGCAGCGGGTCGACGTGGTCGAAGGTCCGCAGCCTCGGCGACGGCCGCCACCGCGCGGTCGACCTCGCCGAGGTGCCGCTGTGGGTCGACGAGGTCGTCCGCACCGGCCCCGCCGTCGAGGGCGACCTCGCCCGGGCGCACGCGCTCGGCTCCGAGCCGCTGGAGCGCCGACCCTTCGTCGTGGTGGTCGCGCCCGACGCCGTGGTGCTCCGCTGGCACCGGGGGCTCGCCGGTCACCGCGAGGCCCGGCTGCTGCTGCAGCGCCTCGCCTCACCGTCGCGGCACCGTCGGGCCGCCTGAGACTCAGGTCCCGGAGCTCCCGGAGCCGTACTCCGCGTCCTCGGCCGTCAGCGGCGCGGTCTCCGGCTCGCCCTCGCTGTCGGCGCCGATCGCGTCGTCCTGGTCGCCGGTCTCGTCGGGGTGGCGCGCCAACGGGTTGTCCTCGTCGGCGCGCAGGTCCTCCGGCAGCTGCTCCTCGCCGATGCCACCGGGCTCCTGCTCGTCACCGGACGTCTGCTCCTGCTCGTGCTCGCTCATGCCCGCGCCCGTACCCCCGGGCCGCCTGCGTCACCGCTGCGGAAAAAGACCGTTGAGCGTGCGCCGCGCACGACCTACCGTGGTCGGACACGGGAAAGGAGGTGGTCCGAAGAATGAGTTCTTCCAGGACGCGTGAGGTGGCTGCTCACTAGCAGCGACCGCCCCAGCGCGGACGCGCTGGTGAATCCAACAGCAGTCACCCGACCCGCAGGCGCACCGGGACGTCCCCCGGCTGGGTCCCCCTCATGGGGACCACGCCTGCGGGTCGCTGCACGTCCGGGGTCGGCTTCATCCGTCCCGCTAGGGTGCGCGCATGGTCGACACCGCCACCATCCTCGCGCTCGAGCACGAGATGGGGGTGCTCATCCGTCGGCTGCGCCGTCGCATCGCCGAGCGCGCGCGGCTGATCCACCCCGAGCTGTCGCCGGTGGCCTACTCGATGCTGATGGCGCTCCACGACTCCGGGCCGCAGCGCGCCAGCGAGCTGGTCGAGCTGTTCAGCATCGACAAGGGCGCGGTGTCGCGCCAGGTGCAGCTCCTGCTCGAGCTCGGCCTCGTCGAGCGCGAGCCCGACCCCGCCGACCGTCGCGCCCAGATCCTCACCGTCAGCGACGCCGGCCGCGAGCGCCTCGACGCCATCGCCACCGCCCGCCGCGCCGAGCTGGGCGAGAAGCTCGACGCCTGGGCCGACGACGAGCTCGCCTTCTTCGTCGACCTGCTCGCCCGCTACAACGCCTCCGCCTCCACCCGCTGACCCACGGACTCCGGTGCTTCCCCGCGTCTGCGGGCTGGGGGAAGGCTGGAGCCACTGGTCCACCAGTGACTCCGGAGCCGACGGAGCAGCCCCACCCGCGGCTGACCGCCCACCACCGCGCGTAGGACACAATGACTCGC
Organism: Nocardioides marmoraquaticus; assembly: GCF_054777915.1. Lineage (NCBI taxonomy): Bacteria > Bacillati > Actinomycetota > Actinomycetes > Propionibacteriales > Nocardioidaceae > Nocardioides > Nocardioides marmoraquaticus. Next base: position 64,958 of record NZ_BAAHAA010000011.1, on the reverse strand, counting down.
GTGAGCGACCTGATCGACACCACGGAGATGTACCTCCGCACCATCTACGAGCTTCAGGAGGAGGGCATCGTCCCGCTGCGCGCGCGGATCGCGGAGCGGCTGCACCAGAGCGGGCCCACGGTCAGCCAGACGGTCAACCGGATGCAGCGCGACGGGCTGCTGACGGTCGAGGGCGACCGCCACCTCCAGCTCACCGACGAGGGCACGGTCCTCGCCACCCGCGTGATGCGCAAGCACCGCCTCGCCGAGCGGCTGCTCACCGACGTCATCGGGCTCGACTGGGAGCTGGTGCACGCCGAGGCGTGCCGCTGGGAGCACGTCATCAGCGAGAACGTCGAGCGGCGCCTGCTCGAGCTGCTCGAGCACCCCACCGAGTCGCCGTACGGCAACCCGATCCCGGGGTTGTCCGAGCTGGGTCAGACCGACGAGGCCGAGGAGTTCCGCGACGGCGTCGAGGTGCTCGCCGAGGTCGTCACGGCCGACTCCCGGCGGGTGCGGGTGCGCCGCATCAGCGAGGAGATGCAGAAGGACGAGGTGCTGATGGGCGCGCTGCGCCGCGCCGGCGCCATGCCGGGGGCCACCATCGCGGCGCAGGCGACCGAGGAGGGCGTGCTGCTCGGCAGCTCGGGCGAGACCGCCGAGATCGTCACCGAGGCCGCCGAGCACATCTTCGTCACACCGGCCTGAGCGCCTTCGCCGCAGCCGTGGGCGCTGCCCTCACCGCGGCCGAGAGCCCGGTCAGCCACTCGCTGGTGCCGGCCTCGACCTTGTACGTCGCCAGCTCGTCGCCGCGCGTCGTGCCGCGGTTGACCACGACGACCGGGAGGCCCGCCTTGGCGGCGTACCGCACGAAGCGCAGCCCCGACATGACCGTGAGCGACGACCCGGCGACGAGCAGGGCGTCGGCGTCGTCGAGGGCGGCGTAGCAGCGGGCGACGCGGTCCTTGGGCACGTTCTCGCCGAAGAAGACGACGTGCGGCTTGAGCCGGCCGCCGCAGGCCTCGCAGGCCGGCACCCGGAAGCCGTGGGTGTCGTCGAGCTCGACGTCGCCGTCGGGCCGTTGCACGGCCTCGGCGTGGGCCTCGACCCAGCCGGGGTTGAGCTCGGTGAGCCGGCGCTGCACCGAGGTGCGCGCCGTGACGGCGCGGCACTCGAGGCACACCACCTCGCTGATGCGGCCGTGGAGCGCGACGACGTCGCGGGACCCGGCGCGCTCGTGCAGGCCGTCGACGTTCTGGGTGATGAGCAGCCGGCAGCGACCCTGCTGCTCGAGCTCGGCGACGGCACGGTGCCCGGCGTTGGGCTCGGCCTCGCCCATGCGCGCCCAGCCGACGTGGGCGCGTGCCCAGTAGCGCTGCTGCGCCTGCGGGGTCGCGACCAGCTCCTGGTAGGTCATCGGCTGCCGCGCGGGCTTGCCAGGACCGCGGTAGTCGGGGATGCCGGAGTCGGTGGAGACGCCGGCGCCGGTGAGCACCACGAGCCGGGGGCCGAGCAGCGGTTGCAGCGCCTCGGGGGAGAGGTCACCCACGGGCGTAGCGCAGCTCCGCCCGGGCACGCGCCTTGGCCGCCTCGACGTCACGGTCCTTGGGCGGCGCGGCGGTCGTGAGCTCGGCCAGCAGGTGCCGGGTGGCGTGGGCGACCTCGGCCACCGCGCGGTCGAACGCCTCCTGGTTGACCTGCGAGGGCCGCGTGCTGCCGCTGATCTTGCGGACGTACTGCAGCGCGGCGGCGTGCACCTCGTCGGTGGTCGCGGGCGGCTCGAAGTTGTGCAGGGTGCGGATGTTGCGGCACATGTTCAGAGCGTACGCCGCCGCGGCGTACGGGCCGGGCTGTCGATGGGTGGGCGGCGTCGGGGAGGATGGCGGGGTCCACCCACTCCCAGGAGGTCCCCGTGCCCGCAGCTGACTCGCGCACCCACGACGTCGTCGTCCTCGGCGCCACCGGCTTCACCGGCGAGCTGACCGCGGCCTACCTCGCCGAGCACGCCCCCGAGGGCCTGCGGTGGGCGATCGCGGGCCGCAACCAGGCCAAGCTCGACGCCGTCCGCGAGCGGCTCGGCGTCGACGTGCCGACGATCGTCGCCGACAGCTCCGACGACGACTCGCTGCGCGCGCTGGCCGCCTCGACCCGCGTCGTCGTCACCACCGTCGGCCCCTACCTGCTCCACGGCGAGCCGCTGGTCGCGGCGTGCGCCGCCGAGGGCACCGACTACGTCGACCTGACCGGCGAGCCGGAGTTCGTCGACCGGATGTACCTCCAGCACCACGCCCAGGCCGAGCGCTCCGGCGCCCGCCTGCTCCACGCCTGCGGCTTCGACTCGATCCCGCACGACCTGGGTGCCTACTTCACCGTGCGCGAGCTCGGCGGTGACGACCCGATCCGGCTGCGGGGCGTGGTGCGCTCCAACGGCACGTTCTCCGGCGGCACCTTCCACTCCTTCCTCGGCGCGGCCAGTCGTGCGACGCAGATGCGGGCGGCGATGAAGGAGCGCCGCGCGGCCGAGCCGCGTCCCGAGGGCCGCCGGTCGCGCGCCGTCGCCGGCAAGCCGCACCGCGACGCCGAGCTCGGTTACTGGTTGCTGCCGCTGCCCACGATCGACCCGTTCGTCGTCGCGCGCTCCGGCGCCGCGCTGCCGGCGTACGGCCCCGACTTCCGCTACAGCCACTACGCCGGCCTCACGACGCTGCGCTACACCGCCGGGGCGGTCGTCGGCGTGGGCGTGCTCGCGGCCGCCGCCCAGGTCAAGCCGGTGCGCAGGCTGCTCGAGTCGCGCGTGCCGGTGGGGCAGGGGCCGTCGGAGGAGCGTCGCGCCACGACGTGGTTCACCGTCGACTTCGTCGGCGAGAGCGCCGGCCGCACCGTCCGCACGCGCGTGAGCGGCGGCGACCCGGGCTACACCGAGACCGCCAAGATGCTCGCCGAGTCGGCGCTGTGCCTCGCGCTCGACGACAACCCGGTCACCGCCGGACAGGTCACCACGGCGCAGGCCATGGGCGACCACCTGCTCGAGCGGCTGCAGACCGCCGGACTGCGGTTCGAGGTCGTCTGACCGAGCCGTTCGTCCCTCAGGACGCGTCGACCACCAGGGCGGTCATCCGGGCGCCCAGCGACAGGGGCACCGCCGTGCCCGACCCGTGCCGTGCGCCCGGCGCACCGATGCGGTGCAGGCTCCAGCGGTCGCCGTCGGGCAGCCGCACCGTCACGTCGACGGCCTCGACGTCGCGGGGGCTGCGGGTGCGCACGTCCCACACCGAGACGTCGCGCCACAGCAGCACGAGGTAGCGGCCGTCGGGCCGTCGCAGCACCATGCGGTGCAGGTCGCGGGTGGCGCCCTCCACGCCGACGGTGAGGGAGCCCCGGCGTGCCGGCCCGTCGCCGGCCGAGGCCAGGCGCAGCAGCTGGCGGAGGGCGACGTACGCCGGCTTCGGCGACCAGTCGTGCCGCAGCAGGCCGAAGTTGTCCTCGCGGTGCACGCGGTCGGGGTCGTCGAACTGGTCGAGGAGCTCGTGCAGGTAGGTGCGCTCGACCCCGATCTCGAGGTTGCCGACGACCAGGCGCGGCAGGTAGATCCCGGCCACCCCCTCCGGCACGGGCGGGTGGCCCACGGTCTCGGGCGTCGCCGGCCCGGTCGCGTTGTGGTAGCCGGTCTCGGTCAGCACGAGTGGGCGGTCGGGGTGGGCCGACTCGAACCGCTCGATCTTGCGACGCATGACGGCGCCGGGCTCGCGGCCGTCGGGGTAGAGGTGGGCGTTGTCGCGGTCGGCGTCGCCGGGGAAGCGCCCGGCGGCCGACCAGTTGTAGGCCCAGGTGATGGACGGCGCGAGCACGGGCACGCCCGCGAGCGCCGGCTCGGAGCGCACGGCCGCGTGCAGGCCCCGCTGCCAGGCGCGGACCTCCTCGGCCCACGGCTCGCCGCCCCAGAGGTCCCACTCGTTGAGGCCCTCGACCATCTCGACCCGGTCGCCGAGCTCGCGGGCCAGCACCCGCACGTGCTCCCGCGGGTCGGCCGAGGCGAGCTCCGCGGCCTGGTCGGGCCGGGGACCGACGATGAGGTCGCTGCGGATCCCGGCGTCACCGAGGGTGCGCAGCGCCTCCCACTGACGGGGCTGGTCGAGCCGCCACTCGTCGCGCACGTGGTGCACGCCGAGGTCCTGGAGCGCGCCCAGCACGCGGTCGGTCTCGACGTACGGCGTGTCGAGGAACCCCAGGTGGATCCCGACGCCGACGGAGTCGACCAGGTCGGCCGCGGGGCGGGCCGGCACGGTACGCACGGTCGCCAGGTCGTCGCGTCCGGGCTCGGCGAGCACCGGCGCGGAGACGGCCAGGACGGTCAGGAGCAGGGCGCCGATGCTCGCGGCCAGCCTGCGGGGCGAGGCGTGCACCTGTCCATTGTGCACTTTTCGCACGATTTTGGACGGGCAAGTCTCGAAGTGCCGCGAGGGGCTACATCTCCTCGTGGGTGTCCGGGTCGCCCCCGAACAGCCGCCCGTCGGGCGCGGCCAGCGCCGAGATCGCGTCGACCTCCTCGGGGGTCAGGTCGAAGGAGAAGACGTCGAGGTTGGCCGCCTGGCGCTCGGCGCTGCTGGACTTCGGGATCGGGAGCGAGCCCAGCTGCACGTGCCAGCGCAGCACCACCTGTCCGGGGGTGACGCCGAGCCGCTCGGCGGCCGCGACGACCGCCGGCTCCTCCAGCGGCGCCCGGCTCTTGCCCATCGGGCTCCAGGCCTCGGTGACGATGCCGAGGCGCTCGTGGGCCTCGCGCATCTCCGGCTGCGGGAAGCGCGGGTGCAGCTCGACCTGGTTGACCACCGGCGCCACCCCGGTGTCGTCGACGATCGCGGCGAGGTGCTCGACGGTGAAGTTGGAGACCCCGATCGAGCGCAACCAACCGCGCCGCTGGCACTCGACCAGCGCCCGCCACGCCTCGACGTACTTGCCGACGCTCGGGTTGGGCCAGTGGATGAGGTGCAGGTCGAGCTGCTCGAGGCCGAGCCGCTCCAGCGAGCCCTCGACCGATGCGATCGCGTCGTCGTAGCCGTGGTGGCGACCGGGGAGCTTGCTGGTGACGAACAGCTCCTCGCGCGCCACCCCGCTGCGTCGGATGGCCTCGCCGACCTCGGTCTCGTTCTCGTAGTTGACCGCGGTGTCGAGCAGCCGGTAGCCCACCTCGATCGCGGAGACCACCGCCCCGACGCCCTCCTCGCCCTTCAGCGGGTAGGTGCCGAAGCCGATCGCGGGGATCTCGTGGCCGTCGGAGAGCGTGTACGTCGGTGCTGGCGTCATGCCGGCTCCGTGCCCCGTGGGTGGGTGGGGCGAACGGCGGGGGGCGAATTCCCCGGCTGACCGGGGAATTCCTCACTTGTCGGCCTTGATCTCGGCCGACAAGTGGAGAAAAGGGCCAACCAGTCCGCCGAGATGTCCGATCAGGCGAAGAGCGTCTCGCCCACGAACCCGTCGGCCGACGTCACGCCTGGCGGCACCGCCCAGAGGCCGGAGCCGGTGTGCTGGAGGTACTCCATCAGCCCGTCGTCGCGCGAGAGCCGGGTCTGCATCGGCACGTAGTGGCGCAGCGGGTCGCGCACGAAGGCGATGAAGAACAGCCCGGCGTCGAGCCGGCCGAGCTGGTCGGCGCCGTCGGTGAAGTTGTAGCCGCGCCGGAGCATCCGTACGCCGCCGTTCTGCGACGGGTGGGCGAGCCGGACGTGGGAGTCGGTCGCGATGAGCGGCCCGTCGCGACCCTGGAGCGCGAAGTCGGGCTCGGTGCGCTCGGAGCCGCCCGAGAGCGGCGCCCCCTCGGCGCGGTCACGGCCGACGAGGGCCTCCTGCTCGCGCAGCGACGTGCGGTCCCACGGCTCGATCGCCATGCTGATGCGACGGGCGACGAGGTAGGTGCCGCCGGCCAGCCAGTCGCCGCCGCTGTCGGCAGCGTCGACCCAGCAGAAGTCGGTGAGCGCGGAGGTGTCCTCGGCGCGCACGTTGGCGGTGCCGTCCTTGAAGCCGAACAGGTTGCGCGGGGTGGCCTGGGCGGCCGTCGTCGACGAGGTGCGCCCGAAGCCGAGCTGCGCCCAGCGCACCGACACCGTGCCGAAGCCGATGCGGGCGAGGTTGCGGATCGCGTGCACCGCGACCTGCGGGTCGTCGGCGCACGCCTGCACGCACAGGTCGCCGTCGCTGCGCGCCGGGTCGAGCTGGTCGGCCGGGAAGTGCGGCAGCCGCCGCAGCGGCTCGGGGCGACGCTCGGCGAGCCCGAAGCGGTCGTCGAACAGCGACGGACCGAAGCCGAAGGTCAGCGTCAGCCCCGAGGCGTGCAGGCCCTGGGCCTCGCCGGTGTCGGTGGGGGGAGCGTCGTACGCCGTGGGCACGCCGCCGCCGACCTCGCGGCCCGCCACCAGGTCGCGGGCGGCGTCGCTCCAGGCGCGGAGCAGGCGCACCAGGTCGTCTCGGGAGTCGGTGGTGACGTCGAAGGCGGCGAAGTGGAGCCGGTCCTGGGCCGGCGTGACGATGCCCGCCTGGTGGCGGCCCTCGAAGGCGAAGCCGGTCGGGCGGGCCGCAGCGGGCTCGTCGTGACCGACGGCGTAGCCGGCCGCTCCGGTGCCGACGGCGACCGCCCCGGCGCCCGCGGCCCCGAAGAGGCCGCGCCGGGAGAGGCCGCGCGTCACCGGGTGCTCACAGCGTCAGGGCCGCGGTCATCTGCGACAGCGGCTCGGCCAGCGTGTTGACGGCGTCGCTCAGCTGCTTGCGCTGCGCCGCGGTGACGGTGTCGTAGGAGACGAAGCCGTCGCCGTCGCGGTAGCGGTCGAGCTGCTCCTGCAGGGCGGTGAAGGCGGTGTCGATGCGCTGCGACAGCTGCGGGTCCTTGACGTCGAGCAGCGGCTGCAGCCCCTCGTAGGCGACCCGGGCGCCGTCGACGTTGGCCTGGAAGTCGTAGAGGTCGGTGTGCGACCAGATGTCCTCCTCGCCGGTGATCTTGCCGGTCGCGACCTCGTCGAGGAGGCCCTTGGAGCCGTTGGAGATCTGGTCGACGGTGAACTCGAGGTCCTGCACCCGGGTGTCGAGGGTCCGGGTGTTGGTCAGCAGGTCCTGGCCGTACGTCGCCCGCTCGGCCTCGCCGAGCGCGGTGTAGCCCTTCGCCGGCGGCCAGAGGTCCTTCTCGATGCGGTGCCAGCCGGTCCACTCCTGCCCGGGCTCGAGGTCGGCCTCGCGCAGGTCCATTTTGGGGTCGAGGTCGCCGAACGACTCCGCGACCGTCTCGATCCGCTCCCAGGAGCCGCGGGCGACGGGGTAGAGCGCGCGGGCCTCCGCGTCGTCGCCCGCCTCGTACGCCGCCACGAACCGCTCGGTGTCGCCGAGCAGGGTGCGGGCCTGGTCGCGCACGTAGGCGGCGTACGCCGCGGTGGCCTGGTCGACGTCGGCCTGGTCGACGCCGGTGATCGCGAGGTCGGCGCCCGAGTCGGTGACGGTGAAGTCGCTGCGGATGCCGTCGCCCTTCATGCCGGGCTTGCAGGCGGTGACGTAGCTGCCGGGCTCGGCGCGCACGACGAGGTCGCGGGTCAGGCCGGGGCCGACGTTCTCGACCTCGCCGACGATGCGCATGCCGTCCTCGCCGTAGAGGTAGAACTCGGTGACCTCGTCGCCGGTGTTCTCGACCTGGAACACCACGTTGCCCGACGGCGCCTCGGCGGTGGTGAGCTCGCACGCGTCGGCGCTGGAGTCGACGCTGATGACCCCGTCGCCCTCCCCGCCGGCCGCGGGCTCGTTGGACTCGGTCAGGGCGCAGCCGCTGGCTAGCAGCAGCAGGGCGGCGGCGCCGCCCGGCAGGGCGCGGCGGATCAGGGTGCGGGACACGGTGGGGCCTCTCGGGTGTCGCGGGGAGCGGGTCAGGAGCCGGCCGGCGTCTGGGCGGTCGGCCGGGGGGACGGCGCCGGTCGGCCCGGACGGGCGCGGCGCAGGAACAGGGTCATCGTGGGGACGACGTAGCCGACCCAGGCGATCGCCTCGAGCCAGGTGGTGGCGGGGGAGAAGTTCAGGACGCCCTTGAGCAGCGTGCCGAGCAGCGACCCGGGCGGCACCTGCTCGCTGACGTCGAAGGCCAGGCTGTTGAGCCCGGGGAGGATGCCTGCCTCCTGCAGGTCGTGCACGCCGTAGGCCAGGACGCCGGCGGCGACGACGATCAGCAGGGCGCCGGTCCAGAGGAAGAAGCGCGACAGGTTGATCTTGAGCACGCCGCGGTAGAACGCGACCCCCATGGCGACGGCGGTGACGATGCCGAGCAGGGCCCCGACGAGGGGGGCGACGCTCGAGCCGCCGTCGGCGGTCGCGGCCTGCGTGGCCGACCAGATGAACAGCGCGGTCTCGAGGCCCTCGCGCCCGACCGCGAGGAAGGCGACCACGACGAGGCTGCCCCAGGTGGCGTCGGCAGCGGCGTCGACGCGGCCCCTGAGCTCGCCCGAGAGGTCGCGGGCGTGACGCGCCATCCAGAACACCATCCAGGTGACGAACCCGACGGCGACGATCGACAGCGTGCCGCCGATCGCCTCCTGCGCCTCGAAGGTGAGCCGGCGAGGGCCGTAGGTGAGCAGGGCGCCGAAGCCCGCCGACAGCGCGACGGCTGCGGCCACGCCCGTCCAGACGCGGGGGAGCAGCTCGCGACGGCCCGAGCGCACCAGGTAGGCGATCAGGATGACCACCACGAGGCTCGCCTCGAGGCCCTCGCGGAGGCCGATGAGGTAGTTGCCGAGGGGGAAGGCGTCCACGGTCACGTCCTGGCGGGGTTAGGCAAGGCTTGCCTCGGCACGATAGACCGGCCCGTGGTGGTCAGCAACGCGGCCCCCGTCACGACTGGACCAGTGTGGTGCCCCAGGCCAGAGTCGAACTGGCGACCTTTCGCTTAGGAGGCGGCTGCTCTATCCACTGAGCTACTGGGGCGGCAGCGACCCATCCTGCCAGTGACGGCGGTCGCGAGGACCCACTGGGCCGAGCAGACGTCGTACGGCGCGACCAGTGGCGTGTCAGAATCGGGCCGACCCAGAGCCCTCGGGTGGACCCGGGTCTGCTACGGCGCCCTCGTGCGGCGGCCGCAGCCGCCCCAGCAGCCGACCAGCAGTCGACCAGCAGCCGACCGAGAACCGAGGAACCAGGTGTCCGACGACGAGCCCCACGACGTCGAGCCGACGTCGCGCCGTCGGCGGTGGTTCAAGGGCGTCGCGATCGGCGTCTCGCTGCTGCTGGTCGTGCTGGCCGCCGGGTTCGTCGTCGCCTACCAGCGCCTCGAGGGCAACATCAACGTCGCGCAGGTCGACCTCGGCGAGGAGGAGGACCGGCCGGCCGAGGTCGAGGTCGAGGGGCCGCAGGAGCCGCTGACCGTCCTCGTGATGGGCTCCGACTCCCGCGAGGGCACCGACATCGGTGGCGAGACCCCCGGGCTGTCCGACACCACTATGCTGCTGCACGTCTCGGCCGACCGCTCCCGCGCCTTCGGCGTGAGCATCCCGCGCGACCTCATGGTCGAGCGCCCGGAGTGCAGGGCCGGCAACGGCGACCCCGTCGCCGGCGGCCTCACGCAGTTCAACTCCGCCTACGCGATCGGCGGGCCAGCCTGCACGGTGCGCACCGTCGAGGCGATGACCGACGTGCGGGTCGACCACTTCGTCGTGCTCGACTTCGCCGGCTTCAAGAACATGGTCGACGCCGTGGGCGGCGTGCGGGTCTGCGTGCCCAACGAGGTCAACGACACCATCGGCAACATCTACCTGCCGGAGGGCACCTACAGCGTCACCGGCAACCAGGCGCTCGACTACGTGCGGGTGCGCCACGGGCTGGGCCTCGAGAACGGCGACATCGGCCGGATGAAGCGCCAGCAGGCGTTCATCGCCTCGATGGTCGACAAGGTGATGTCGCGCGGCACCCTGACGAACCCGGTGCGGCTCTACCGCTTCCTCGACGCCGCGACCAAGTCGCTGACGACCGACAAGGCGTTCGCCGACCTGCGCGAGCTGGCGTCGCTCGGCTCCTCGCTGGCCGACATCGGCACCGACAACATCCGCTTCCTCACCGTGCCCAACGAGCCCTACGAGCCCGACCCCAACCGGCTCCAGCTGGCCGACGGCGCGGAGCAGCTGTTCGCCAAGATCCGCAACGACCGGCCGCTCGGCCGGTTCACCGCCGACGCGCTCGCCCCGGGCGAGGCGCCCGACGCGGTGCCGTCGGAGTCGGCGGGCGGGACGCCCAGTGGTGCGCCGAGCGGGTCGCCCAGCGGGTCGCCCAGTGGCTCCCCGAGCGGCTCGCCCACGGCCGACGCAGAGCAGCTCGCCCAGCAGCGGGCGGAGGCCGAGGAGCGCCGCCGCCAGGCGGCCGTCGACGCCGGCCTGTGCGTCTGATCCTCAGTTGCACGCAACCGGTTCGGGTACCCCGCGGATCGAGACACGACACGCGGACGGGTTGAGTTCACCGAATCGTTACCGCAGGATGTCGGACGTGAGGATCGTGGTGACCGGGGGCACGGGGGTGCTCGGGAGATCCGCCGTCAGCGCCCTGACCGCAGCCGGTCACGAGGTCGCCGTGGTGGCGCGGTCGGCCCGCTCGACCGCCGTGGCGGCCGACCTGCACGTGCAGGCCCTGCGCGGCGACGTGCTGCGGGGCGACGGGCTCGACACCGCCTTCGAGGGCGCCGACGCCGTCGTCAACCTCGCCAGCGCGATGCCGGTCGGCCACTCGCTGATGGCCCCACGAGCCTGGCGGCGGCACGACGCGCTGCGCACCACAGGCGTGCGCCACGTCGTCGAGGCCGCGCGGCGAGCCGGCGTACGACGCGTGGTGCAGGAGAGCGTGAGCCTGCTCTACGCCGACCAGGGCGAGGAGTGGGTCACGGAGTCCTCGCCGCTCGAGATCACCGGCTCGACCGAGCCGGCCGCCGTCGGTGAGTCGGTGGTGCAGGACTTCAGCTGCGACTCCCGCACCGGCGTGGTGCTGCGGCTCGGCACGCTGGTCGGCGACGATCCGCAGACGCGGCACCAGCTCCGCGCCGTCGCGCAGGGGCGTCGCATCCACGGCGGCCATCCCGCCGACTGGGCCCACGTGCTCCACACCGACGACGTCGGCGAGGCGGTCGTGGCCGCGCTGCACGCCCCGAGCGGGGTCTACAACGTCGGCGCCGAGCCGGTGCAGCGTCACGACCTCGCTCAGGGCTACGCCGACGCCGTACGCGCCGACTCCGCCCTGCTGCGACCGAGCGCCAGCCGGTGGCGCGGTGGGTCACGCTACGAGCCGATGACGCGCTCGCTGAGGGTCTGCTCGGAGTTCTTCGCCTCCCAGACCGGGTGGCGGCCGCTGCGCCCGAAGTTCGACGTCAGCTGGTTCGACGGCGTGCTCGAGCCGCTCGTCACCACCCGATGACAGGTGCCGACGAGCTGACTCCCGCCGAGCGTGCCGCTCGCCGTCGTCGCCTCGCGGCCGTCTTCGGCGACTCGCTGCCGGAGCAGACCCGCGACGACGCCGACACCCACGACGACCCCGCCACCCGGCCGGGTGCGGCCGACTCGACCGCGGCCGCCGACGCGCGGCTGCGCCGGGAGGTGCCGCCCCACCACGGCACCCCCTGACGCGGTTGCGGCTCAGAGCGAGCTGGTGCCCTGCGGGGGGTTGGGGGTGCCGCCCGAGCGGGTGTTCTGCGCCGCGATGAGGTCGCGGATCTCCTCCAGCAGGGCGATGTCGGCAGGGGTGCCGGCGGGCTCGGCCGGGAAGTACTTCTCCTTGGCCTTGGTGTAGGGCAGCACCACGAAGAAGTAGACGATGGCGGCCAGCAGGAGGAACGAGACCGTGGCGTTCAGGAACGCACCGAAGCTGTTGGGCTCGTTGCTGAAGAACGACGAGGCGGTGTCGGGCAGCAGGCTCGTCAGCCAGTTGGTGAAGGTCGAGACGACCAGGGCGAAGGACGTGCCGATGATGACCGCGACCGCCAGGTCGACCAGGTTGCCGCGGAGGATGAAGTTCTTGAACCCGGACATGTGGAGTGCTCCTCGAGATCGTCGTGCCGGTTGGTTCCCGGCACCAGTTCGTCCAGCAACCTAGTGGGTCCACACCGGGATGAGAACAGCCGTCGTGGTGGCGGACGCCACCGCTGCGGCCTCGCTCCGCGGCACCGCCAGCACCACCAGCCGGCCCGGGACGCCCGCCGGGGCAGCGGTCTCCGATGCTTCGGGCACCGCCGCGACGGCGACGTCGGCGACGAGCAGCGCGGGAGGGGACGAGCCGTCGTCGGGCGCGGCCACCACGTCGACGCGGTCGCCAGGACGTAGCAGGTCGACCACCGCCCCGTCGGCGAAGCGCACCGGCACCGCCGCCGTCCCGGGGTACGCCGCCGACAGTCCGGGCCCCACCACCCGCTGACGCGTCAGCGGCTCGCCGCGCGACACCGGCGCCGCCAGCGGGCGCCCGACCACGTCGGCGGGGTCGACCACCGCGTCGTCGGGCACCAGGTCGGGCGGCACGTCGCGTGCCTCGACGGCGTCGGCGACCAGCAGGGTGCCGCCGGGCAGCGCCCGCGTCGCGACCCAGACCCGCTCGGTCGGGGGTGCCGGCGGCGAGGCCGCCTGCACGGCGAGGAGCACCGCCCCGCCCGCGCACAGGGCGGCCAGCAGCCGGCGGTGCAGCAGCACCCGACGTCGTACGCCGCTCCCGCGCGCGGCGAGGCGGTCCCTGAGGTGCGTGCGGGGGCGGACGGGTGCAGGGCTCGACGGCATGGCGCGACGCTAGGTCGGCCGGGGCCCGGCCGACCGTCGTCGTCCACAGGCCGCGGGGCGGGGCGACGTACGCCCAGGTCAGCGGGGGTGCGTCAGGCGCTCTTGGGGGTGCTGCTCGACGACGAGGACGAGCTGTCCTTCGTCGCGGCCGTCTCCTTCTTCGGGGCGGCGTCCTGCTTCGGAGCGGCGTCCTTGGAGCCCGACGACTCCGAGCCCGTCGATGAGGAGTCGGCCGTGCGGCTGTCGGTGCGGTAGAAGCCCGAGCCCTTGAAGACGACGCCGACCGCGCCGAACACCTTGCGCAGCCGCCCCTCGCACTCGGGGCACACCGTGAGGGAGTCGTCGGTGAAGCTCTGCACGACCTCCATGAAGTGGCCGCACTGGGTGCAGGAGTACTGGTAGGTGGGCACGGGTGCGTCCTTCGTGACGGGCCGGGGACCGGCGCTGAGATGGGTGCGCGGCGCAGCGGAGAGGCGGCGCGGCCGCGCCCAGATGCTACGGCACAATGCGGCGAGTGACTGCGTCGAGCCGTTGGAGGTCCTTCCGCGCGCTCCCCGGTCCGGCCCGCTGGTCGGCGTACGTCGCCGTCGGGCTCGTGCTCGTCCTGGTCGTCACGCTGCTCGGCGGGGTGGCGCTGCTGCGCCGGCCGCTGCCGCAGACCGACGGCGTGCTGTCGGTGCCGGGGCTGCGCGCCGACGTCGAGGTGCTGCGCGACGCGCAGGGCGTGCCGCAGGTCTATGCCGACGACGCCGACGACCTGTTCTTCGCCCAGGGGTTCGTGCAGGCGCAGGACCGCTTCTGGCAGATGGACTTCCGTCGGCACGTCACCGCCGGTCGGCTCGCCGAGCTGCTGGGCGAGGACGCCGTCGAGACCGACCTCGTGGTGCGCACCCTCGGCTGGCGTCGTGTCGCCGAGCAGGAGCTGGAGCTGCTCGACCCGGCGACGGTCTCCTACCTGCAGGCCTACAGCGACGGCGTCAACGCCTGGATGGCCGACAAGGACATGACCGAGCTCGGCGCTGAGTACAGCGCGCTCGCGCTCGGCGGCCTCGGCTACGCCCCCGAGCCGTGGACCCCGGTCGACTCGCTCGCCTGGCTCAAGGCGATGGCCTGGGACCTCCGCGGCAACATGCAGTCCGAGATCGAGCGGTCCCGGCTGATCGTCAACGACACCGACGCCCGGGTCGAGCAGCTGTTCCCGCGCTACCCCTACGGCGAGAACGAGCCCATCGTGACCACCGCGTCCGGCGGCCGGGCGGGCCCTGCCGCCGGCTCGACGACCACGGCGCCCGCCGGTGACCGCATCGCGACGCGCGACGCGAATCGGGCCGCCCAGTCGTCGCTCGACGCCGTCGAGGCGGCCCTGGAAGAGGTGCCGACGCTGATGGGCGAGGGGGCCGGCATCGGCTCCAACAGCTGGGTGGTCTCGGGCCGCTTCACCGAGTCCGGGCAGCCGCTGCTCGCCAACGACCCCCACCTCGGCACCAGCCTGCCCGGCGTGTGGATGCAGACCGGCCTGCACTGCCGCGAGGTCACCGCCGACTGCCCGTTCGACGTCGCCGGCTTCACCTTCGCGGGCGTGCCGGGCGTCGTGGTGGGTCACAACCGCGACGTCGCGTGGGGCGTGACCAACCTCGACCCCGACGTCACCGACCTCTACCTCGAGCAGGTCGACGGCCGCACGTCGCTCTACGACGGCCGCCGCGAGCCGCTGGAGGTGCGCGACGAGGTGATCCGCGTCGCGGGGGGCGAGAGCCGCACCATCACGGTGCGCGCCACCCGCCACGGCCCGCTGCTGTCCGACGTCTCGCGCGAGCTGTCCAGCGTGGGCGCCAACGCCGACGGGGGAGTCGAGGCCCCCGAGCGTGGCAACGGCTACGCCGTCGCGCTGGCGTGGACGGCGCTGACCCCGCGGCCGACGATGGACGCGCTGTTCGGCTTCAACCGCGCCTCCGACTGGGACGAGTTCCGCGAGGCCGCCCGCGACTTCGCGGTGCCGAGCCAGAACCTCGTCTACGCCGACACCTCCGGCAACATCGGCTACCAGGCGCCGGGCGACGTCCCCATCCGGCGGGCCGGTCGCGACGGCCGGGTGCCGGTCGCCGGCTGGGACCCCGCCAACGACTGGACCGGTCGCACCGTCCCCTACGACCAGCTCCCCAGCGTGCTCAACCCGCCCGAGGGCTTCGTCGTCACCGCCAACCAGGCCGTCGCCGGCCCCGACTACCCGTTCCTGCTCACCACCGAGCCCGACCTCGGCTACCGCAGCCAGCGCATCCGCGACCTGCTCGAGCGTCGCGTCGAGGACGGCCCGGTCGGCGTCGACGACATGAGCGCGATCCAGGGCGACAGCCGCCACCCGATGGCGCCGGTGCTGGTGCCCCACCTGATGCGCCAGCTGCTGCCGTCGCGCTACTACGCCGAGGGCCAGCGGCTGCTGCTCGGCTGGGACGGCTCGCAGCCCGCCGACAGCCCGGCGGCGGCGTACTTCAACGCGGTGTGGCGCAACCTGCTCGCCCGCACCTTCCACGACGACCTGCCCATCGAGCTGTGGCCCGACGGCAGCGACCGCTGGATGGGCGTCGTCAGCGACCTGCTCGAGCGGCCGCAGGACGCCTACTGGGACGACAGCGACACCGAGGGCGTCATCGAGGACCGCGACACCATCCTGGCCGGTGCCCTGCGCGACGCCCGCGACGAGCTGACCCGGGCGCAGTCGGTCAACCCGGAGCGCTGGACCTGGGGCCACCAGCACGAGGTGCCGATGCTGCACCAGCCGTTCGGCCAGAGCGGCAACCCGCTGCTCGGGGCGATCTTCGACCGCAGCCCGCTCCCGGTGGGCGGCGGCTCGGCGGCGGTCGACGCGTCGTCGTGGTACGCCCCCGAGGGGTACGCCGTCACCGCTGCGCCGTCGATGCGCATGGTCGTCGACCTCGGCGACCTCGACGCCTCCCGCTGGGTCGACGCGACCGGTGCGAGCGGCCACCCCGCCTCCGACCACTACGACGACCAGGCCGAGACCTGGGCGGGCGGCGAC
Source organism: Nocardioides marmoraquaticus (assembly GCF_054777915.1). Taxonomy (NCBI): domain Bacteria; kingdom Bacillati; phylum Actinomycetota; class Actinomycetes; order Propionibacteriales; family Nocardioidaceae; genus Nocardioides; species Nocardioides marmoraquaticus. The sequence goes on along the minus strand of NZ_BAAHAA010000011.1, from coordinate 49,184 downwards.
AGCTTTCCCTGGCCGTTCACGGGCGGCGCCGTCGACGACTCCACCGCCGACCGCCTCCTCCTCCGCCCCGCCGGCGCCCCTTCCGACGGCTGAGGGCTCAGGGTCGCCGCCCTTCGTGGCTCGCTCCGCTCGCACCTCAGGGAGCAGAGTCCCGCTACCTGAGGTGCTCCGCTCGCACCTCAGGGAGCGGAATCCCGCGTCTTGAGGTGCTCCGCTCGCACCTCAGGGAGCGGAGTCCCGCATCTTGAGGTGCTCCGCTCGCACCTCAGGGAGCGGAGTCCCGCTTCTGGAGCCCCGCTCGCACCTCAGGGAGCGGAGTCCCGCGTCTTGAGGTGCTCCGCTCGCACCTCAGGGAGCGGAGTCCCGCTTCTGGAGCCCCGCTCGCACCTCAGGGAGCGGAATCCCGCTTCCGGCGCCCCGCTCGCACCTCAGGGAGCGGAGTCCCGCTACCGGAGCCCCGCTTCCTGAGGAGCCCGCGAGGGACGAGCGGGCGTCACGAAGGACGCGGGCCCTCAGCCCAGGCGGAGGAGGCCGGCGGGGGTGGCGGCGGCGGTGACGGGGCGGTCGTGGGGCTCGGTGGGGACGGTGTCGAGCACCTCGTCGGGGTGCAGCAGCACCCAGGTCGGGGTGCCGACGGGCACGCGGGTGAGCGCGCGGTCGTAGGAGCCTCCGCCGCGACCCAGCCGGGAGCCGTCGCGTCCGACGGCGAGGCCGGGCAGCAGCACGAGGTCGGCCTGCCCGACGGCGTCCGTGCCGAGCTTCTCGCCCGACGGCTCCAAGGTGCCGAACCGACCGCCGACCAGGTCGTCGTCGCCGGCGTACGCCGCCCACTCGAGGTCGTTGCCGGGCAGTACGACCGGCAGCAGCACCCGGCGGCCGGCGTCGTGGAGCGCGTGGAGGAGGGGACCGGTGCCCGGCTCCGCCCCGACCGAGACGTACGCCGCCACGGTCGCGGCGCGGCGTACCTCGGGCTGCGCCAGCAGCACCTCGGCCAGCGCGCGGGCGTGCTCGCCGAGCTCGACGACCGGCCGGTCGCGCCGGGCGGCGAGCAGCTGGTCGCGCAGCCAGCGCTTGCGCGATCGTGCGTCGCCGTCACGGGTACCGCTGTGACCTGCCACACCAGGAGCCTACGATCGTGCGCATGAAGTCGAAGGGACTCACCCAGGCCCGCGAGAAGATGTCCGACGCGGGCGTCGACCCGGTCGCCATCGAGGTCTTCTCGCACTACTACCGGCAGCTCGAGCACGGTGAGACCGGCATGATCGCCGAGGACACCATCGACCCGGTCGACGTCGACTCCCTCGCCGCGGCCGAGGTGCCCGACGACGTCGCGCACGACGCGCTGGCCGCGACCGTGGTCATCAAGCTCAACGGGGGCCTCGGCACCTCCATGGGCATGGACCGCGCGAAGTCGCTGCTGTGCGTGCGCCGCGGGCTGTCGTTCCTCGACGTCATCGCCCGCCAGGTGCTCCACCTGCGCCGCGAGCACGGGGTGGCGCTGCCGCTGCTGTTCATGAACAGCTTCCGCACCTCCGACGACACCCTCGCCGCCCTGGCCCGCTACGAGGACCTCGCCGTCGACGGGCTGCCGCTCGACTTCCTGCAGAACAAGGAGCCCAAGCTCACCAACGACAAGAGGTTGGCGCCGGTGTCGTGGCCGCACGAGCCCGACCTGGAGTGGTGCCCGCCCGGGCACGGTGACCTCTACACCGCGCTGCTCGGCACCGGCATGCTCGACCGGCTGATCGAGGCGGGCTACCGCTACGCGTTCGTCTCCAACTCCGACAACCTCGGCGCCGTGGCCGACCCGCGGGTCGCGGGGTGGTTCGCGCAGAGCGGGGCGCCGTTCGCGATCGAGGCGGTGCGGCGTACGGCGTCGGACCGCAAGGGCGGCCACTTCGCCCGCCGCAAGGCCGACGGCCGGCTGGTGCTGCGCGAGACGGCCCAGACCCCGAAGGGCGACCAGGAGGCGCTGCAGGACCTCTCGCGCCACCGCTACTGCTCCACCAACAACCTCTGGCTCGACCTCGAGCGGCTGCGTGACGAGCTGCGCCGCCGCGACGGCGTGCTGGGGCTGCCGCTGATCCGCAACGAGAAGACGGTCGACCCCTCCGACACCTCCAGTCCCGAGGTGATCCAGATCGAGACCGCGATGGGCGCGGCGATCGAGGTCTTCGAGGACTCGCGCCTCGTCGAGGTCGGGCGCGACCGCTTCGTGCCGGTCAAGACGACCAACGACCTGCTCGTGCTGCGCTCCGACGCCTACGAGCTGGGCCAGGACTTCGTGCTCGACCAGGTGCCCGACGCCATCCCCTTCGTCGACCTCGACGGTCGTCACTACAAGCTGGTGCAGGACTTCGACCACCGCTTCTCCGCCGGGGCGCCGTCGTTGAAGGAGGCGGAGTCGCTGGTCGTGCAGGGCGACTGGAGCTTCGGCGAGGGCGTGGTGGTCAAGGGCCGCGCCAGCCTGGAGGGCGACCGGGGCCGGGTGGAGTCCCGCACCGTGCTGGGCGAGTCGTCAGCCGGGACGGCCTGAGCCTTGCCCACCGCCCCCGGCGGCGACGCGAGCCGCCCCACCGTCGCGCCCCGCACGGTCGACGAGCACCTCGAGGCGGTGCTGTCGGTGCTCGAGCCGCTGCCGTCTCTGGAGCTGCCGCTGCTCGACGCCGTCGGGCTGACCTCGGCCGACGACGTCCACGCCGCCGTGCCGCTGCCCGGCTTCGACAACTCCTCCATGGACGGCTACGCCGTGCTGCACCGCGACGTCGTCGAGGCGAGCGCCGAGCGGCCGGCCCACCTGCCGGTGGTCGGTGACGTCGTCGCGGGGCAGTCGCCCGCCGGCCCGCTCGCACCCGGCACGGCCGTGCGCATCATGACCGGGGCGCCGATGCCGCCCGGGGCCGACGCCGTGGTGCCGTTCGAGTGGACCGAGGAGCGCGGCCACGAGGTCGTCGTCTCGCAGGCCCCCGACCGCGGCCAGCACGTGCGCCGGGCCGGCGAGGAGGTGCGGGTCGGCGACCTGCTGCTGCGCGCGGGCGACACCATCGGCACCCGGCAGGTCGGCCTGCTCGCCGCCCTCGGCCGTGGCCGGGTCCGCGCCTCGCCCCGGCCACGCGTGGTCGTGATGTCGACCGGGTCCGAGCTCGTCGAGCCGGGCTCCGGCCCGCTGGCGCCCGACCGCATCTACGACGCCAACAGCTTCCTGCTCGCCGCCGCCGTCAAGGCCCACGGGGGCATCCCGCAGCGCGCCCACGCGACCGACGACGACCCCGACGCGTTCGCCGCCGCGCTGGAGGACCAGCTGCTGCGCGCCGACGTCGTCGTCACCAGTGGCGGGGTCAGCAAGGGCACCCACGACGTGGTCAAGGAGGTGCTGCGCGGCGGTGGCAGGCTGCCCGGTCACGTCGACTTCGTCGAGGTCGCGATGCAGCCCGGCAAGCCGCAGGGCTTCGGCCGGCTCGGTCGCGACGCCACGCCGATCTTCACGCTGCCCGGCAACCCGGTGTCGTCGTACGTCTCCTTCGAGATGTTCGTGGTCCCGGCGCTGCGCCGGCTCGCCGGCCGCCCCGACGTACGCCGACGGCTGCTGCCGGGCCGGCTCACCGAGGGGGTCCGGTCGATGCGCGGGCGCCAGCAGCTGCTCCGCGCGACCGTCGACGACTCCGGCGGGGTGCTGCGCGTGACCCCGGTCGGTGGGGTCGGCTCGCACCACATCGCGGGGCTCGCCCAGGCCGACGCGCTGGTGGTGCTCGACGTCGACGTCACCGAGGTGACCGCCGGCGACCTGGTGCCGGTGCTGGTGCTCGACCCGCCGCTGGGGGTGCCGTCGTGAGCGGCGAGCCGCGGCTGACCCACGTCGACGAGACCGGCGCCGCGCGCATGGTCGACGTCGGTGACAAGTCCGTCACCCAGCGCAGCGCCACGGCCAGCGGTCGCGTGCTGGTCTCGCCCGAGGTGGTGGCGCTGCTGCGCGGCGAGGGCGTGCCCAAGGGCGACGCGCTCGGCGTGGCCCGGGTGGCGGGCATCATGGCCGCCAAGCGCACGCCCGACCTGGTGCCGCTGTGCCACCCGCTCGCGATCTCCGGCGTCACCGTCGACCTCGAGGTCGACGACGACGCCGTCGCGATCAGCGCGACGGTGCGCACGACCGACCGCACCGGCGTCGAGATGGAGGCGCTCACCGCGGTCTCCGTCGCCGCGCTGACGGTGGTCGACATGGTCAAGGCGGTCGACAAGGGCGCCGTCATCAGCGACGTGCGCGTCGAGGCCAAGAGCGGCGGCCGGTCGGGGGAGTGGACCCGGTGACGGCGGTGATGAGGGCCGCGGTCGTCGTGGCCTCCAACCGCGCGGCCGCCGGGGTGTACGCCGACACCACCGGCCCGCTCATCGTCGAGGCGCTGCGGGCCGACGGGTGGGAGGTCGACGAGCCCGCCGTCGTGCCCGACGGCGAGCCGGTCGGCGAGGCGATCCGCGCCGCGGTCGACGCCGGCGCCCGCGCCGTGCTCACCACCGGGGGCACCGGACTGACCCCCACCGACCTGACCCCCGAGGTGACCCGCCCGCTGCTGAGCCGCGAGGTGCCGGGCGTGGCCGAGGCGATCCGGGCGCACGGCACCAGCAAGGGCGTGGCCACGGCCGCCCTGTCCCGTGGGCTCGCCGGGGTGGTCGGCGACGCCTTCGTCGTCAACCTGCCGGGCTCGCGCGGCGGGGTAAAGGACGGCCTCGCCGTCGTCGTGCCGCTGCTGCGCCACGCCGTCGAGCAGGTCGTGGGGAGCGACCACTGAGCCCGGCGTGGGGTGGCGACGCCCCGGGGTGGCCGGCGGTGCTCGGGCACGACCGGGTGCGGCTGCGGCCGCTCACCCCCGCCGACAGCACCGTGTGGCGACGGCTGCGCCAGGACAACGCCGCCTGGCTCTCGCCGTGGGACGCCACCCCGCCCGCCGACTCCCGGGTCCAGCCGCGCAGCTTCGGGGCGATGGTGCGCGCGATGCGGCGCGAGGCGCGCGCCGGGCGCCAGCTGCCCTTCGTCGTCGAGCACGACGGCCAGTTCGTCGGCCAGCTGACCGTCAACAACGTCGTGCGGGGCTCGGCGCAGTTCGCCTCGATCGGCTACTGGATCGCCGAGAGCCACGCCGGGCGTGGCATCACCACCGTCGCCGTCGCGCTCGCCGTCGACCACTGCTTCGGCCCGGTGCGGCTGCACCGCGTCGAGGTCGCGATCCGTCCCGAGAACGCCAGCTCGCTGCGGGTCGTGGAGAAGCTCGGCTTCACCGACGTCGGCTTCGCGCCGGCGTACCTCCACATCGACGGGACCTGGCGCGACCACCGCCTCTTCGCGCTCACCCGTGAGCAGGTGGCCGGCAGCCTGCTCGACCGACTCCTCGACGCCCGACCTCAGCAGTCACAGGAGTGATCTGCCGACACACCGCCCCGCGTCCGGTTCGGCCGAATCACACGGGCGTAATTTTCTCCCGTGGACCTCTCTGCGCTGATCTTCGTGGTGCTCGCCCTCGCGTGGGGCGTCTACCTGATCCCCAAGGCCCTCAAGCACCACGACGACGTGGCCTCGGAGCGCCTCGAGGAGTCCCACTCCGACCGCGCCCGGGTGCTGTCGCGGCGGCGTACGACGCTCGCCGACGGCACCGTCGAGGAGGCCGAGGAGTGCGTCGAGGTCACCTCGGTCGACGAGACCCGCCCCGCGCGCCGTCTCCCGTCGCTGGGCGCGCTCGTCGCGCGCCGGGCCTCTCGTCCCGCCCGCCCCGAGCTGTCCACCGCGGGCCGCGCCGCGCGCAACCGTCGGCGCGTGCTCGCCGCCCTGTGCACGGTGCTGGCCGTGACCTGGGCCCTCACCTGGTTCGCCTACCTGCCCGCGATCACCCCGCTGTGGCCCTCGCTCGCCGTCGTCGCCTGGCTCGTCGTGGCCCGGCTGTCGGTCGTGAGGATGCAGCGGACCCGCCGCAGCCGCCCGGCCCCGTCGGTGGCTGCGTCGCCGGTCGAGCACGTCGAGACCACCAGCACCTCGCCGGTCGAGCAGGTCGGCTCGCCGGTCGAGCCTGTCGAGGCCATGCGCACCTCGCCGGTCGAGCTTGTCGAGACCACGCTCCCCGCCGCGTCCCACGACTCCTTCGACTCCCGCCCCGAGGTCGTCGCCGAGCGCGAGGCGCTCGCCGACGACGGCTCGCTGTGGGACCCGCTGCCGCTCACGCTCCCGACGTACGTCGGCAAGGCGACGGCCCGGCGCACGGTCCGCACCATCGAGCTCACCGGCATGACGAGCTCCGGCCACGACGCGGCCGACTCGGCGCTGGCCCGCGAGGCCGAGGTCGAGGCCGCTGCGGAGGAGGCGGAGCGTCTCGAGCAGGAGCGCCAGCGCCGGGTCGCGGGCGCCTGAGGGCGGTCCCGATTGGGGCCGTCCGCGGCCCCGGTGGTAACTTCTTCCTCGCGCTCGGCACGAGCGCACGGGGCTGTGGCGCAGTTGGTAGCGCGTCTCGTTCGCAATGAGAAGGTCAGGGGTTCGAATCCCCTCAGCTCCACCAGCACAGGACCCGCAGGTCACGCCGACCTGCGGGTCTTGGCGTTCCGGCAGCCTTGCCGTCGTCCGTCCCGTGCTGAGGACGTGGCGGGAACGGCGCCGTGACCTCTCGGACGACGACGGCGCGACGTGGCCGGTCGACGACCCGCTGTCGAGCACACGCAGCGCGTGAGTCGTGTGCCTGAGGGGGCGCCCTGGCGCCCGGTGGGGCTCACGACTCGCACCCGAGGGCGGTCCGGCCGGACCCACCCCCGCAGAGCAGCGGGATCGCTCTCGGGGGCGGGCATCCGAGCCGTCGGTTGGACCGCGGATGAGGCCCCCGTGCCCTCCGGCGCAGCAGTCATGCCTGGTCAGGCGGAGGTGGCTGGTCCCGGCGCGCGTGGATTAGTCCGGCGTGGCATGGTGGAGGCATGACCGACAAGGACGCCGCGCTGCTCGCCCGCAGCGCCGCAGCCCTCCGCGCCGAGGGAAAGGCCGACGAGGCCGACCAGCTCGACGCCGCGGTCGACCGCCTGCGCCTCGAGGAGCGGGTCCAGCGGCTCATCACCCCCGGCGCCGACCTGACCGGGGTGCGTGCGGGCACGTTCCGGGTGCGCGACACCGACGAGCACCCGGTGCCGAAGCCGCCGCCGCTGCGCGACGACCGCCCGTCTGCCTGAGCCGCGACGACGCCGACGCATGCCGCTCGGCGAGTCGGGCACGGAAGGTCACGTTCGTGGACCTCGGGAGGCGTCGTGGACGGATCGACGCGTCTCGACAGGCGCGCGCTGCTCGGTGCGGTGATCGCTGCCCCCGTGCTCACGGGGTGCGCGGGCCTGACCCGGCGGGTCTCGACCACCCAGGGCAGCCGCGACCGGCTGACCGTGCAGACCTACGGCACCGACGTCGAGACCGAGGTCTACACCGAGCTCGCCCGTCGCTTCGAGCGTGAGCGCCGCGGGGTCAGCATCGACCTCACGGTGGTGCCCTTCTCCGAGGCCTCGACCGGCATCGACGCCGGCCTGGCCGCAGGCACCGCACCCGACGTCTTCCGCGTCGACTACCCGACCATGGGTGTCTACGCCAGCGCCGAGCAGCTGCTCGACCTCACCGACGTGCTCGGCGAGCTCGAGCGCGACGTCGCACCGGCGTTCATGGGTGCGGTCAGCTTCGACCGCCGCCGCTACGGCATCCCGCAGCACGTCGACACGAGTGCGCTCGTCTATCGGCCCGACGTCCTGCGCGACGCCGGGGTGGGCGCGGTGCCCGACCGGCCCGACGACGCCTGGACCTGGGAGGAGTTCGCCGCGGTAACTGACCGGGTCTCCGCCGCGGCGCCGTCCGGCAGCTCCGCGTTCGCCGTCAACTGGCAGGCGCTCGGGGCGTTCCGCTGGCTGAACTGGCTCTTCATGGCGGGCGGCCACGTCTACACCGAGGACCTCTCCCGCGCCCTCGTCGACTCCGCCGAGGGCCGGCGCGCGCTGGAGTTCACCGCGTCGTTCTTCGAGCGCGGCTGGGTGCCCCGCTCGACCTCGCCCAAGGCGGCCACCTTCCCCGACGCACTCTTCACCTCGGGCTCGCTCGCGATGGTCTTCGCGGGCAACTTCCTGCTGCCGGCCTTCGCCGACACCATCGCCGACCGGTTCGAGTACGCCGTCACCTACCTGCCGCGCGACCAGCGGCGCGCCGCCGAGCTCGGCGGCAACGCCCTCGTCGCCAACCGCGAGGCGGCGAATCCCGAGCTGGCCGCCGACTTCCTCACCTTCATGGCCGAGCCGCGGCAGATGGCCGACTTCTGCGCCGCCTCGGTGCTGCTGCCGACGCGCACCTCGCTGCTGGAACGCGACCTCGACTTCGCGGTGGCCGCCGACCTGATGCCGGTCTACGCCGAGCAGGTCACGACCATCGAGCCGCGCGACGTCGCCGACGTCACCACGCCGACCTTCGCCGAGGTCAACGACGCCCTCGCCGACGAGCTCGACCTGTGCTTCCTCGGAGGGCGGGGCGTCGACGAGACGCTGCAGGCCCTCGCCGAGCAGATCGACGAGTCGGCCTCGCTCAACCGCCGGGCGGTGGGGGCATGAGCACCGCGGTCGAGCCGACGCCGCAGACGTCGGCGGACGGCACCCCCGACCCCGTCGCCCCGCCTCGGCCCTCCCGGGGCTCACGACGACAGGCCGCAGCGGCGTACGGGCTGCTGGCGCCCAACCTGCTGCTCATCGGCCTGTTCCTGCTGGTGCCGCTCGTCTGGGCGCTGGTGATGTCGTTCCAGGCCAAGCGGTCCTTCGGCCCCGGACGCTGGGCCGGCCTCGACAACTTCGCCCGGCTCGTCGGCGACGACGTCTTCTGGCGCGCGCTGCTCAACACCGCGGTCTTCACCGCGGTGACGGTGCCGCTGAGCGTCGGGCTCGCGCTCGCGCTGGCGCTGCTGATGGACCGGGCGCTGCCGGCCCGCGGCCTCTTCCGCACGCTCGTCTACCTGCCGATCGCCGTGAGCTCGCTGGTGACGTCGCTGGTCGGGCTGCTGCTCTTCGACGAGACCGTCGGCATCATCAACGGCGTGCTGCGCGACCTCGGCCTCGGGCCGGTGTCGTGGCAGACCAACGGCACCCTGGCGATGATGTCGGTCGTCGTGATGACGCTGTGGACGCGCGTCGGCTTCGGCATGCTGGTCTACCTCGCCGCGCTGCAGGACGTCGACAAGGAGGTCCTCGCGGCGGCCGAGGTCGACGGCGCGGGACCCTTCGCCCGGGTCCGGCACGTCGTGGTGCCGTGGCTGCGGCCCACGACGTTCTTCCTCGTGGTCATCAACATGATCTGGTCGTTCCAGGTCTTCGACGTCGTCTACGTCATGACCAACGGCGGCCCGGGCTACTCCACGACGATGCTCGTGACCTACGCGTACGACGAGGGGTTCGGCCCGGCGCGCAACTTCGGCTACGGCGCGTCCGTCGGCCTCGTGCTCTTCGTCATCACGCTGGTCATCACCGTGCTGCAGCTGCGCTGGCAGCGACGACGGGAGGCGTGAGGTGCCCACCTGGCTGAGGTTCACCACGTGCGTGGCGGTCTGCGCGGTCTTCGTGCTGCCGCTCTACGCGATGGTGGTCGTCGCGCTCACCCCGCGCGAGCTGGTCTTCGACGGGGGCGCCGGGCTCTGGTCGTCGCGCTGGACGCTCGAGAACTTCACCAACCTCTTCGCCAGCTTCCCGATCTGGCGGTGGTTCGGCAACGCGCTCCTGGTCGCCACGCTCACCACGCTGCTCTCGGTCGCCGTCAACCTCGCCGCCGGCTTCGCGCTGGCCAAGCTGCGCTTCCGCGGCAGCACGGCCGTCTTCGTCGTCGTGCTGAGCACGCTGATGGTGCCGACCCAGGCGATCATGATCCCGCAGTTCGAGCTGGTCGCCCGGATGGGCCTGATCGGGCTGTTCTGGGCCGTCATCCTGCCGTCGGCGTCGACCGCGCTCGGGGTCTTCCTGGCGCGGCAGTTCTTCCTGTCCATCCCCGACGAGCTGCTCGACGCCGCCCGGATCGACGGCTGCGGCACTTTCACGATGCTGTGGCGGGTGGTGCTGCCGCTCGCCCGACCGCTGGTGGCGGTGATGGGCCTGCTGGCGTTCATGACGCAGTGGAACGACTTCCTGTGGCCGCTGATCACCCTGCGCGACCCCGACCTCTACACGCTGCCCGTCGCGCTGCGCTTCCTCCAGGGCCAGTTCGACGCCGACTACGGCGGGCTGATGGCGATGGCGCTGCTCGCGAGCGTGCCGCTGCTCGTGGTCTTCGTGGTGCTGCAGCGCTACTTCGTCGCGGGCTTCGCCCGCTCGGGCATCCGCTGACCGGGGGCGGGTTCGACGGCGCACGCACGGGGAAGCATGCCGTCGTCCGGGTGCTCCGTCGCACCCGGACACGGCGAGGCCCCGCCTGTCCGGGAGGGAGAGGCGGGGCCCGTTGCCGGCGCCCAGAGGTGAGGTCTGGTCCCCAGCCGCCTCGCGGCTGGCGGAGCCGTCCGTCGGTGGGGCAACGAGGTCGTACCCCGACGAAGCGGACGCACCCCGTCGCGAGGCGACGTCCCACATGCTGGCGGTGCCGGGCTGTCGGAGGTCGCGTCTAGCGTGGATGCGATGACCTCGGCTGCTGCTCCCGACCGCGTGCTCGACGTGCGCCGCATCTTCCACGAGCCCGACGTCGAGCGGTGGCCACGCGGGCAGCAGGTGCTCGAGCGCTTCCCCGACGCCGAGCGCGTCGAGGTCCTCTCGCACCAGGCGATCCCGGGGCTGCACGGCAACCCCGGCGGGGTGCGCGACTGGGTCCGCACCAAGCAGACGACGCTGGTGCTGGGCGTCAAGAAGAGCCTGCAGGCGAGACCCAACGGCCGCTCGGCCGACTTCATCGCCCCGTCGACGAGCAACGGCTGCGCCATGGCCTGCGGCTACTGCTACGTGCCCCGCCGCAAGGGCTTCGCCAACCCCATCACCGTCTTCGTCAACATCGACCAGGTGACCGGATACCTCCGACGCCACGTCGCCCGCCAGGGCCCCAAGCCCGAGCCCAACCAGTGCGACCCCGTCGACTGGGTCTACGACCTCGGCGAGAACGGCGACTGCTCGGTCGACGCGCGCGTCAGCGACAACGTGCGCGACCTGGTCGACCTGTTCGGCGACCTGCCGGGCGCCAAGGCCAGCTTCGCCACCAAGCACGTCAACCGCGACCTGCTCGACTGGGACCCCCGCGGCGGCACCCGCGTGCGGTTCTCGTTGATGCCCGACCGCGTGGCCCGGCTGCTCGACCTGCGCACCTCGCGCATCAGCGAGCGGATCGCGGCGGTCGACGACTTCGTCGAGGCGGGCTACGAGGTGCACCTCAACTTCAGCCCCGTGGTGGTCCACGAGCACTGGCAGGAGGAGTGGCGCGAGCTGTTGCGCCAGGTCGCCGACGGCGTCGGCCCGGCCGCCCGCGCGCAGCTGGCCTGCGAGGTCATCTTCCTGACCCACCACGAGGGGCTGCACGAGGTCAACCTGGGCTGGCACCCGCGCGGCGAGGAGCTGCTGTGGCGCCCCGACCTGCAGGAGCCCAAGGTGAGCCACTCCGGCCAGGCCAACGTGCGCTACCGGGCGGCGTGGAAGCGGCGTTGGGTCGAGCAGCTGCGCACGATGATCGCCGAGGAGCTGCCCGGCTGCCGCGTGCGCTACGCCTTCTGACACGGGTCCGGTCCGCGGGGTACCCGCCGAGGGGACCACGACCTCACGACAGGGAGCACACCTCATGACCGCCACCGGGGCGAGGGGCCGGGCGCTGGTCACCGGCGCCAGCATCGCGGGAGCCGCGACGGCGTACTGGCTCGACCGCATCGGCTACGACGTCACCGTGCTCGAGAGGGCACCGCAGCTGCGCGACGGCGGCCAGAACGTCGACGTGCGCGGCGCCGGGCGCCAGGTGCTGCGCCGGATGGGCCTCGAGGGCGCTGTGGGCGAGGCGGGCACCGGGGAGGTCGGCACCCGGTTCGTCGACGAGTCGGGCGCGTCGGTGGGGGAGTTCCCCGCCCGGGAGGGCGAGGACGGCCCGACCGCCGAGCTCGAGGTCCTGCGCGGTGACCTCGCACGGCTGCTCGTCGACGCCTGCCCGCCCTCGGTCACCTGGCGCTTCGGCGACCACGTCGACGCCGTGGAGCAGGCTGACGACCGGGCCGTGGTGCGCCTGGCCGGCGGCGACGAGGAGACCTACGACCTCGTCGTGGTCGCCGAGGGCGTCGGGTCGACGACCCGTGACCGCGTGCTCGGGGAGCCGCAGGTCGACCGGCTCGGCATGTACATGGTCTACGGCACCATCGCGCGCACCGACGCCGACGACGACTGGTGGCGCTGGCTCTCCGCTCCGGGCGCACGGCAGGCGACGATCCGCCCCGACCCGCACGGCACGGTGCGGGCCACCCTCGCCTTCCGCTCCGAGCCGACCGGCCTCGAGCACCTCGACCGCGACGGGCAGGTCGCGCAGCTGCGGGAGCGCTTCGAAGGGGTCGGCTGGGAGGTGCCGCGCATCCTCGACGGGCTGGCGACCGCCGACGACGTCTACGTCGAGGACCTGCGCCAGGTGCGCGCCGGCACCTGGTCGCGCGGGCGCGTCGTGCTCACCGGCGACGCCGCCTGGTGCGTCACGCCGATCGGTGGGGGCGGTGCCGCGCTCGCGCTCGTCGGCGCCTACGCCCTCGCGGCGCACCTGTCCCACCAGGCTGCCGGCACGGGTGGCGACGGCGTGTCCCGGGCGCTCGTGGACTACGAGCGCTGGATGCGGCCCGTGGTCGCCGACGTGCAGGACCTCCCGCCGGGGGTGCCGGCGCTGGCGACACCTCGGTCGCGCGCCGGTGTCGCTCTGTTCCGGCTCGCCACGCGGGTCGCGTCGAGCGCCCCGGTGCAGCGGCTCGCCGCCCGCCTCACCTCCGGTCCGGGAGACGGCACCGCGCTGCCCGAGCTGCAGGAGCACCCCACCGCCTAGGCTGCGCAGGTGTCCAGGTCGGAGGCAGGTCGTCGCAAGCGTCCGTCCATGGCCGACGTCGCCGCCGTGGCCGGGGTCTCGCACCAGACCGTCTCCCGCGTGCTGAACGACCACCCCCTGGTCAAGGACGAGACCCGCGAGCGCGTCCGGGCCGCGATGCAGCAGCTGGGCTACCGCCGCAACGCCGCCGCCCGGGCGCTCGTCACCGACCGCTCGAACCGGATCGGGGTGGTCGCCGCCCACCTCGCGCTGCACGGCCCGTCGATGATCAACGCCGCGGTGCAGGAGGCCGCGCACACCGAGGGCTACTCCGTCGAGCTGGTCGGCGTGCGCGAGCTGACGCCAGAGGCGCTGCAGGGCAGCGTCGAGCGGCTGCTCGACCAGGCGGTCGAGGCGCTCGTGGTCGCGGTGGCCCACCGCGACTCGATGGAGGTCGTGCGCGCGCTCGACCTCCCGGTGCCGCTCGTGACCGTTCAGGGCGTCCGCGCCGGCCAGGCGATGGCGGTGGGCATCGACCAGCACCACGGCGGCGAGCTGGCCACCCGTCACCTCCTCGAGGTGGTGGGGGAGCGCGGGCGGGTGGCCCACCTGGCCGGACCGTCGGACTGGACCGAGGCCGAGATGCGACGCGAGGGCTGGCGCGCCGCGATCGACGACGCCCGAGCCGACCCCGGGCGCGTCCTCGAGGGCGACTGGTCGGCCGCCAGCGGCTACGAGGCCGGCCGCGAGCTGCTCGCCGACCCCGACGTGGCCGGGATCTTCGTGGCCAACGACGACATGGCGCTCGGCCTGCTCCGCGCCGTGCACGAGGCGGGGCGCCGTACGCCGCACCACGTCGCCGTCGTCGGCTTCGACGACCAGCCGGTGGCGCGCTTCTACTGGCCGCCGCTGAGCTCGGTGCGCCAGGACTTCGCGGCCCTCGGCACCCGCGCCGTCGACCTCGCCCTGCGGGCGCTGGCGGGCGAGCGCGACGCGTCGGCCGACCTGGTGGTCCCCGAGCTGGTGGTGCGCGCCAGCAGCAGCCCGGACTGACGGACCCGTCCGGTCAGGTCCGGCGGGTCCGGCTCCGGTGCCGCGCCGCGGCCGCCGGACTCACCCCGGTTCGTCCCAACCGTCACTCCCGCCCCGGCCGACCGCCGCCGGCGGCGTACCGGGTCGTCGCCGCAGGTCAGCCCGTACGGGCCCGTCGTGCCGGCCACACGATGGGGCCTCAGGAGGCGACGGGAGAGCGGATGTCCGGTTTGTGTTGAGAGCGCTCACAACAACGTCGGGACGGCTGACGGCGCAGGTCAGAAAGTTGCGACGAGGTGCTTGACCGGAACGGATGTTAGCGCTCACAGTACTGCCACGTGACGACAGTCACAGGGGCTTCGCGGCCCCCGGACGAGAGGAACACCAGTGCTCAGGAAGACATGGGTCGCCACGTGCGCGATCACCCTCGGAGCCGTCTCGCTCAGCGCCTGCGGAGGTGGCTCGGGCGACTCCGACGCCTCGGGCGGCAGCAGCGGCAGCGGCGGCGGCGACATCGTCATGGGCTTCGCCCAGGTCGGTGCCGAGAGCGGCTGGCGCACCGCCAACACGAAGTCGATCCAGGACTCCGCCAAGGAGGCCGGCGTCGAGCTGAAGTTCTCCGACGCGCAGGGCCAGCAGGAGGCCCAGATCGAGGCCATCCGCTCCTACATCCAGCAGCAGGTCGACGTCATCGCCTTCAGCCCGGTCGTCGAGACCGGTTACGAGGGCGTGCTGCAGGAGGCCAAGTCGGCCAACATCCCGGTCATCCTGACCGACCGCGCGGTCGACGTGGAGGACACCAGCCTTTACAAGACCTTCCTCGGCTCCGACTTCGTCGAGGAGGGCCAGAAGGCCGGCCAGTGGCTGGTCGACAACGCCGCGGACGCCGACGGCAACGGCGACGGCACCATCAACGTCGTCGAGCTCGAGGGCACCACCGGCGCCGCCCCGGCGATCGACCGCAAGGAGGGCTTCGGCGAGGTCATCAAGACCGACGACAGCATCGAGGTCACCCAGTCGCAGACCGGTGACTTCACCCGCGACGGCGGCCGGGCCACGATGGAGGCGTTCCTGCAGAACGACCCCGACGGCATCGACGTCCTCTACGCCCACAACGACGACATGGGCCTGGGCGCGATCGAGGCCATCGAGGCGGCCGGCCTGACCCCCGGCGAGGACATCAAGATCATCACCGTCGACGCCGTCAAGGACGGCATGCAGGCCCTGGCCGACGGCAAGATCAACTTCATCGTCGAGTGCAACCCGCTGCTCGGTCCCCAGCTGATGGACCTCGCCGAGCAGGTCGTGGCCGGCGAGGAGGTCGAGCCCCGCGTCGTGACGGAGGAGACCACCTTCACCTCCGAGCAGGCCGCCGAGGTCCTGCCCGACCGGCAGTACTGACGCACCCCCGTACGCCGCCCGGCCCGTCCGCACCGTCGGACGGGCCGGGCGGACCCACGGCCCGCCACCACCCCGGCACCCACCGTGGCCCCGACAGGAGGACCGATGACCAGGACCGACGTGCGCGACGCGTCCCGCCCGGTGCCCGCCGAGCGCCGACCGGACGCCGTACCGGTGGTCGAGATGCGCGACATCTCGATCACCTTCGGCGCCGTGCGAGCCCTCGACCGGGTGTCGCTGCGGATCCTGCCCGGCGAGGTCCACGCCCTGATGGGGGAGAACGGCGCCGGCAAGTCCACGCTGATCAAGGCGCTCACCGGCGTCTACAGCATCGACTCCGGCACCGTGCTCGTCGGCGGCGAGGAGGTCGCCTTCGGCACGCCGGGCGCGGCCCAGGACGCCGGCATCAGCACGGTCTACCAGGAGGTCAACCTGGTGCCGAACCTCAGCGTCGCCGAGAACATGATGCTCGGTCGCGAGCCCCGGAGGCTCGGCTCGATCCGCACCCGCGAGATGCGGCGACGCGCCCAGGCCACCCTCGACCGGCTCGGCCTCGACATCGACCCCCGCTCGACCCTGGGGAAGCACCCGATCGCGGTGCAGCAGCTGGTCGCCATCGCCCGCGCCGTCGACGTCGACGCGCGGGTGCTCGTGCTCGACGAGCCGACCTCGAGCCTCGACGCCGACGAGGTCGAGCGTCTCTTCGCGCTGATGCGCCGGCTGCGCGACGACGGCACGGCCATCGTCTTCGTCTCGCACTTCCTCGACCAGATCTACGAGATCTCCGACCGCATGACGATCCTGCGCAACGGCCGGCTCATCGAGGAGCGCCTGGTCGCCGACACCCCGCGGCTGCAGCTCATCGAGCTGATGATCGGCCGCGACCTCGCGGTGCTCGAGCGGCTCGAGTCGGAGGGGAGCACGACCGAGGCGGCCCGGGAACCGGTGCTGCAGGCGATCGGCCTGGGGCGCAAGGGCACCCTCGAGGCCACCGACCTCACGGTCCACGAGGGAGAGGTGATCGGTGTGGCCGGCCTGCTGGGGTCGGGCCGCACCGAGCTGGCGCGGCTGCTCTTCGGCGCCGACACCAGCGACACCGGCGAGGTGCAGGTGCGCTCCGAGCGTCGCCGGCTGCGCAGCCCCCGCCACGCGATCGACCGCAAGATCGCCTTCTCCTCCGAGGACCGCAAGGCCGAGGGCGTCATCGCCGACCTGACCGTCGCCGACAACATGCTGCTCGCGCTGCAGGCCTCGCGCGGCTGGCTGCGACCGGTGCCCAAGGCCCAGCGCACCGAGCTGGTGCAGCGCTTCATGGAGGCGCTCGACATCCGGCCCGCCGACCCCCACGCCCTGATGCGCAACCTCTCGGGCGGCAACCAGCAGAAGGTGCTGCTCGCCCGCTGGCTGCTGACCGACCCCGACCTGCTGATCCTCGACGAGCCCACCCGCGGCATCGACATCGGCGCCAAGGCCCAGATCCAGGCGCTGGTCGCCGACCTGGCGGCCCGGGGCATGGGCGTGGTCTTCATCTCCGCCGAGCTCGAGGAGGTGCTGCGCCTCGCCGACCGCCTCGTCGTGATGCGCGACCGCCGCAAGATCGACGAGCGCGCCAACGCCGGGCTCGAGGTCGGCGACGTCCTGGAGATCATCGCGGGCGAGGCCCGCGCCGAGGGCCCGGAGGCCGAGTCGTGAGCACCCCCACCATCGACGTCCCCGAGACCACGCAGGCGCCCGTCGTCGCGACCGAGCGCGCAGACGGCCCGCTGCGGCGGGTGCTGTCGAGCCAGCTCGTGTGGCCGGCGCTGTCGCTGGCCGTGCTGCTGGCGGTCACCGGCCTGCTGTCCGACAACTTCTTCGCGATCCGGCTGCAGGACGGCAACCTGTACGGCGCCCTGCCCGACATCGTGCGCAACGGCTCGCCGGTGCTCATGGTCGCGATCGGCCTGACCCTCGTCATCGCCACCCGCGGCATCGACCTCTCGGTCGGCGCCGTCGCCGCCATCTCGGCCTCGATCGCCGCGGTGCAGGTCGTGGGCAGCGCCGACGAGGGCGCCGCCTCCGCCGCGGTGCTCGGCATGTCGATGGCGCTCGCCGTCGCGGTCCTGCTCGGGCTGTGGAACGGCTTCCTGGTCAGCGTCCTGGGCATCCAGCCGATCATCGCCACCCTGGTGCTGCTGGTCGCCGGGCGCGGCATCGCGATGCTGGTCAGCGACGGCCAGATCACCACCGTCAACAACGACACCTTCAGCGCCATCAACGGCTACGTGCTGAGCCTGCCGGTGGCCTTCGTGATCGCCTTCGGCCTCTACGTCGCCACCACGCTGCTGGTGCGGCGCACGGCGCTCGGCATGCTCATCGAGGCGGTCGGCATCAACCCCGAGGCCAGCCGTCTGGCGGGGGTGCGCTCGCGCACCATCATCTGGACGGTCTACGTCTTCTCCGGCCTGTGCGCCGGCGTCGCCGGGCTCGTCATCGCCGCCAACACCAACTCGGTCAACTCCAACAACCTCGGCCTGTGGATCGAGCTCGACGCGATCCTCGCCGTCGTCATCGGCGGCACGTCGCTCGCGGGCGGCCGCTTCTCGCTGACCGGCACCCTGCTCGGCGCGCTGCTGATCGCCACCCTGAGCCGCACCATCCCCGCGATCGGCATCCCGTCGGAGGCCAACTACCTCGTCAAGGCGCTCGTCGTCATCGCCGTCTGCCTGCTGCAGTCGCCCCGCGCCCGAGCGGCGCTGCGGGTGCGCCGGCAGGTCCCCCTCGCCCGGAAGGCAGCCACCCGATGAGCGTCGTCGACCCGGCCCTCGTGCCCCAGACCCCCCAGGGCGAGCCCACCGGGCCGAGCACCTGGGACCGGATCCGCACCTACTCGCCCCCCGGCCGCTACACGCCGGTGATCGTCACGGTCGTGCTGCTGGTCTCGATGTTCGGCGTCGGCGGCACGCGCTACGACAACTTCCTGCAGCCGCAGACCCTGTTCAACCTGCTCATCAACAACGCCTTCCTCATCGTGCTCGCGGTCGGGATGACGTTCGTGATCCTCACCGGCGGCATCGACCTGTCGGTCGGGTCCACGGTGGCGCTGTCGACGATGGTCCTGGCCCGCATGCTCGAGGGCGGCCAGTCGGTGTGGCTGGCCGTCGCGACGGTGCTCGTCGTCGCCACGCTGCTCGGCACCCTGATGGGGTTGCTGATCCACTACCTCGACATCCAGCCCTTCATCGCGACGCTGGCGGGCCTGTTCCTCGCCCGGGGCATCAGCTTCATGATCAGCGACGTCCCGATCCCGATCTCCGACCGCGGCTTCCTCGACTTCTCCTACGAGCCGCTGGTGCTCTGGGGCACCTACTCGATCCGCTGGTCGGTGGTCGTCGCGCTCGTGGTGGTGGCCGTCGCGATCTGGGTGCTCGGGTGCACCCGCTTCGGCCGCACCGTCTACGCCATCGGTGGCAACGAGGGCTCGGCGCTGCTGATGGGCCTCAAGGTCGCGGCCGCGAAGGTCGGCGTCTACGCCATCAGCGGCCTGTGCGCCGGTGTCGCAGGCCTGCTCTTCGCGCTCTACACGCCGGCCGGCAACAGCCTCAGCGCGGTCGGCGCCGAGCTCGACGCCATCGCCGCGGTGGTCATCGGCGGCACCCTGCTGACCGGCGGTCGCGGACTCGTCGTCGGCTCGGTGCTGGGCGTGCTGGTGCTCGGCACCATCAACCAGTTCATCATCCTGGAGAACCTCAACTCCTGGTGGACGCGCATCGTCATCGGCGCCCTGGTGCTCGTCTTCGTCGTGGTCCAGCGACTGCTCGCCCGGCGCGAGTCGTGACGGCCACGTCACCGGGCGCCGCAGCCGGCGCCCGCTCCCCGGTCATGGCCGACGTCGCCCGGCTCGCGGGCGTGTCGCTGCAGACCGTCTCGCGGGTCGTCAACGGGGCCCCTCACCTGCGACCCACCACCCGGTCGAAGGTGGAGGAGGCGATCCGGCAGCTGGGCTACCGCCCCAACGTCGCCGCCCGCGCGCTGGTGACCCGCCGCTCGGCGACCATCGGCGTGATCGGCTCCAAGAGCGAGTTCTGGGGTCCGTCGCGGATCCTGTCGAGCCTGCAGAGCGCGGCGCGGGAGGCCGGCTACTTCGTCAGCGCGGTCGACCTGCCCGAGGTCACCCGCGCCGGGATGACCGAGGCGGTCGACCACCTGCGCGCCCAGGGCGTCGAGGCGATCGTCGTCAACGCCGCCAGCGACGACGCCCTCGAGGTCGCCCGCACGCAGGACACCGGCGGGGTCCCCATCGTCGTCGTCGAGGGCGACCTGTCGCGCTCCCGGCTGACCGCCGGCGTCGACCAGCACGCCGGGGCCGTCCTCGCGGTCCAGCACCTCCTCGACCTCGGCCACACCCACGTCGCCCACGTCGCCGGACCCGCGGTGTGGAACGAGGCCCGCGAGCGCACCACGGGCTGGCGCGACGCCATCGAGGCCGCCGGGCTGCGTCCCGGCCCCGTGCTCGCGGGTGACTGGACCGCGAGCAGCGGGTACGCCGCCGG
Source organism: Nocardioides marmoraquaticus (assembly GCF_054777915.1). Taxonomy (NCBI): domain Bacteria; kingdom Bacillati; phylum Actinomycetota; class Actinomycetes; order Propionibacteriales; family Nocardioidaceae; genus Nocardioides; species Nocardioides marmoraquaticus. Next base: position 29,240 of record NZ_BAAHAA010000011.1, on the reverse strand, counting down.
CCTCGAGCTCGCCGCGCTCGCCGCCGCCGGGGCCGACGGTGTCACCGCGGTGTTCGTGGCCAACGACCACATGGCGATCGGCCTGCTGCACGCGCTCGCCGAGGCCGGCGTGCGCGTGCCCGACGACCTGAGCGTCGTCGGGTTCGACGACCTGCCCGAGGCGGCGTACCTCATCCCGTCGCTGACCACGGTGCGCCAGGACTTCGCCGCCGTCGGCCGGCTCGCGGTCGAGGTGCTCCAGCTCGCCGTCGCCGGCGGCGCCGACGACCAGCTCGAGCGCCTGCTGCGCCCCGAGCTCGTCGTACGACGCAGCACCGCCTCTCCCACCTCTTCTCGGCTATCTTCTCGGAAGGACTCCTGATGACCCGCGAGACCTACGTCGTCGGCGTCGACTACGGCACCCTGTCGGGCCGCGCCCTCGTCGTGCGCGTCGGCGACGGTGCCGAGCTCGGCACCGCCGTGACGCCGTACCCCCACGCGGTGCTGGAGCGGGCGCTGCCCGACGGCACGCCGCTGCCGCCCGACTGGGCGCTGCAGGTGCCCGACGACTACCGCGAGGTGCTGCGCTCGGCGGTGCCGGCCGCGCTGGCGGCCGCGGGCGTCGACCCGGCCGACGTCGTGGGCATCGCCACCGACTTCACCGCCTGCACCATGGTGCCGACGCTGGCCGACGGCACGCCGTTGGACGAGCTCGACGGGCTCGCCGGCCGCCCGCACGCCTACACCAAGCTCTGGAAGCACCACGCGGCGCAGCCGCAGGCCGACCGCATCAACCGGCTCGCCGAGGAGCGCGGCGAGGAGTGGCTGGCGCGCTACGGCGGGCTGATCTCCTCGGAGTGGGAGTTCGCGAAGGGCCTGCAGCTGCTCGAGGAGGACCCCGAGCTCTACGCCCGCACCGAGCGCTGGGTCGAGGCGGCCGACTGGATCGTCTGGCAGCTGTGCGGCAGCTACGTGCGCAACGCCTGCAGCGCCGGCTACAAGGGGATCCTGCAGGGCGGGTCCTACCCGTCGCGCGACTTCCTCGCCGGCCTGAACCCCGGCTTCGCCGACTTCGTGGTCGACAAGCTCGAGCAGCCCGTCGGCCGGCTGGGGGAGTGCGCCGGTCGGCTGACCGCCGAGGCCGCCGCCTGGACCGGCCTGCTCGAGGGCATCGCGGTCGCGGTCGGCAACGTCGACGCCCACGTCACCGCCCCCGCCGCGCAGGCCACCCGCCCGGGACAGATGGTCGCGATCATGGGCACCTCGACGTGCCACGTGATGAGCGCCGACGTGCTCCGGGAGGTGCCGGGCATGTGCGGCGTGGTCGACGGCGGCATCGTCGAGGGCTCCTACGGCTACGAGGCGGGGCAGAGCGGCGTCGGCGACATCTTCGGCTGGTTCGTCGAGCACTTCGTGCCCGCGTCGTACGCCGCCGAGGCCGCCAGCCGCGGCGAGTCGCTCCACGAGCTGCTCACCCGGCTGGCCGCCGACCAGCAGGTCGGCGAGCACGGCCTGGTCGCGCTCGACTGGCACTCCGGCAACCGCTCGGTGCTGGTCGACCACCAGCTCTCCGGGCTCGTGCTCGGCCAGACCCTGGCCACCCGGCCCGAGGACGTCTACCGCGCGCTGCTCGAGGCCACCGCCTTCGGCACCCGCGTCATCGTCGAGACCTTCCGCGACGCCGGGGTGCCGGTGACCGAGTTCGTGGTCGCCGGCGGCCTGGCGAAGAACCGGCTGCTGATGCAGGTCTGCTGCGACGTCCTGCGGCTGCCACTGTCGTTGATCGGCTCCGAGCAGGGCCCGGCGCTCGGCTCGGCCATCCACGCCGCGGTCGCGGCGGGTGCCTACCCCGACGTCCCGGCCGCCGCGGCGGCGATCGGCCGCGTCGAGCGGGCGGCGTACGTGCCCGACGAGGCGGCCGCCGACCGCTACGACCGCCTGTTCGCCGAGTACGTCGCGCTCCACGACCACTTCGGTCGCGCCGACGCCATGATGCGGCGGCTGCGGGCGTTGCGGCACGAGGCCCTGACCGCGGCCCCGGAGCCGGTGCTCGCATGAGCGCGGTCGTCTCCGCGGAGCGCACCCGTGACGAGCTCGTCGCGTCGCTGCGGGCGCAGGTGTGCGCGCTGCACGCCGAGCTGCCGCGCTACGGCCTGGTGGTGTGGACGGCCGGCAACGTGTCGGCCCGGGTGCCCGGCCACGACCTCATGGTCATCAAGCCGAGCGGGGTGGCCTACGACGACCTGACGCCCGCGTCGATGGTGGTCTGCGACCTCGACGGCCGGGTGGTCGACGGCGAGCACGCGCCGTCGTCCGACACCGAGGCGCAGGCCTACGTCTACCGCCACCTGCCCGCGGTGGGCGGCGTGGTGCACACGCACTCGCCGTACGCCACGGCGTGGGCGGCGCGCGCCGAGCCGATCCCGTGCGTGCTGACGATGACGGCCGACGAGTTCGGCGGGCCGGTGCCGGTGGGGCCGTTCGCGATCATCGGCGACGACTCCATCGGCCGCGGCATCGTCGAGACCCTGCGCGGCAGTCGCTCGCCCGCGGTGCTGATGCAGAGCCACGGCGTCTTCAGCGTCGGCAAGGACGCCCGCTCGGCCGTCAAGGCCGCCGTCATGTGCGAGGACGTCGCCCGCACCACCCACCTGACCCGCCAGCTCGGCGAGCCGGTCGCGATCCCGCAGGGGTCGGTCGACGCGCTCTTCGACCGCTACCAGAACGTCTACGGACAGAAGAAGGACTCATGAGCACCCGTACTCCGCAGGTCTGGTTCCTCACCGGCAGCCAGGGTCTCTACGGCCCCGAGACCCTCGACCAGGTCGCGACGCAGTCGCGCGACATCGCGGCCCGGCTCGACGCCGGCGACCTGCCCGTCGACGTGGTCTGGAAGCCGGTGCTGCTCGACGCGGTCGCCATCCACCGCCAGGTGCTCGAGGCCAACGCCGACCCCGACTGCGTCGGCCTCGTGGTGTGGATGCACACCTTCTCGCCGGCCAAGATGTGGATCGCCGGGCTCGAGGCGCTCGCCAAGCCGCTGCTGCACCTGCACACCCAGGCCGGCATGTCGCTGCCGTGGTCGACCATCGACATGGACTTCATGAACCTCAACCAGGCCGCGCACGGCGACCGCGAGTTCGGCCACGTGCAGTCGCGCGTCGGGGTGGCCCGCAAGACCGTCGCCGGCCACGTCGACTCGCCCGGCGTGCAGCACCGCGTCGGCACCTGGGCCCGCGCCGCCCTCGGCCGCCACGAGCTGCGCCGGCTGCGGCTGGCCCGCTTCGGCGACAACATGCGCGACGTCGCCGTCACCGAGGGCGACAAGGTCGAGGCGCAGCTGCGCTTCGGCGTCTCGGTCAACACCTACGGCGTCAACGACCTCGTCGCCGTCGTCGACCAGGTCTCCGACGACGCCGTCGACAAGCTCTGCACGGAGTACGCCGACACCTACCGCGTCGCACCCGAGCTGCTGCCGGGCGGCGATCGTCACGAGTCGTTGCGCTACGGCGCCCGCATCGAGCTGGGCCTGCGCGCGTTTCTCGTCGACGGCGGCTTCGGCGCCTTCACCACCAACTTCGAGGACCTCGGCGGGCTGCGGCAGCTGCCGGGCCTCGCGGTGCAGCGGCTGATGGCCGACGGCTACGGCTTCGGCGGCGAGGGCGACTGGAAGACCTCGGTGCTGCTGCGCGCCACCAAGACGATGGCCCGTGGCCTGCCCGGGGGCACGTCGTTCATGGAGGACTACACCTACCACCTGGTCCCTGGCGAGGAGAAGATCCTCGGCGCCCACATGCTCGAGGTCTGCCCGTCGCTCACCGCGTCGCGGGCGTCGCTGGAGATCCACCCGCTGTCCATCGGCGGGCGCGAGGACCCGGTGCGGCTCCGCTTCACCGCCGACCCCGGCCCCGGCCTCGTGGTCGGCCTCTCCGACACCGGTGACCGCTTCCGGCTGACCCTCAACACCGTCGACGTCGTCGAGCCCGACGAGGCGCTCCCGCAGCTGCCCGTCGCCTGCGCCGTCTGGGAGCCCCACCCGTCGCTCTCGACCTCGGCCGAGTCGTGGCTGATGGCCGGCGCCCCCCACCACACCGTGCTCTCCACCGCCCTCGACACCGAGGTGGTCGAGGACTTCGCCGAGATGACCCGCACCGAGCTGGTCGTCATCGACGAGACCACCACGACCCGCTCGCTGCGCCGCGAGCTGCGCTGGAACGCCGCCTACCACCGCCTCGCCCAGGGCCTGGCGTAGTCCGAACCCCACCTCCCGTCGGTCGAGCCTGTCGAGACCATCCCTTCTCCCACGAGGTTGGATAGCGACGTGCACACCAACTGGTCGCAGACCGTGACGTACGCCGCCGCCGAGGTGGTGGCGCCGACCAGCGTCGAGGAGCTGCAGGAGGTGGTCGCCAGGTCGATGTCGGTCAAGGCGCTGGGCTCGAAGCACTCCTTCTCGCTCGTCGCCGACACCGAGGGCACGCAGGTGCGGGTCGACCGGCTGCCTGCGGACGTCTCGATCGACCGCGACGCGAGCACGGTGCGCTCGTCGGCCGGCCTGACCCACGCCCAGCTCTCGACCGCGCTCTACGAGCAGGGGCTCGCGCTGCGCAACCTCGCCTCGCTGCCGCACATCTCGGTCGCGGGCGCCATCCAGACCGGCACCCACGGCTCCGGTGTTTCCAACGCCGGCCTGCACTCCTCGGTGACGTCGCTGGAGTACGTCGCCCCCGGCGGCGAGCTGCGCGTCGTACGCCGCGGCGACCCCGACTTCGACGCCGTCGTGGTCGGGCTCGGCGCGTTCGGCGTCATCACCCACGTGACGCAGCAGGTCGTGCCGACCTTCGAGGTGGCGCAGACGGTGCACGAGCAGGTGCCGTGGCAGGCGCTGCTGCCGGTGCTCGAGGACGTGCTGAGCAGCGGATACTCGGTCAGCCTCTTCACCGACTACGCCGGCGACTCCGTCGGCCAGGTGTGGGTCAAGCAGCGCGTCGACGACCCCGGTCGCGACGCCGTCACGTCGCTGGGTGGTCTCGCCGCGACCCGCACGCTGCACCCGCTGCCCGACACCGCCGCCGACAGCGTCAACGACCAGCTCGGCAACCCCGGCCCGTCGCACCAGCGGCTGCCGCACTTCCGCGAGGACTTCACGCCGAGCAAGGGCGAGGAGATCCAGTCGGAGTACTTCGTGCCGGTCTCGGAGGGCGTGGCCGCGCTCGAGGCCCTGCGTGGCCTGAGCGGCCTGGTCACGCCGGCGCTCTTCGTCGCCGAGGTACGCCGCATCGCGCCCGACCCCGCCTGGCTCAGCCCGTCGGGCGAGCGCGACAGCCTGGCGCTCCACTTCACCTGGAAGCGCGACCCCGAGCGCGTCGAGCGGGTCCTGCACGACGTCGAGGCCGCCCTGCTCCCGCTGGGGGCGCGCCCGCACTGGGGCAAGGTCTTCGTCGCCGACCACGCGACGCTGGCGGCGGCGTACCCGCGCCTGGGCGACTTCGCCGCCCTCGTCGCCGAGCGCGACCCCGACCGGGTCTTCGCCAACGCCTTCCTCGACCGGGTGCTGGGTCGGGTCTAGGCGGCCCGCTTCGCCTGCTTCTTGGTGACGGGCGTGCCGTCGAGCGTCACGAGGCGGCGCTTTCGCACCGTGTAGCCGTCGGGCAGGGTGCCGTCCTTCAGCATCCGGATCGGGCAGCTCTTGCACCGCGGCTTGTCGACGCAGCACTTCACCTTCGGCGTCCTCGCCTTGCCCTTGCCCACGCGTCCTGTCTAGCAACGGCGTGGGCGCGTACAGGGCTGGTCGAGGCGCGAGGGCCGCCAGGCCCGAGCCGCGAGGCCCGGCGACGGGCGCGCAGCCCGCACTCACGCCGGGCTCCTCATGACGAACGACACCGACCCGTCGGGGCGCCACTCGTGCCGGTAGCGGTGGTCGTGGACGCGGCGGTGGTGCCAGTGACAGAGCGGGATGGCGTCGGCGAGGTCGGTGCGCCCGCCGTGCGACCAGGCGGTGCGGTGGTGGAGCTCGCACCAGGCCACGGGGCGGTCGCACCCGGCGGCGGCGCAGTGGCGGTGGGTGACGGCGACGGCGGTGCGCTGGGTGTCGTTGAACAGGCGGGACGAGCGGCCGAGGTCGAGCACCCGGGAGGCCCCGCCGAGGGTCTTGTCAAGCACGGCGGGCATCAGTGAGGCGTTGCAGGCCAGGCGTCGGGCCTGGCCTGCCGATATCGGCTGGTCGGTGTCGATGCCGGCGGCGCGGAGGGCGCCTCGGAGCGACTCGATGCTCATCGTGACGACGACCTGGGCGCTGGTGGCGCCGGTGAGGTGGTCGGTGGGGAGGTGCTCGACGAGTGTGGCGAGCGCGATGCCGCGCGCGTGGTCGGGGCTGGTGTGCTCAGTGCCGCGGGTGCGGCGCGGGGCGGCCATGGCCTCGACCATCTTCTTGAGCATCGCGGCCTGCAGCTGGGGGAGCGTGAAGCGTCCGGTCACGGTGCCGTCGCCGTTGTCGTGGAAGCTGAGCGAGGTCGCGGCGTAGGCGCGGTCTTCCTCCTCGGTGACCTGCGCGTCCTCCTCGGCGTCGACGACGGCCTCGTCGGGCTCCACCTCCGCGAGGACCCGTCGCGCCAGTCGCCGCAGCTGGTCGGGCTTGCAGCGCCTCGCCTCGGCGACGAGCCGGGACTCGCAGCGCAGCCGCTCGGCGTCGGTCAGTCGCGTGGGGAGCCGGTCGAGGGCGCGGGTGATGACAGTGGCATGGGCTGTCGAGACGTCACCCTCCCCGAGGGCGGTGGCGGTAGGGCCGGCAGGTGAGCGGTCGAGGTCGGTGGCCAGCCGGGTCTCGCGCGCGGCGTCGGCGCCGCTCGTGCGGGTCTCGCGCGCAGCCCAGGCGCCGGTGCTGGGCAGCCCGACCGCGGCGGCGGTCTGCTGCGCTTCGGCGGCAGCGATCACCCGCAGTCGCGCAGCGTCCAGCCGCCGCTGCGAGCGCTCGATGCTGCGAAGCGCCGCTGTCGGATCGTTCGGCGAGGATGCGAGTGGCAGCAGCCGGTCGAGGCAGGTGTGGAGCAGCGCGAGCTCGGCGAGCAACGGCTCGGCGAGGTCGGGGGCCGCGGTCATGCAAATGATGATATCGAACAAGTGTTCGAAAAGCCAGACCCTCGCATCCGGGGTGGTCGAACCCGCCAGGTACGGGCCACGGTGAACGGCGGCGGACGAGGAGGCGTCTCGCGAGTCGAGGAAGACGGTCGACGTGTATAGCACACAGTGCTATACATCGGTCATGAACCCTGCTGAGGTGCTCCGCACGGCGCTGCGGCAGGCAGGGATGACGCAGACGGCCCTCGCCCGCGTCAGCGGGGTGCACCAATCGACGATCGCCCAGATCCTGTCTGGACGGCGCACGGCCAGCGACGAGATGCTCGAGCGGCTCCTCGGGTGCACGGGGTTCGTGCTCCGCGTCGTCCGTGAGCCGGTGCGTCCGGCGTTGACCCGGTCGGAGAGCCGGTCGTGGCGGCTGCACCGGGAGATCTCTGTACGCCTGGATGGCCCCATCCTCGAGCAGTGGATTCCCACCCTGAAGGCGAACCTCGCCCGGTTGACCGCCGGGGTCCGGGGCGAGCCCCATCGAAGCAACCTGGAGCATTGGCGTGCGGTCATAGAGGAGCGCGACCTTGTGGCACTCCGGCGCGTCCTGACGGGCCTCGACCGTCACAGCATCGAGATGCGTGAGGTCTCACCCTGCGCCGGTCTCCTCGACGAGCACGACCGCGGACTCGCCCTGGCCGTGGCCGGCTGATGCGGCGCGACCAGCTCGAGCACGCTATCCGGACCGCCTGTCAGATCATCGGCCACGACGAGGTCATCGTGGTCGGCTCGCAGGCCATCCTCGGGTCGTACGACGAGACCGACCTGCCGCCGCTGGCGACCATGTCCATGGAGGTCGACGTGCTGCCGATGGGCGCGGACACGGAGGAGACGACCCGCCTCGCCGACCGCATCGACGGTGTCGCCGGTGAGCTGTCCCAGTTCGAGCAGACGCACGGTTTCAGCATCGACGGCGTCGACCTCTCCACGTCGATCCTGCCCGCGGCCTGGCGTGAGCGCCTGGTCGAGGTGAATGGTCCGCTGACCGAGGCGCCCGGCACGGGCCGGCGCTGCACCGGATGGTGCCTCGACGTGCACGACCTTTGTGTCGCCAAGATGTGCGCGCATCGCACGAAAGACCGCAACTTCGTCCGCGCCCTTCTCGACGCGGGACTCGTCGAGGCCGAGGTGCTCACCAGTCGCCTGCAGCAGGTCGACGGGGTTCATGCGGCCGCGGTGACGCTCGCCCGCGACTGGCTCGAGAGCTGGAGCCGATCGTGAAGACCGAGGACAACGCAAGGAGGACTGGTTCGTGAGCAACCTGGGCAGCTTCGTGTGGGGCATCGCCGACCAGCTGAGGGGGGTCTACAAGCCCCACCAGTACGGCAACATCATCCTGCCGATGACGATCCTGCGCCGGCTCGACTGCCTGATGGAGCCGTCGCGGGCGCGGATGCGAGAGCTGGCCGCCCAGCACGACAACCCCACCCTGCTGGCCACCAAGGTGAAGAAGGAGTGCGGGCTCTCCTTCCACAACACCTCGGAGTACGACCTCGCGCGGCTCGTCGCCGACCCCGACGGCCTCGCCGCCAACCTGCTCGACTACCTGGGGCGCTTCTCGCCCAACATCGACGTCTTCGAGCGCTTCAAGTTCGAGACCGAGGTCGCGACCTTGGCGGAGAAGAACCGGCTGCTCCTCGTCGTGCGGCAGTTCGCCGAGATCGACCTGCACCCCGACGTCGTGCCCAACGCCGAGATGGGCGACCTCTTCGAGGAGCTCATCCGCAAGTTCGCGGAGGCCTCCAACGAGGAGGCGGGCGAGCACTTCACGCCCCGCGACGCGATCCGGCTGATGGTCGAGCTGCTCTTCGCCGAGGACGACGAGGCGCTGACGCAGGGCTCGGTCATCCGCACCGTCTACGACCCGACCGCGGGCACCGGCGGCATGCTCTCGGTCGCCGAGGACCACCTGACGGCGCTGAACCCCGACGCGCGGTTGGTGATGTACGGCCAGGAGATCAACGACCAGTCCTACGCCATCTGCAAGTCTGACCTGATCGCGAAGGGCCAGGAGGCCGGCAACATCCGGCTCGGCGACACGCTCGCCCAGGACCTCTTCGCCGACAAGACCTTCGACTACGGGATGTCGAACCCGCCGTACGGCGTCGACTGGAAGGCTTCCGCCGACGCGATCAAGGCCGAGCGCGCCGCCACCGGCACGCACGGGCGCTTCGGGCCCGGGCTTCCGAAGATCGGTGACGGGCAGATGCTGTTCCTGACCCATCTGGCCCACAAGATGCGGCCGACCCACCAGGGCGGCGGTCGCGCCGGCATCGTGCTCAACGGCTCGCCGCTGTTCAACGGCGCCGCGGGGTCGGGGGAGTCGGAGATCCGGCGCTACCTGCTGGAGAACGACCTGGTCGAGGCGATCGTCGCGCTGCCGACCAACATGTTCTACAACACCGGCATCTCGACCTACGTCTGGATCCTCGACAACGCCAAGCGACCCGAGCGAGTCGGTCGGGTCCAGCTGATCGACGGCTCGTCGTTTTTCACCAAGATGCGCAAGAACCTCGGCGACAAGTCGCGCGAGGTCTCCGAGGCTGACCGCCGCCGCATCCTCGAGCTGTACGCCGCCTTCGACGACCAGCAGGGCGACGACGCCGAGCACAGCCGGGTCTTCGCCACGACCGACTTCGGCTACTGGACCGTCACCGTCGAGCGGCCGCTGCGGCTCAGCTTCAGCGCCGCGCGACTGCCAGACGACGCGACGATGCCCGGGGTCGAGGCGCTGCGGGCGCTGGGCGACGAGGTCTACACCAACCGCGCCGAGTTACAGGCCGCGCTGCGGGCCGAGGTCGTCCGCCGCGGCGAGAGGCTGTCGGCCCCGCAGTACAAGGCGCTGCTCGCCGCGGTGGCCGAGCGCGACGAGACCGCCGACCTCTGCGTCGACCGCCATGGCAACCCCGAGTCCGATCCGTCGCTGCGCGATACCGAGAACATCCCCTTCGGCTGGGCCCCGCCCGGCGAGGACGGCGATTCGAGGTACGGCGAGACCCACCGCGACGAGGTCATCAAGCGGTACGTCGACCACGAGGTGCTGCCGCACGTGCCCGACGCCTGGCTCGACCACACCAAGACGAAGACCGGTTATGAGATCCCCTTCACCCGGCACTTCTACCGGTACGTCCCGCCGCGCCCGCTCGAGGAGATCGACGCCGACCTCGACGTGCTCGTCAAGGAGATCCTCGAGCTGCTGCGGGAGGTTGAGTCATGACGCCCGAAACGATTGCCCTTGGCCGTCTCTATCAAGTCCGCGACGACCGAGCAGGAGACGCAGCGACCCGATTACCGCTCATGTCTGTGTCGCAGTACCACGGTGTCGTCCCGCGCCTGGGCTTGATGGGCGACGCGGGTCGGGCAGATGACCTGTCGAACTACAAAATCTGCTGTCCAGGCGATCTCGTGCTCAACCGAATGAGTGCCTACAAAGGCGCATTGGGTGTCGCAAGAGAGGCAGGACTAGTGTCCCCGGACTATCTTGTCCTGACGCCCAACGGTCAGGTCGACGCCGACTTTCTCTCGCGGTGGCTCAAGACGCCTCTCGGGATTAGCGAGATGACGCAGCGACTGCGCGGCATCGGTGGCGCAGATAGCGCGCAGGTTCGGACTCCTCGGATCAATCACAAGGACTTGCGTGGTATCGAACTGATGCTGCCGACGGTGGCAGAGCAGCGAGCTATCGCCGACTACCTCGACCGCGAGACCGCCCAGATCGACGCGCTCATCGGGAAGCAGGAGCGGCTCATCGAGACGCTGCGCGAGCGTCGCACGGCCCTGATTTCGCAAGTCTTTGAGGAGTTGAGCGGCGGAACTCAGCAGCTGCGACGCGTAATCTCGTTCCTGACGAGCGGGTCGCGCGGTTGGGGTGACTATTACGCCGATGAGGGTGAACGATTCCTCCGCATTGGCAACCTGCCGAGGACAGGGCTCAGTCTTCGTGGCGAAGTGCAATACGTCGACCTACCCTCAGGTGTCTCCGAGGGAGAGCGAACGCGGTTGCAGTGCGGCGACCTTCTTTTCTCGATCACGGCCTATCTGGGGTCGGTCGCCGTGGTGAGCGACGAGTGGGTCGGTGCCTACGTGAGTCAGCACGTGGCACTGTGCCGATTGCGGGACACTGCCGACCCTGCATTCGTCGGATGGTTCATGCTGTCGCTCAATGGGCAGAACCAGCTCAAGCAGGGCGCCGCTGGAGGCACCAAACAGCAACTGTCGTTGCCCGACATCCGTGAGCTGCGAGTCCCTCTTCCCGCGCTCGACGAGCAGCGCCGCATCGCGGCGTACCTCGACGAGCAGACCGCGAAGATCGACGCGCTCATCGCGAAGGCCGAGCGGTTCATCGAGCTGTCGAAGGAGCGTCGGGCGGCGCTCATCACAGCTGCGGTGACGGGCCAGATCAACGTCCGGGAGGCGGTCTGATGGCGGGGCACCAGAGCCACCAGGAGGCGGCGTTCGAGCGGGAGATCTGCGAGCACCTCGCCGCGCACGACTATCTCTACGAGGAGGGGTCGGCCAAGGAGCAGGGTTACGACGCAGCCAAGGCGCTGTTCGTGCCCGACGTCTTCGCTTGGCTGGAGGAGACCCAGCCGACCGAGTTCGCCAAGTCGGTGAAGGTCGGCTCGCCGCAGGAGACGCAGCAGCGCACCCAGCTGCTCGACCGGTTGGTCAAGGAGCTCGACAAGCCCCTGACCAGCGGGGGCGGCACGCTCAACGTGCTGCGGCTGGGGTTCAAGCAAGTGACGGCGCGGTTCGCGATGGCACAGTTCAGGCCCGAGACCTCGCTCAACCCGGCGACGACCGCGCGCTACGTGGCGATGCGGGTGCGGGTCGTGCGCCAGGTCTACTTCTCGCCCGCCTCGGGTGACACCCGCTCGGTCGACCTCGTCGTCTTCGTCAACGGGCTGCCGGTCGCGACGCTCGAGCTCAAGAGCGACTTCACGCAGTCGGTGAAGGACGCCATCGAGCAGTACCGGACGGCCCGCCGACCCAAGGACCCCGGCGGCCAGGAGCAGCCCCTCTTCGCCGCCGGTCGGCGCGCGCTGGTGCACTTCGCGGTCAGCGACGACGAGGTCTGGATGACCACGAAGCTCGACGGCGAGAAGACGCGCTTCCTGCCCTTCAACCTCGGCCACGACGGGGGAGCGGGCAACCCGCCGGCCAGCAACGGACGGCCGGCGACGGCGTACCTCTGGGAGCGGGTGCTGGGGCGTGACGCCCTGCTCGACATCGTCGGTCGCTTCATGCACACCACGACCACCACGACCCACGACGCGATCAGCGGCAAGGCCACGACGCGGACGTCGCTGCTGTTCCCCCGCTACCACCAGTGGGAGGTCGTGACCTCGCTGGCGCGGGCGGCGCGCGAGGAGGGAGCGGGGCGCCGCTACCTCGTGCAGCACTCCGCCGGTTCGGGCAAGACCAACTCGATCGCTTGGACGGCGCACCGGCTCGCCCGGCTGCACGACGTGCAGGACCGCAAGGTCTTCGACTCCGTCATCGTCGTCACCGACCGCACCGTGCTCGACGCGCAGCTGCAGGAGGCGATCCGGCAGATCGACGGCGGCACCGGGGTCGTCGTCGCCATCGACCCCGACACCGTCAGCAGGGCCGGCGCCGACGTGACCTCGAAGTCGGGGCTGCTCGCCAAGTCGCTCCTCGACGGCCGCGCGATCATCGTCGTGACGATCCAGACCTTTCCCTTCGCGATGGAGGCGATCCGGTCGACGAAGGGTCTGGCCGACAAGCGCTTCGCCGTCATCGCCGACGAGGCGCACTCCTCGCAGACCGGCGCGACGGCCAACCAGCTCAAGAGCGTGCTGTCGGGCGAGGAGCTCGCTGCGCTGGAGGACGGTGGCGAGGTCGACGTGGAGGCCGTGCTCGCCGCCGAGGCGTCAGCGCGAGCCGCGAGCGACAACATCTCCTACTTTGCCTTCACCGCCACGCCGAAGGCCAAGACGCTCGAGCTGTTCGGTCGCTTCCCCGCCGACGACCCGGAGGGACACGGCGGCAGCACGCCGGCGCCGTACCACGTCTACACGATGAAGCAGGCGATCGAGGAGCGCTACATCCTCGACGTGCTGCCCGGCTACCAGACCTACGAGACCGCCTTCCAGATCGCGGTGCGCGCCACCGACGGCAAGGTCAGCGCCGCGGCCGAGGGGGAGGAGCCGCAGCCCGACGTCGAGCTGGTCGACGAGTCGACGGCCGTCAAGGGCCTGATGCGGTGGGTCAAGCTGCACCCGACGAACATCAGCCAGAAGGTGCAGATCATCGTCGAACACTTCCGGGCCAACGTCGCCCACCTGCTCGACGGCCACGCCAAGTCGATGGTGGTGACCGACAGTCGCAAAGCGGCCGTGCGCTACAAGCTGGCGATCGACGCCTACATCGCCGATCGTGGCTACCCCATGAAGACGCTCGTCGCCTTCTCCGGCGGCGTGACCGACCTGGACTCCGGGCCGGACGACTTCACCGAGGCCTCGATGAACCCCGGCCTCGCCGGGCGCGACCTGCGGTCCGTCTTCGCGGGCGACGACTACAAGGTCATGCTCGTCGCCAACAAGTTCCAGACCGGCTTCGACCAGCCCCTGCTGTGCGCGATGTACGTCGACAAGCGGTTGTCCGGCGTCACCGCGGTGCAGACCCTCTCGCGGCTCAACCGGGTCTACACGACGCCGGCCGGGACGTTGAAGACCCAGCCGGTGGTGCTCGACTTCGTCAACGAGCCCGAGGAGATCCGCTCGTCCTTCGAGCCGTACTACACCGACGCCTACCTCGAGACCCGCACCGATCCGAACCTCGTCCACGACGTCCTGGCCAAGCTGCAGCAGGCGGCGATCTTCACCGACGCGGAGGTCGACGAGGTCGCGCGGATCTCGGTGGTTGGTGGGTCGAAGGCGCACGGCGCCTTGAGCGCTGCCATCGCCCCTGCCAAGCAGCGCTTCGCCACGCAGTACAACTCGGCGCTGACCGCGAACGGCGGCGAGGGCGACAAGACCGAGATCGATCGCCTCGACCTCTTCCGCAAGGACGTCTCCACCTTCGTCAAGGTCTACGACTTCATGAGCCAGGTCGTCAACTACGGCGACCCCGAGCTCGAGAAGCACGCGATCTTCCTGCGACTGCTCGAGCGCTTGATCCGGCCCGAGAACTACACCGGCGACGTCGACCTTGGCGACGTCGCGCTCGTCAACGTCAAGCAGGTCGATACCGGGACGCACGACCTCGGGCTGGGGGAGCGCGTCGGGCTTCACGGCATGACCGCCGCCGGCTCCGGCAGCAAGCCCGACCCGACCATGGTCGCCCTCGCCGAGGTCATCGCCCGGCTCAACGAGCAGTTCGGCGACGAGGAGTTCAGCCAGGGCCAGAAGCAGGCGTTCGTCGAGACCGCAATGGCCTCGATGATGGAGAGCGAGACGCTCTACACCCAGGCGGCGACGAACACCGAGCAGCAGTTCGCCGAGAGCCCCGACCTCAAGCCGGAGCTGCTCGCCGCGGTGTCGGACGGCAGCGACGCGGTGTCGAAGATCGCTGACTACTTCTTCAGCGACAGCCCCGGCGTCGACGGCCTCGTCCTCGCGCTCGCCGCGGCGTACCACGCGAGGGTGCGGGAGCGGGAAGCGACGGCGGGATGAAGTTCCTAGCCCGAGTTCCGGCTCGCTACCTCAAGCGCGTCCTCGTGGTTTCGCTGTGGATCGCGGTCTTCGCGTCGCTATGGGCGACGGTCGCGTTCGCGGACCACTTAGAGACTTCGGAGACTTCAGGGATTCTCTGGTGGAAGGAGTCGCGCGCGGTCCCGCTTGCCGAGCGACGCCCTTCTCTGATCGCGGCAGTTCTTCTCCTGTTCCTCGTAGCGCTGTGCCTGGTAGTAGCCGCGACCATGGCGCTGCACCTGTGGCGCACGCGGGACGAGAGACAGGCAGAAAATTTGGCGGCGGAAGCACGTCGGCTTGCAGACGAGGAGCGCCAGGCTGAGGCCGCGGCTCACGCTGCATGGGTCCTTACCGATCAGGGACGGGCCTGGGCAGCGCACCGGAGCGGAGAGCGCGAGTTTGCCGTGACACTCCGAATCCAGCCACCTGACCATCGCGAGACCATCCGCGAGATCGAGAGCGTCGGGTGGGTGCTCAGAGGCAGAGACGATCACGCCGAGGTGCGAGTGAAGGAGTCGCGACGAAATCTCGACGGCGGCCACACAGTCGTGACCACCGTGACCAAGGACGCGACCTTCTACTTCGAGCGAGGACGGCCTGGAGCCGCCGCCAACTACTAGGTGGCAAACGCGAGGGGTGTTAATTGCTGCACCTGTGTCGGTGGTCCCGACTAATGTCCGAGCGTGGCCGAGACATCCCAGGACAAGCTCTACTCCACCGCCATGCAGACGATCGGAGCCGTCTCCAAGCTACCGATGGTGCGGGTAGACCGCGAGGCATTCCTTCGCAAGCACTTCGGCAAGTCTCCGCATCTCGACGTCATCCTCGAGAAGGGCCCGCAGGCCGTCTACACGTCCGAGTCGCTGCGCCTGAAGGCCAACGGCCTGATCAAGACGAGCGTGGTCAAGACGTCAGCTGCATCCTTCGTGAGCGGTCTTCCGTCCAACCCCGCATTGGCGCTGGCAGCGGGGGGCGCCGATGTCGCGCAGTACTTCGGTTTCGCTCTCAACCTCTCCCAGCAGATTGCTTTTCTGTTTGGAGAGGACGAGCTTTTCAACGACGGCGGAGAGCTCTCGGAGGAGGCTCAGATCCGGGTCATCGCATACCTGGGGGCCATGTTCGGCGCGGCAGGGGCCGCCGCCCTGGTGTCGGCGACGTCGAAGACCGCAGGCGCCAACCTGGGCAAGAAACTCGCGGCGCAAGCCCTGACGAAGACGACGTGGTACCCGATCATCAAAGGCGTGGGAGCGGTGCTCGGCAAGCAGGTCACAAAGAAGACCGTGGAGAAGACGGTCACCAAGACGGTGCCGATCTTGGGTGGGTTCGTATCTGGCGGCATCACCTACGCCACCTACAAGCCCATGGGAAACAGGCTTGCGGACACGCTGGTGAAGAACATGAACGGCGAGTACGACGACCTGTTGGTGGTCAAGGACGGGTTCGTTGCCCCGGCGCCATCGGTTCGAGGCGAGGTAGTGGTCGACCCTGAGGGCTAGCAGATATCGGGACCGACACCTCGGGGTCGCCCTCCTGCCGCATCCACACCTCGCGTGATGGGAGGCTGGCGGGACGGCGGAACAGAACGGCTCTGGACGGTGTCGTCACCTCGACCTCAGAGCCCGTCAGCCGATCCGCTCCGTCAACGACACGATGATGCCCTCGGGGCCGCGGACGTAGGCCATCAGCCAGGTGTCCTCGTGGTTGCCGGCGCCGCCGACCAGCTCGAAGCCGTCGGCGGCGAGCTCGTCGAGGATGCCGCGCAGGTCGTCGACGACGAAGCAGACGTTGCGCAGGCCGACCCGGGTCGCCATCTCGACCGAGCCGGGCTCGACGTCGGGCCGCACGAACGTCGACAGCTCGAGCGCCGTGCCCCCGCCCGGTGGGCGCAGCATCGCGATCTCGGTCTTCGCGCCCGTCATGCCGATGACAGTGTCGAGGAACTCGCCCTCGACGTGCTGCCGCCCCTCCACCTCGAGCCCGAGCCGGGTGAAGAAGTCGATCGCTGCGTCGAGGTCCGCGACGGTCACGCCGACGTGGTCGAAGGACTGGATGTGCGTCATGGGCCCATGATGCGTGTGGCGTCCGGTGCGTGTCGGCCCGCCGTCGTCCGGGTGCGGGGGTCTCGAGGCTCGTCGCTGGCGCTCCTCGCACCTCGACCAGCGCGAGACCAGCCCGCGACGAACGGGCACGAAGTGGCGGAGTTCCGGCAAGTACTGGGAACGAAGCGGGAGGTTCTGGGAGGCTGGAGGCATGGGGGACGTCGTCGTACCACCGGGACAGCTGCGGGCCTTTGCGGGCGCGTGCCGCGAGCAGGCGGGTGCGCTGGCGCGCATCGACGGGGGCTCGATCGGGTCGGGCGTCGCGGGTGACCTCCCGTCGACCCGCACTGCCGAGTCGTGCTCGACCGCGGCCGACGACGTCGAGGCGGCGATGGACACGCTGGCAGGACGGCTGCGCGAGATGGCCGACGTCGCCGACGGCACGCAGGACGACTACGACGCCACGGAGGACGACATCGTGACCGGGTTCGACGGGATGAGCCGGTGAGCCACACCCTGTCGTCCGTACGCCGCTGGCGGCCATCAGGCCTGCGCACCGCCGCCCAGGCCGTCGGTCGGCGTGCGGAGAACCTCGACGAGCAGCTGCGGCGCAACGAGCGCTCCCTCGAGGACCTGGTCTGCGAGTGGACCGGGCCCGCGGCGCGGGCCGCGGAGGACCGCGTGCGCACCGAGATCCAGTTCGGCCGGCGCCTGCGCAACCGGGTCGAGGACGTCGAGACGGCGATGAAGGACGGCGTGCCCCGGCTGCAGTCGGCGCGCGACACGCTGCTGCAGAAGGTCGACGCGGCCGAGGCGGACGGGTTCGACGTCTCCGACGACTGGATGGTCACCGACCCGACGACGGTGCCGGAGGACGAGGTCGACGACCGACAGTCCGAGCTCGACGGCCACGTCGAGGCGATCAGCGGGGCGCTGAGCACGCTGTCGACCGAGGACGCCCAGGTCGCCCACGAGATCGACAGCGCGCTCGACGAGCTGCGGGCCACGACGGCCGACGTCGAGGCCGGCTCCGAGTTCGTGCCGCCGCGCACCACGGCCGGCATGAGCAACCAGGAGGTGCAGGACCTGCTGTCCTCGCGGCGCTTCCAGGAGTGGATGGAGAACCACCCCGACGCCGCCAAGGACCTGCTCGACGGGGCGGTCGACCGGGGACAGGTCGCGGCCACGGATCCCCGCTACCGCGACTTCCTCGAGCAGTACTGGCGCGACGAGGCGCTCGAGGCGGCCGGCATCGACGGCGATGCGTGGGACCCCTCCCGAGGGGCGGAGGCCAACCGGGACACCATCACGGCGGTCTACGACTACTACGGGCAGCTCTTCCTCGACCACCCCGAGCTGCAGTGGGCGGGGATGGCCAACCTCATCGGGCCGAGCTTCGCCGCGGGCTTCTACGACCTCGACATGTTCCGCGACATCGCCCAGGGCGTCGACGGCGCGCTGCCCGACATCCCCAACGCGCCCGGCTCCTGGGACGACGACGCGCGGGAGATGCTGGAGCAGCTGCGCGACCTGCCCGACTCGGAGCTCGCGTACTACGAGGAGAAGCTGCTGTCGATGCAGCAGGAGATCTTCTTCGACCAGGCCTCGATGCACGAGGCCTACCTGCTCGGCGGCACGGAGGAGACCGACCGCATGGCGGCAGCCGGGCTGATGGACGGCGACACCCGCAGCGCGTGGCACGACATCGCCAGCGGTGACCCCGACCGCGTCACTGCCGGCAACGTGGCGCTGCTGGAGCGCGAGCAGTTCGACATCATCGCCGACGACTACGACGAGATGCGCTCGCGACCGGGTACGGGCGAGGCCATGACCTGGATGACGACCGTGGTCGGGGCACCGTCGATCCCCGGGGCCCAGGGCTACGCCGACGTCTTCCCCGAGGTGATCGACCTGAAGACGCCGGGCCAGGTGGGTCCCTTCCCCGTCCCGCAGGCCGACCTCGGCGACGTGGTCACGCCGTTGCCGGACGGCAACATCGCCGATCGCTACGACCGGTGGGCCCTCATCGAGGAGGACACGCTCCCGGCCTACCAGGACCTGCTGCGCGACGACCCCGACCGGCTGCGCGACCTGGTGGGCAGCGACTTCGACGGCCGGGTCGACGACTTCCGCCTCACCGAGCGTGCGCCGGGCCTGATCCACGACCTCGCCACCGACTGGCAGTACCGCCGATGACCCCGATCCGACGCCACGTCGCCGCAGCCCTGGTCGTGCTCGCCACCACCGGGTGCAGCGTCAGCGTCGGCTCCGACTCCGAGACAGAGAGCCCGAGGCCCATGAGCAACTCCCAGCTCGACCGAGCCGGCGTCGACCAGATCCTGGAGTCGGGGCGTGCTCGCTTCGACCTGAAGGACCTCGAGCTGACCCCGGAGGAGGTCGGCGTACGGCCTGACCGGATGGGTCCCCTGGTCGGCCGACCCGGTGGAACGCCGATCGAGCTGACCCTGGTCGGGCCCGAGGGCGAGGACACCGTCACGACGAGCACCTTCTCCGCGACCTTCTCCACCACGGGGACGCCGGCCCGGACCATCACCTGGTTCGAGTCGTACGACACCGAGGCCGACGCGTTCGACGCCCTCGACGCCGCGGTCGAGCAGTGGGGCCTGCGGCGCGAGGCGATCACCAACTGGCGCGAGACCCTCGCGCTCGGGGGCGAGCAGGAGGTGTCCCTGCCCCTCGGCGTCTCGCCGTCCGGCTTCGTGAACCAGGTGACGGTCCGTGGTGAGGAGGGCAGCGGCCAGACCCACCAGTGGGCCGTGCTGCTGCGCCCCGAGTACTACCGGCCTGCCGCCCTCGAGGAGATCCGCCGCACCGGGAACGCGCCCAAGCCCGGCTGATCCGGGCTGGCCTGCTGCTGCGCGAGCCACGAAGGGCGCCGCCGCCCCTTCGTGACGCCCGCTCGTCCCTCGCGGGCTCCTCAGGGAGCGGGTGAGGCGCCGACGGGCGTGGGCCCTTCGTGACGCCCGCTCGTCCCTCGCGGGCTCCTCAGGGAGCGGTTCGGCTACCGCCGGTCCCTGAGGTGCGAGCGAAGCGAGCCACGAAGGGCGGCGCGGCCCTCCGTGACGCCTCAGGGGGCGGTTCGGCTACCGCCGGTCTCTGAGGTGCGAGCGAAGCGAGCCACGAAGGGCGGCGCGGCCCTCCGTGACGCCTCAGGGAGCGGTTCGGCTACCGCCGGTCCCTGAGGTGCGAGCGGAGCGAGCCACGAAGGGCGGCGCGGCCCTTCGTGACGCCTCAGGGGGCGGGGGAGGCGCGGAGGGCGTGGTCGGGTTTCGGTCGGGCGCGACGGGTATCGGGGCGGTTCGCGTCGAGCCACCGGCGTGGGTCCGCACGCCCCCGAGACGAGGAGCACGTCCCCATGCCCGAGAACCCCGTGACCGCGATCGCCAAGGCCGCGCAGAAGACCGTGGAGGCCGCGGCCGAGACCGCGAAGCAGAAGCTGGCCGAGATCGCCCGGCCCGACGTGCCGGGCGCCCCTGCCCCGGAGCCGCCGGCGATGGAGGAGCCCACGACGCCGCGCGAGCCGCTGCCCCCCAAGCCCGACCAGGCGGGACCGGAGCGGCGTACCGCGACCGGCTACGACACCGGCGCCCCGCAGACCGCTACCGCGCAGCAGGGGGCCCACCTGACGACCGCGCACGGCATCCCGCTGCGCGAGACCGACCACTCGCTCAAGGCGGGCAGGCGCGGGCCGACGCTGCTGCAGGACCACCACCTGCGCGAGAAGATCCACCACTTCGACCACGAGCGGATCCCGGAGCGGGTCGTGCACGCGCGGGGCGCGGGCGCCCACGGCGTCTTCCACTCCTACGGCAACGCCACCAGCGTCAGCCGCGCTGCGCTGTTCGCCGAGGGCAAGGAGACCGACGTCTTCGTGCGGTTCTCGACGGTGCTCGGCTCGCGTGGCTCGGCCGACACCGTGCGCGACACCCGTGGGTTCGCGACGCGCTTCTACTCCGAGGAGGGCAACTGGGACCTCATCGGCAACAACATCCCGGTCTTCTTCATCCAGGACGGCATCAAGTTCCCCGACGTCATCCACGCCGGCAAGCCGCACCCCGACCGCGAGATCCCGCAGGCGCAGAGCGCGCACGACACCTTCTGGGACTTCGTCTCGCTGCACACCGAGGCCCAACACCACACCATCTGGAACATGAGCGACCGCGGTCTCTCGCGGAGCTACCGGATGATGGAGGGCTTCGGGGTGCACACCTTCCGGCTGGTCAACGAGGCGGGGGAGACCTCGCTGGTGAAGTTCCACTGGAAGCCGAAGCTCGGGGTGCACTCGCTGACCTGGGAGGAGGCCCAGCTGCTGGCGGGCAACGACCCCGACTTCCACCGCCGCGACCTCGCCGACGCCATCGAGGCGGGCGCCCAGCCGCAGTGGGAGCTGGGCCTGCAGGTCTTCCCCGACACGCCCGAGCAGACCTTCGAGGGGATCGACCTGCTCGACTCCACCAAGCTGGTGCCCGAGGAGCTGGTGCCGGTGCAGCCGGTCGGGATCATGACGCTGACGCACAACCCGACCAACTACTTCGCCGAGACCGAGCAGATCGGCTTCAGCATCGGCAACCTCGTGCCCGGCATCGACGTCACCGACGACCCGCTGCTCCAGTCGCGGCTGTTCTCCTACGTCGACACCCAGCTCACCCGCCTCGGCGGGCCCAACTGGAACCAGCTGCCGATCAACCGTGCGCACGCGCCGGTCAACGACATGCTGCGTGACGGCTACGGCCAGCAGGCGGTGCACGGGGGCGTGGCGGCGTACAAGCCGAACACGCTCGACGGCGGCTGCCCCTTCACCGCCGGCGGCGACGTCGCGTCGTACGCCGACATCCCGGTGCCGGTGGCGGCGGGGCAGAAGGTCCGCGAGCGCCACGTGACGGTCGACGACCACTTCAGCCAGGCCCGCATGTTCTGGCTGAGCATGACGCCGACCGAGAAGGAGCACATCGTCGCGGCGTACTCCTTCGAGCTGTCGAAGGTCTACGAGCAGACCGTCAAGGAGCGCCAGCTGCGCGCGCTCGCCAACATCGACCCGGTGCTGTGCCAGGAGGTCGCGACCGCGCTCGGCCTGCCCGCGCCGGAGCCCACCGTCGCGCTCGGCGACGCGGCTCCCAGCCCGGCACTGTCGCAGCTCGGCGAGACGTGGCCCGTGGAGGGGCGCATGGTCGGCATCGTCGTCGACGCCGAGGGCGACCTCGAGGGCGTCGAGCGCGTCGTCGCCGAGGTGCGCACGGCCGGCATGGTGCCGCTCGTCGTCGCGGCCCACGGGGGCACGCTGAGCAACGGCCAGACGGTGCAGCGGGCGCTGAACGCCACCCGCTCCGTGGAGTACGACGCCCTGGTCCTGGCCGGCAGCCCCGCCCCTGCCCCCGACGCGCTGCCCGGTCGTGACGCCAAGGCCGGCGCCGGCGAGGGTGCCCCGGTCGACCCCCGCGTCCAGCTGCTGGTCGACGAGGCGCTGCGCCACGGCAAGGCCGTCGGTGCCTACGGCGACGGCCGCGCGGTGCTGACCTCGCTGGGCGTCTCGGGCTGGCCCGGCGTGGTCACCGGTGACGACCCGTCGGGCGTCCTGGCCGAGGTCGTCACCCTGATGGGTGCGCACCGGGTCTGGGAGCGGTTCACCCCTCGGCTGGCGTGACGTCGCCGGCCCCGACCCCACGCAGGGTCGGGGCCGGGGGCGCCGGACGATCCGGCGGAGGGGGGGACCGTGTCCACGAGCTGCTGAGACTCGTCGCCCGCACCGGCGACCTGCTGGGCTCTACCCTCAGGCAGCTGCTCGGCCAGGTCGGCCGCCAACCGCTCGAGCAGGTGGTCGACCGCCTCGTCAGTGACCTGCTGCCCGCGGTGCACGACGACGACGTGGCGGTGCTGGCCGTCCGCCTCCCCGGGTGATGGCCAGCCCGAACGCCGTGGCCAGCACGTACATCACGATCGAGTAGACCGCCGCCGGCACGGCCACCTCGGTGCTGCCGAGCACGCTGAGCGCGATGGTCAGCGCCACCGTCGTGTTGTGGATGCCGATCTCCATCGAGCTCGCGATCGCCTGCGGGCGCTCGAGCCGCGCCGCGCGGGCGCCGGCGTACCCGAGGGTGAGACTGGCCAGGCAGAACAGCGTCACCACGACCCCGACGCGCTGCAGGTAGTCGCCCAGGTTGTCTCGCTCGCCCAGCAGCGCCCCGACCGACACCAGGGCCAGCACCACGATCGAGAAGACGCGCACCGGCTTGTCGGCCCTCGCCGCGACGCCGGGGGAGCGCCGTCGCACCAGCATGCCGACCGCCACCGGCACCAGCACGATCGCGATCACCTGCACGACCTTGCCGAGCTGCAGGCCCAGGTCGCCGCCGGTGTCGAAGTAGCCGATGGCGAGGTTGGTGTAGAGCGGGATGGTGACGGCCGCGAGCACCGAGTTGATGGCCGTGAGGGTGATGTTGAGCGCGACGTCGCCCCGGAACAGGTGGCTGAACAGGTTGGCGGTGGTACCGCCCGGCGACGCCGCCAGCAGCATCACCCCCACCGCGAGCAGCGGCTCGAGGTCGAGCACCACCACCAGGCCGAAGGCGATGGCGGGCAGCACCAGCACCTGCAGCCCGAGCGCCACCACGACGGCGCGCGGCGAGCGTGCGACGCGGCGGAAGTCGTCGGGCACCAGCGACAGGCCCAGGCCGAGCATGATGATGGCCAGCGCGATCGGCAGGCCGGTCGAGATCAGCGCGGAGTCACCCATCGGCACACCCAAGCAGCGCCGGGACCCGTTGTCAGCCGCCTCGTCTCACTCGCGCGGCCGCAGGGCGTCGCTGAGCGGGGCGCGGCGTGCGAGCAGCTCGCCGCCGCGCTCGTAGTCGTCGTCGCGCTCGTGGGTCAGCACGCCGACCAGCTCGCCGGCCGCGTCGGCGTACCAGACCGTGAAGCCGCCGTCGGCCTCCACGACCTCGGTCTGCTCGAAGCCGTCGCCCCACGCCGAGTACTTCAGCGTGCGGTCGCCGATCTCGCTCCAGAACCCGGGGGCGGCCTCCCAGCGGCCCAGCTCACGGGGGCTGGGGGAGGCCGCGGCCGCGACGTTGCCGCCCGCGAGCTGCCCCATCGTGATGGCGTCGCCCCAGTGCTCGACGACGACCGGCCGACCGGCCACGGCGTGGTGGGCGAGGGCGAGGTCGCCCGCCGCCCACACGTGCGGGTCGCTCGTGCGCAGGCTCTCGTCGACCACGACCCGGCCCTCCTCGGTGGTCAGCCCCGAGGCCTCGACGAAGTCGCGCGCCTGGGTCACGCCGACGGCGGCGAGCACGACGTCGGGCCGCAGCGACGAGCCGTCGTCGAGGTGGACCGTGGTCGTCGCGTCGACCGAGTCGACCTGCACGCCGGTGCGCAGCTCGACCCCCGCCTCGCGCAGCCAGGCGGCGATCCGGGCGCCCGCCCACGCACCGAGGCGGGCTGCCTGCGGGGCGGGCTCGGGCGTCACCAGCGTGGTGCGGACGCCGCGCCGGGCCAGCGAGGCCGCCGCCTCGCACCCGATGAAGCCCGAGCCGACGACGACCGCGCTGCTCGCGCCGGCGACCGCCTCGACGAGGTCGCGGCCGTGGTCGAGGGTGCGCAGCACGTGCACCCGGGCGCCCTCCTCGACACCCGGCAGCGGGCTCGGTGACGAGCCGGTGGCCAGCACGAGCCGGTCGTAGCCGAGGGCCTCGCCGCCCTCCGTCGTCACCACCCGCCGGTCGAGGTCGAGCGCCGCGACCCGGGTGCCGAGCCGCACCTCGACCAGGGCGAGCGCGAGGTCGTCGTTGAGGATCGGGCTCACCTCCGGCGGCTCCTCGCCCGCCAGCACCGACTTCGACAGCGGCGGCCGCTCGTAGGGGTCGTGCCGGTCGGCGCTCACCAGGCGCACCGGCCCGGGGCCGCCGGCGGCGACGTACGCCGCTGCGGCGTGCACGCCCGCCGGGCCGCTGCCGACCACGAGGAGGCCGGCGGAGGGGGCTGAGGAGGCAGTCATGCGCGACCCGTACCCCGCCCGCTCGTGGCCGCGCCCCGCTTCGGGGTAGACAGGGGGCACGAGCACGGCCGAGGGAGAGGGAGACCGCATGACACCCAGGAGTGCGCAGGGGGTGGCCTCGTGAGGGTCGCCCTGATGGTCACCTGCATCAACGACGCGCTGCACCCCGGCACCGGCCAGGCCGTCGTACGGCTGCTGCGGCGGCTCGGCGTCGACGTCGAGTTTCCCGAGAAGCAGACCTGCTGCTCGCAGCCGATGGTCAACACCGGTTACCTCGACGAGGCGGTGCCGGTGCTGCGCACCTTCGTCGAGGCCTTCGAGGGGTACGACGCCGTCGTCACGCCGTCGGGCTCGTGCGCCGGCTGCGCCCGCCACCAGCACGCGATCGTCGCCCGCCGCTCGGGCGACCCCGCGCTGCAGGCGGCGGCGGCCGAGCTCTCCCCGAAGGTCCACGAGCTCTCGGAGTTCCTGGTCGACGTGCTGGGGGTGACCGACGTGGGGGCCTACTACCCGCACACGGTGACCTACCACCCGACCTGCCACTCGCTGCGCATGCTCGGGGTCGGCGACCGGCCGCGCCAGCTGCTCGAGCAGGTGCGCGGGCTGCGGCTGGTCGACCTCCCGCAGGCCCAGCAGTGCTGCGGCTTCGGCGGCACCTTCGCGGTCAAGAACGCCGACACCTCGGTCGCCATGGGCGCCGACAAGGCGCGCCACGTGCGCGAGACCGGGGCCGAGGTGCTGGTGGCCGGCGACAACTCCTGCCTGATGCACGTCGGGGGCATGCTCACCCGCCAGCGCAGCGGCGTGCGCAGCGTGCACCTGGCCGAGATCCTCGCCTCGACCGAGGAGACGGCGCAGGAGGGCGGCCGCACCCCCGGTCAGGCCGCCGACGTCGGCGACGATGCCGAGAGCGTGGGAAGGGTGGCGACATGACCGCGACGTTCGTGGGGATGCCCCCCTTCCCGTCGGCGGCGCGCGAGGCGCTCGCCGACAGCCAGCTGCGCCACAACCTGGCGCACGCCACCGGCACCATCCGCGCCAAGCGCCAGCGGCTCGTCGACGAGGTCGAGGCGAGCCGGCCCGAGTCCGGCACCTGGGAGGCCCTGCGGCTGTCGGGGGCGGGCGTCAAGGAGTCGGCGCTGCGCACGCTCGACGAGCAGCTGGTGCGGCTCGAGGAGCAGCTGACGGCGAACGGCGCCACGGTGCACTGGGCCACCGACGCCGCCGAGGCGTGCGCCATCGTCGCGCGCATCGCCCGCAGCCACGACGTCGACGAGGTCGTCAAGGTCAAGTCGATGGCGACGGCCGAGATCGGCCTCAACGAGGGTCTCGCCGAGGAGGGCATCGCCGCCTGGGAGACCGACCTCGCCGAGCTCATCGTGCAGCTCGGCGGTGACCTGCCCAGCCACATCCTGGTGCCGGCGATCCACCGCAACCGCGCCGAGATCCGCGAGATCTTCCTGCGCGAGATGGCCTCGGCGGGGCGCCCCGCCCCCGACGACCTGACCGACGAGCCGCGGGTGCTCGCCAACGCGGCCCGGCTGCACCTGCGCGAGAAGTTCCTGCGCGCCAAGGTCGGCATCTCCGGCGCCAACTTCGCCGTCGCCGAGACCGGCACGCTGGTGGTGGTCGAGTCGGAGGGCAACGGCCGCATGTGCCTGACGCTGCCCGAGGTGCTGGTCTCCGTCGTCGGCATCGAGAAGGTGGTGCCGACCTGGGACGGGCTCGACCCGATGCTGCGGCTGCTGCCGCGCTCGTCGACGGGGGAGCGGATGAACCCCTACACCTCCACCTGGTCCGGCGTCACCCCCGGTGACGGGCCGCAGGAGGTGCACGTCGTGCTGCTCGACAACGGCCGCACCAACGCGCTGGCCGACGAGGTCGGCCGGCAGGCGCTGCGCTGCATCCGGTGCTCGGCGTGCCTCAACGTCTGCCCGGTCTACGAGCGCACCGGTGGCCACGCCTACGGCTCGGTCTACCCCGGCCCGATCGGCGCCATCCTGACGCCGCTGCTGCGCGGCGTCGGCCACGACGACCAGGTCGACTCGCTGCCCTACGCCTCGTCGCTGTGCGGCGCGTGCTTCGAGGTCTGCCCCGTCCGCATCGACATCCCGAGCGTGCTGGTCGACCAGCGGGCCCAGGTCGTCGACGCCCACCGCGGTGGGGTGCCCAAGGCCGAGGCGCTCGCGATGCGGGCCACCTCCGCCGCCTTCGCCGACGCCCGCAAGCTGCGCCTCGGCGAGCGGCTCACCGGCGTCGGGCTCGGCGTGGCCCGTCGCATCGGTACGGCGCTGCCCGGCCTGCGCGGCTGGGTCTCGGCCCGCGACCTCCCACCGACCCCGCCGGAGTCCTTCCGCGCGTGGTGGCGGCGTACGGACGGAGGGCGGCGCTGATGGGCTCGCGCGAGGACATCCTCGGCCGCGTGCGTGCCGCGCTCGAGGGCGTCGAGCGGGTCGAGGAGGTGCCGCCGTCGCCGCGCATCGCCGCCGTCGACGACGTGGTGGGGCACTTCGCCGAGCGGGTCGCCGACTACAAGGCGGTCGTGGTGCGCTGCGGGCCCGACGAGGTCGGGGCCCGGGTCGCCGAGGCGCTGCCGGCCGACGGCCGGGTCGTGGTGCCCGAGGGGCTCGGGTTCGAGGTGCCCGGGCAGGTCGTCGACGCCGGCTTCTCGGCGCTGGAGCTCGACGAGCTCGACGGCGTGGTGACGCTCGCCCGTGTCGGGATCGCCGAGACCGGCACCATCGTGCTCGACCACGCCGAGGGCCAGGGTCGGCGGGCGATCACGCTCGTCCCCGACCTGCACGTGTGCGTCGTGCGGGAGGACCAGGTCGTCGCCGACGTGCCTGACGCCCTCCCGCTGCTCGACCCCCGTCGTCCGCACACCTGGATCAGCGGGCCGTCGGCCACCAGCGACATCGAGCTCGACCGGGTCGAGGGCGTCCACGGCCCCCGCACGCTGCACGTGGTGCTCGTCTCGGGCTGACCGCCCGGAAGTACTGGGGAGTCGACGGCGTTGGCCCCGGCATGGGCGACGTGACGCGCGTGCTGGTGACCGGCGTACGGGGCAAGACGGGGGCGCCGCTCGCGCGGCGCCTCGCCGGACGCGGGGTCGAGGTGCGCGGCGGCAGCACCCGTCCCGGCGGGGTCTCCGGCCCCGGTGTGGTCCCGACCGCCTTCGACTGGGACGAGCCCGGCGGCTGGGTCGCCGCGACCGACGGCGTCGACGCGCTCTTCCTCGTGCGACCCGATCGCCCCGATGCCCCCGACCTGGTCGCCGACCTGCTCCACCGGCTCGACGACGGCGTCCGGGTGGTGCTGCTGTCGGAACGCCTCGCCGACTACCCGGGCCTCGACGGCTGGGCCGTGCGGGTGGAGTCCGCCGTGCGCGACAGCGGGTTGCGGTGGGCGGCGCTGCGGCCGAGCTGGTTCGCCCAGGTCTTCACCGACGACCGCTTCTACGGCCCGCTGGCGCGTGACGGGGGCGAGCTCGCCTTCCCGAGCGACGGCAGCGAGGTGTCCTGGATCGACGCCGACGACATCGCCGCCGTCGCCGAGGTGGCGCTCCTGACGGGTCGGCACGACGGCGAGCTGCTCGAGCTGTCGGGTCCCGAGGCGCTGACGCTCCCGGAGACGGCGACGGTGCTGTCGCGGTACGCCGACGCGCCCGTCACCCACCGCGACGCCCCGGTCGACGAGGTCGTCGCCGACCTCGACGGCTTCGAGCGCGACATCACCGTCGTGACCTTCGGGCGCGTGCGCGACGGCAGCTTCGCGGGGGTCACCGGCGAGGTGGAGCGGGTGACCGGCCGGCCCGCCCGGTCGCTGTCCGACGTGCTCGGCCGATGACTTCCAGCGCCACGACCATGGGTGGTGGTCGAGGTGCCCGAGCCCCTGGGCGAGGGCCTCGAGGCGGCCGCACCCGAAGTCGGCGCACCTGTCGCGGGGTCTCGCGGCTCGTCGCTGGCGCTCCTCGCACCTCGACCAGCCCGGGGCGGTAGTGGTGGTCGCCGTCCCCGAACCTCTGAGCAGGGGCCTCGAGACCCCCGCACCCGAGGTCGGAGCGTGGGTCATGGCCTCGCCCTTCGAGACGGTTGCCGCGCAGCCTCCTCGGGAGCAGGAGGTGGGCGCTCGCCGTGTCCCGCGGCTCGGTCTACGGCCCGGGGAGTGCGGGCGTGCTGGTGGCCCGACCACCTGTGGGGGTGGCCGGGTCAGCGGGGCTCAGTGGCTGAGGGGAGCTCGGGTGTGGGGGGCGACGACGTACGTGTGGTCGGTGGGGCTGGTCCAGGTGTAGGTGCCGTCGCGGTCTCGTCGGTAGGTCCAGCCGTGGTGCGTCTGGGTCTGCTGCACTGATCGGTGACATCTGATCTGCGTCGATGTGTGTCGGCGCTGGAAGGATGTACACCATGCCGAAGGCGTTCCCGAGAGAGTTCC
>NZ_BAAHAA010000010.1:101430-125843 GCF_054777915.1 Nocardioides marmoraquaticus | reverse complement strand
GTCGTACGCCGCCCGCCGTGCGCCCGGCCGGAGCGGCGTACGACGCCCGCAGCTGCGGCCGGTCGCGCCGGGGGTGGCGGTGTCGTTCGAGGAGGTCGTGCTCGACCGCGGGGCCCCGGTGGCGAGTGACCCGCTGCTGCTGCTCCGCGCCGCCGCGGAGGCCGCCGAGCGCGACCTGGTGCTGGCGCCCACCACCGCGTCGCGGCTGGTGCGCGACGGCGTCCGGCTGCCCGACCCGTGGCCCGCCGAGGCGCGCGACCTGCTGGTACGGCTGCTCGCCGCCGGACCCGGCCTGCGACCGGTCTGGGAGACGCTGGAGGAGACCGGAGCGCTCGAGCTGGTGCTGCCCGAGTGGGAGCGGGTGCGGCTGCTGCCGCACGCCTCCGAGGTGCACCGCTTCACCGTCGACCGCCACATGATCGAGACCTGTGTGAACGCGGCGGGGCTGATCCGCCGGGTCTCGCGGCCCGACGTGCTGGTGGTCGCCGCGCTGCTGCACGACATCGGCAAGGGCGGGCTGACCGAGCACTGCGTCGCGGGGGAGCCGGTCGCCCGGGCCGTCGCGCGCCGGATCGGCTTCGACGACCGCGAGGTCGACCTCGTCGGCGGCCTGGTGCGATGGCACCTGCTGCTGCCGGAGACCGCGACCACCCGCGACCCCGACGACCCGGCCACCGTCGCGGTCGTCACCGACAAGCTGCGCGACCGCGAGGAGCTCGAGCTGCTCGCCGCGCTGACCGAGGCCGACGCGCTGGCCACCTCGGAGAAGGCGTGGACGCGCTGGCGGGCCGGGCTGGTGCGCGACCTCGTGCGCCGGGCGGCGGCCGTGCTCGACGACGAGCCGCTGCCCGACGACGTCACCGAGGAGGTCCCGGTGCCCGAGGCGGTGCGCCGCGACCCGCGGGCCGTGGGCGTCACCGTCGAGGACCACGCCGACGGCGCCCGCGTCACGGTCGTCTCGGGCGACCGGATCGGACTGCTCGCCGACGCGGCCGCCATGATCGCCCTGCAGCGCGTCTCGGTGCGGGCGCTGCGCGCCTGGCCGCAGGACCACGACGGCACCACCCACGGCGTGTCGGTCTGGGAGGTCGCCGAGCGCGGTCTCGAGGAGGTGCTGCTGCGGCAGCGGCTCGAGGCCATCGTCGAGGGCCGCCTCGACGTCACCGGCCGCACCGGTCGCGGGGCGCCGCTACGCCTCGAGCCCACGGTCGGGGTGCGGCCCGAGGCCTCGCCGAGCGCCACCGTGCTCGAGGTGCGCAGCGACGACCGGCCCGGCCTGATCCACGTCGTGTGCGCGACCCTGGCCGCGATGGAGGTCTCCGTGCGCTCCGCCCACGTCTCGACGCTCGGGCCGCAGGCGGTCGACGTGTTCTACGTCCAGGAGGAGTTCGCCGGCGCGCTGTCGGAGGAGCGGGCGGCCCAGGCCGCGCACGCGGTGCGGGAGGCCCTGGTGGCGGCGTACGGCGGTGGATCGGGTGGCTGAGCGGCCCACACCCCGGGCTAGGCTCTGACCTCGGTCGCCCCGACGGCGCGACCCGCTCCGACGTACCCCAGCACGAGGGACACCCCAACTTGTTCGCCACGCTCTCCGACCGGCTCTCCGACACCTTCAAGAACCTCCGGGGCAAGGGTCGGCTCTCCGAGGCCGACATCGACGCCACCGCCCGGGAGATCCGGCTCGCGCTGCTCGAGGCCGACGTCGCGCTGCCCGTGGTCAAGGAGTTCATCGCCGCCGTCAAGGAGCGGGCCCGCGGCGCCGAGGTGAGCGGTGCGCTCAACCCGGCGCAGCAGGTCGTCAAGATCGTCAACGAGGAGCTCGTCGCGATCCTCGGCGGCGAGACGCGGCGACTGCGGTTCGCCAAGACGGCGCCGACGGTCATCATGCTCGCCGGCCTCCAGGGCGCCGGCAAGACGACGCTGGCGGCCAAGCTGGCGCTGTGGCTGAAGGGCCAGGGCAACAGCCCGATGCTGGTCGCCGCCGACCTCCAGCGGCCCAACGCGGTCAACCAGCTCCAGGTCAACGGCGAGCGGGCCGGCGTCACCGTCTTCGCCCCCGAGCCGGGCAACGGGGTCGGCGACCCGGTGTCGGTCGCCCGGCGCGCCATCGAGGAGGCCCGCCGCACCCTGCACGACGTGGTCGTCGTCGACACCGCGGGCCGGCTCGGCATCGACGCCGAGCTGATGCAGCAGGCCGCCGACATCCGTGACGCCGTGCAGCCCGACGAGGTGCTCTTCGTCGTCGACGCGATGATCGGCCAGGACGCCGTCGTCACGGCCCAGGCCTTCCTCGACGGCGTCGGATACGACGCGGTCGTGCTCACCAAGCTCGACGGCGACGCCCGCGGCGGTGCCGCGCTGTCGATCGCGAAGATGACCGGCAAGCCGGTCATGTTCGCCTCCAACGGCGAGAAGCTCAGCGACTTCGACCTGTTCCACCCCGACCGGATGGCCTCGCGCATCCTCGACATGGGTGACCTGCTCACCCTGATCGAGCAGGCCGAGCGCACCTTCGACGCCGAGCAGGCGGCCAAGGCCGCCGACAAGCTCGCCGGCGGCGACTTCACCCTCGACGACTTCCTCGAGCAGATGCAGCAGGTCCGCAAGATGGGCTCGCTGTCGAAGATGCTCGGGATGCTCCCCGGCATGGGGCAGTTCCGCGATCAGCTGGAGAACTTCGACGAGCGCGAGATCGATCGCGTGCAGGCGATCATCCAGTCGATGACGCCCGCCGAGCGGGCCAACCCCAAGATCATCGACGGCTCGCGCCGCGCCCGCATCGCGAAGGGCTCGGGGCGACAGGTCAGCGACGTCAACGCGCTCGTCGACCGCTTCTTCGAGGCCCGCAAGATGATGCAGCAGATGGCCCGCGGGGGCGGCATGCCGGGGATGCCCGGGATGCCGGGCGGCATGCCCGGGATGCCCGGCGGCGGACGCAAGGCCGGTGCCCGTCAGGCTTCGCAGAAGAAGAAGGGCAAGGGCGCCCGCAAGTCCGGCAACCCCGCCAAGCGCGCCCAGCAGGTCACCGAGCAGCCCGCCGCAGCCCCCGGCTCGGCCTTCGGGCTCGGCGGGTCGCAGAAGGACGACGACGTCGACCTCTCCCAGCTCGGTGACCTCTCCAAGTTCCTCAAGTAGCTCCGGCCCGTCCACAGCGCCGCGGATCACTGCCACCACCTGGCCGTGATCCGCGGCGGTAACGTCCGCGGCATGACGGTCCACAGGTACGCCGGCCCGGTCCTGCCCGACGGCGAGGTGCGCGAGCTGTTCGTGGTCGACGGTCACGTCACGTACGAGAAGCAGTCGGGCGCCGAGACGGTCGCGGAGGGCTGGATCGTGCCGGGGCTGGTCGACGCCCACTGCCACCTCGGCCTCGACGACGGCGGGGCGGTGTCGCAGGAGGAGACCGAGCAGCAGGCGGTCGCCGACCGTGACGGCGGGGCGCTGCTGATCCGCGACTGCGGGTCGGCGGCCGACACCAGCTGGATCCACGAGCGCGACGACCTGCCGCGGCTGGTCCGGGCGGGGCGCCACCTGGCCCGCACCAAGCGCTACATCCGCGGCTACGCCCACGAGGTCGAGCCCGAGGAGCTGGCGTCGTACGCCGCCCGGGAGGCGCAGCGGGGCGACGGCTGGGTCAAGCTCGTCGGTGACTGGATCAGCCGCGAGGACGGCGACCTGACGCCGTCGTTCCCGCCGGAGGCCTTCGCCGCGGCCATCGCCGCCGCCCATGAGCACGGCGCCAAGGTGACGGCGCACTGCTTCGGCACCGCGGTGCTGCCCGGCCTCATCGACGCCGGCATCGACTGCCTCGAGCACGGCACCGGCCTGACGCAGGACCTGATCGCCTCGATGGTGCAGCGCGGTGTCGCGCTGGTGCCGACGGTGATGCAGCTGGAGAAGTTCCCGCAGTACGCCGAGGCCGGGGCCGAGAAGTTCCCCGACTACGCCGCCACCATGACCGACCTGCACGCCCGCCGGCGCGACACGATCATGGCCGCCCACGAGGCCGGCGTCGCGCTGTACGCCGGCTCCGACGGCGGCGGGGTGGCGCGCCACGGCAACCTCTCCGGGGAGGTCGTCGCCCTGGCCGGGCTGGGGATGAGCCCCGAGGCGGCGCTCGGCGCCGCGAGCTGGCGTGCCCGCGAGTGGCTGGGGCTCGACGGCCACCTGCGCGAGGGCACCACCGCCGACTTCGTGGTCTACGACGCCGACCCGCTCGCCGACCTGACCGTGCTGCACCGGCCCACGCGGGTGGTGCTCCGAGGCGCGGTCGTCGCCTGAGCCTGCGCGGGATGGTCGCGACAGGCTCGACCGGCGAGGGCGGCTCGACGGGTGAGGGAGGGCGGGAACGGCTCGTGGGCCGGCTGCGGGCGGCGGGGTGCGTCTTCGCCGAGGAGGAGGCTGGGCTGCTGCTCGGGGTCGCCGACGGCGAGGAGCTGGAGGCGCTGGTGGCACGTCGCGAGGCGGGGGAGCCGCTCGAGCTGCTGCTGGGAGGCGTCGACTTCGCCGGGGTGCGGGTGCGGCTGCGGCCAGGGGTCTTCGTGCCGCGGCGCCGTACCGGCGCCCTGGTCGACCTCGCGCTCGAGGCGCTGCCCGACGGCGGCCTGCTGGTCGACCTGTGCTGCGGCAGCGGGGCGGTCGGCGCGGCGGTGGCGGCGCGGCGCCCCGACGTCGAGGTGCACGGCGCCGATGTCGACCCCGACGCCGTCGGGTGCGCGCGGCTGAACCTGGCGGTGGTGCACGAGGGCGACCTGTACGACGCCCTCCCGCGGGGCCTGCTGGGGCGGGTCGACGCGCTCGCCGTCAACGCGCCGTACGTGCCGACTGCCGAGCTCGCGATGATGCCGCGCGAGGCCCGTGACCACGAGCACCGGGTCGCCCTCGACGGCGGGTCCGACGGGCTCGCCCTCCACCGCAGGGTCGCCGCGACGGCTCCGGACTGGCTGTCGCCGGCCGGGGTGCTCCTCGTCGAGACCAGCGGGGCGCTGGTCGACGGCACGTCGGCTGCGTGCGCAGCGGCGGGGCTCGCCGCGACGGTGGTCGAGCGGCCCGACCTCGGGGCGACGGTCGTGCGCGGGGTCAGGCCGACCGCGGTGGACGGCTGAACCACAGCACCGTGGTCACCACGAGCACGACGAGCCCGGCGAGGCCGAGCACCATCGGGCCGAGGATCGTCAGCAGGAGTCCCGCGACGAAGCCGCCCCCGAGGGGGGCGCCGATGCGTACCGGGATCCCCTCGGCGCTGCCCTGGCAGTCGACGCTCACCTCCGGGGTCGTGCTCGTGAAGGTGCCGACCCCGAGCCAGGTGCGGCCGTCGGCCGTGACCGTGGTGCTGAGCGCCGACGACCGCAGCGGCAGGTCACGTCCCTCGGCGTCGGTGAGCCGGCAGGCCGGGGGTGGCAGGGACTCGGGCACGTAGAGCATCCGCTCCGCACCGACCTCGACGCCGACCTCGACCGCGCCCGAGGTGGCGTCGACGACGGCGTCGGTCTGCGTGGCGCCGCCGATCGTCGTCGCGAGCCCGACGCCGAACGTGACGACCGCCGCGAGGAGCAGCAGCGCCCCGACCACGAACCAGCGCCGTCGAGGCCGCGGCTTCGCCGGGCGGGCGGCGTACGCCGACGGGTGGCCGGGCGGGGGCGGCTGGTGGGGAGGCGGGTACGGCGGCTGGTACGGCGGCTGGGCCATGCGGCATGGTGGCACCGATTTAGCCGACCCGGCACGCCCGTGGCAGAATCGCTCGCTGAGTCGTGCGCTGCCGGTCCCTCTCAACCGGGCGGTGCACGCCATCGGACCACGCGGCCCCCGTCCCCACACGGGCGCGGCGTCCCACCACCACGCAGACATCCAAGGAGACACCACACTCGTGGCCGTCAAGATTCGCCTCAAGCGCATGGGCAAGATCCGCCAGCCGTACTACCGGGTCGTCGTCGTCGACTCCCGCAAGAAGCGGGACGGCCGCGTGATCGAGGAGATCGGCAAGTACCACCCCAAGGAGGAGCCCTCCTTCATCGACGTGGTCTCCGACCGCGCGCAGTACTGGCTCGGTGTCGGCGCGCAGCCGACCGAGGCCGTCGAGGCCATCCTCAAGGTCACCGGCGACTGGCAGAAGTACAAGGGCCTGCCGGGTGCCGAGGGCACCCTGCGCACCCGCGAGGCCAAGCGCGACAAGACCGAGATCTTCAACGAGGCGCTCAAGGACGCCGCCAACGCCCCCAAGGCCGAGGCCGTGACCAAGAAGAAGGCCTCCGCGAAGGCCGAGGCGCCCGCCGCCGAGGAGACCCCCGCCGAGACCCCGGCCGAGACCCCGGCCGAGGCGCCCGCCGCCGAGGCCAGCGAGTCGACCGAGTCGACCGAGAAGGCCTGACCCGGTGCTGGCCGACGCCCTCGAGCACCTCGTGCGCGGCATCGTCGAGCACCCCGACGACGTCGTGGTGAGCGACAAGCAGCTGCGACGCGGCTCGGTGCTCGAGGTTCGGGTGCACCCCTCCGACCTCGGCAAGGTGATCGGGCGCGGTGGCCGGACGGCGACCGCCTTCCGCACGGTGATCGGCTCGCTGGCCGGCCCGGGCGGTGCCCGCGTCGACTTCGTCGACGTCGACCGGAGGCGATGAGCCCCGCAGGACCGGGCGACCCCGGCCCCGCCGTGGAGCGGGTCGTGGTCGGTCGTGCCGGTCGCGCCCACGGCATCCGTGGTGACGTGGCCGTCCAGCCCCGCACCGACGAGCCCCGACGGCGATTCGCCGTCGGGGCCGTCGTACGTGCGGGCGAGCGCACGCTGACCGTGGCCGCCAGCCGCACCCACCAGGGCCGGCTGCTGGTCACCTTCGAGGAGGTGGGCGACCGGACGGCGGCCGAGGCCCTCAACGGCGTGCTGCTCGAGGCCGACGTCGACGCCACCGAGCGGCCCGACGACCCCGAGGAGTTCTACGACCACCAGCTGCTCGGGCTCCTCGTGGTCACCACCGACGGCGACGAGGTCGGTCGCGTGGCGCGGGTCGACCACCCCGCGGCGCAGGACCTCCTCGTCATCGACACCCCGGCCGGCGAGGTGCTGTTCCCCTTCGTCCAGGCCCTCGTGCCCGAGGTCGACCTCGTGGCGGGTCGAGTCGTGGTCGACGACCGACCAGGCCTGCTGGCACCGCCCGACGAGCAGGCCTGAGCCGTGCGCGTCGACGTCGTCTCGATCTTCCCCGACTACCTCGCCCCGCTGGGCCTGTCGCTGCTCGGCAAGGCGCAGCGCACCGGCGTGCTCGAGGTCGGGGTGCACGACCTGCGCGGCTGGACCCACGACCGTCACCGCACCGTCGACGACACCCCGGCCGGTGGTGGCGCGGGCATGGTCATGAAGCCCGAGCCGTGGGGCGAGGCGCTCGACGAGCTGGCCCCGGACGGCGTGACCCTGCTGGTCCCGACCCCGGCCGGCGAGCCGCTCACCCAGGCGCTGGCCGCCGAGCTCGCCAACCGCCAGCACCTGGTGGTGGCCTGCGGCCGCTACGAGGGCATCGACCAGCGGGTCGCCGACGACGCCGCGCGCCGGCTCGAGGTGCGCGAGGTCTCGATCGGCGACTACGTCCTCAACGGCGGCGAGGTCGCCGCCCTGGTCGTCCTCGAGGCCGTGTGCCGGCTGCTGCCCGGCTTCATGGGCAACGCCGCCTCGCTGGCCGAGGAGTCGCACAACGCCGGCCTGCTCGAGGCCCCCGTCTACACCAAGCCGGCGGCGTGGCGCGGGCTGGAGGTGCCGGCGGTCCTGCTCTCCGGCGACCACGCCGCGATCGCCGCGTGGCGCCACCGCGAGGCGCAGCGTCGTACGGCGCGGGTGCGGCCCGACCTGCTGCACCCCGCCGCCGTGGTCGAGGTGGGCGAGGTCGGGGCCGACCTCCGGGCTGATCTCCGGGGCGCCCGCCGGGCCGACGCGGGCGAGCTGCTCACGCTGCAGCTGGCCTGCTGGGTGACCGAGCAGCAGGCCAACCCCGAGGTGCTCATCCCGCCGCTGCACGAGTCGCTCGACGACGTGGTGGCGTGGCTGGGGGACTGGTCGACGCTGGTGCTGCGCGCGGAGGGACGGCTGGTCGGCGCGGTGCGCGGCCGGCTGGAGCCCGACGGGCACACCTGGGAGGTCGGCCGGCTGATGGTCGCTCCCGACCTGCGCGGGCGCGGGCTGGGACGGCTGCTGCTCGGCGCCGCGGAGCAGGCGGCGCCGCCCGAGGCGACCGGCTTCCGGCTCGTCACCGGCGCCCGCTCGGAGTCCAACCTGCGGCGCTACCGCCGGGCCGGCTACCGCCTGCGTCGCGACCTGCCGGCGCCCGACGGGGCAGTGACGCTGACCAAGCGGCGCTGAGACCGCTCGACCGGCCGCTCGATTGGCCGGGGGATCGGGCGCCGTGGCAGAATCACCCCTTGGCCCGCGCGGCCCGGTCTCCTGCCACAGGGGGAACGACCGGACCGGCCCTCATCGGCACCGCCGCGGCCCGTCCTGACCTTCACCGCGATGCCGCGGCTGACCTGTGGCAGCCCCGAGGAGAGACCATGACCAACGTCATCGACACGCTCAGCTCCGACCAGCTGCGCGACGACAACCCCGCCTTCCGCGCCGGCGACACCGTCAAGGTGCACGTCAAGGTCGTCGAGGGCAACCGCTCGCGCGTCCAGGTCTTCCAGGGCGTGGTCATCAAGGTGCAGGGCTCCGGCCTCGGCCGCACCTTCACCGTCCGCAAGGTCTCCTTCGGCGTCGGCGTCGAGCGCACCTTCCCGCTGCACTCGCCCATCTTCGAGAAGATCGAGGTCGTCACCCGCGGTGACGTGCGTCGCGCGAAGCTCTACTACCTGCGCAACCTGCGGGGCAAGGCGGCCAAGATCAAGGAGCGCCGCGAGGCCTGAGCGGGCCCGCCTCCAGGACTCGGGGTCCCGCGCATGTCCGTGCGACGTAGGCTCGCGGCGTGACCGACGTCGACGAGACAGCCACCCGTGGTCGACCCGGTCGCCGCGGGCGAGCGGACAAGAAGCCGATGCCGCTCTGGCTCGAGTCGATCGTCCTCCTGGGCATCGCCCTGGCCCTGGCCGTCGTGATCAAGGCGCTGTTCCTCCAGGCGTTCTACATCCCGTCGCCCTCGATGGAGCCGCAGTTCGTCGAGAACGACCGGATCCTGGTGCAGAAGGTGTCCTACTGGGGCGGCGGGTCGCCCCAGCGGGGCGAACTCGTGGTCTTCCAGGACCCCGGTGGGTGGCTGGGTGCCGCCGACACCGGCGGCGCGACCAACGCCTTCACCCAGCTGCTCGAGCAGGTCGGTCTCTACCCGACGGGCGGGCACCTGGTGAAGCGGGTGATGGCCGTCGGCGGTGACCGGATCGTGTGCTGCGACGGCGACGGCCGCATCACGGTCAACGGCGACCCGCTCGACGAGCGCGCCTACCTGCCGGAGGGCGTGGCGCCCTCCGACGAGCCCTTCGACAAGACCGTGCCCGACGGCTACCTGTGGGTGATGGGCGACAACCGCCCGTTCTCCGCCGACTCCCGCGCCCACACGGGCGGCCCGGGGGGCGGCTTCGTCGACGACGACCTCGTCGTCGGCAAGGTCTTCGCCCTCGTGTGGCCGTGGGACCGCGCCGAGATCATCCACCGTCCGGGGGTGTTCGACGGCGTGCCCGCCCCCTCAGCGGGTGCGGGGGAGGGTCGCGGGTGACCACGCTCCCGCGGGGTGCGACCGTGCGTCGCGACGCGGGCCTGCACGGCTACGAGCGTGCCCTGCGTCGTGTCGGCCTCGCGCCCGTCGCGGGCGTCGACGAGGCGGGCCGCGGAGCCTGTGCCGGGCCCCTGGTCGCCGCCGCCGTGGTGCTGCCCGACGGTCGCGCCGGCCAGGTGCCCGAGCTCGCGGACTCCAAGCTGCTCACGCCCGCCGCGCGCGAGCGCTGCTACGCGCAGGTGGTCCGCCGGGCACTGGCCTGGTCGGTCGTCGTGGTGCCGCCCGGCGAGTGCGACCGGCTCGGCATGCACGTCGCCAACATCGAGGCGCTGCGCCGGGCCCTCGCCCGCCTCGCGACGAGGCCGGCGTACGTGCTGACCGACGGCTTCCCCGTCGACGGCCTCGGCGTGCCGGGCCTCGCGGTGTGGAAGGGCGACCGGGTGGCCGCGTGCATCGCCGCCGCCTCGGTCGTCGCGAAGGTGACCCGCGACCGGCTCATGCGCGAGCTGCACGACGACTTCCCGGCCTACGACTTCCGCACCCACAAGGGCTACATCACCGACGAGCACGCGGCGGCCCTGGCGCAGCACGGGCCGTGCCCCGAGCACCGGATGCGCTTCGTCAACGTGCGACGGGCCGCCGGGATGGTCGACCCCGAGCCGCTGGCCCTCGACCCTCTGCTCGACCTGCTCGCGGCCCCCGACCGCGGGGCTGCGACGATGCGGGCGTCCGTCCCCCAGCTGCACGAGGTGAGCAGATGAGCGCCGAGGACCTCGAACGCTACGAGACCGAGATGGAGCTCGACCTCTACCGCGAGTACCGCGACGTGGTCGGCATCTTCAAGTACGTCGTCGAGACCGACCGCCGCTTCTACCTGTGCAACCAGGTCGACGTGAAGGCGCGCAGCGAGACCGGCGAGGTGTTCTTCGAGGTCACCATGACCGACGCCTGGGTGTGGGACATGTACCGCCCCGCGCGGCGGCTGGCCAAGAACGTCAAGGTGCTCACCTTCAAGGACGTCAACGTCGAGGAGCTCGCCCAGGCCGACATGGAGCCCCCCAAGTCCTGAGCATCTGAGGACGATTTTGTCGAAACGCCCCATTTCGGACTGATTGCCTCCTACCGTCGTCGGTGACCTGGAAGG
Organism: Nocardioides marmoraquaticus; assembly: GCF_054777915.1. Taxonomy (NCBI): domain Bacteria; kingdom Bacillati; phylum Actinomycetota; class Actinomycetes; order Propionibacteriales; family Nocardioidaceae; genus Nocardioides; species Nocardioides marmoraquaticus. Next base: position 115,019 of record NZ_BAAHAA010000010.1, on the reverse strand, counting down.
ACGGTGGTCACCGGTGCGTCCCCCGCTGCGCCGAGGATCGCGTCGCCGCGACGAGAGCGGTGCCGTGGCGGTCGAGGCTGCCCTGGTGGTGATGCTCCTCGCGGGGATCCTGCTCGCCCTGGTCGAGACGGCGTTCGCGGTCCGCGACTACGCCAGCGTCTCGTCGCTGAGCCGGACCGGGGTGAGGATCGCCTCCACCGGCGCGGGTGACGGCGACGCGCTGAGCACCTCCTGCGGCATCGGCGACGCCGACCTGCCCCCGTGCGCCCCCAGCACGACCCCGCAGCTCGCCCAGATGGCCGCGGACGCCGTGCAGCACGCCGGGTCGGCCATGGCTCCCGACCAGATCAACTACCTCCTCGTGTACAAGGCCAACGCCAGCGGCATGCCGGGGACCCAGGCGGCCGGCTCCGCGATGCCGACCAGCTGCCGGGGGATCGCCAACTGCGTCATGTTCGTCTGGGACGCCGCCGCCAACGGCTTCCGGTGGCGCTCGGGCTACTGGGACTCCGCGAGGATCAGCGCGTGCTTCCCGGGGACGGCGACGTCCCCCCTCGACAGCGTCGGCGTCTACCTCAACGCCGACAGCCGGCCGGTGACCGGGTTCTTCGGCGACGGCATCACGATGGGCAGTCGTGCGGTGATGCGCTTCGAGCCACTGCCCTACGAGACCTGCGGCCAACGGCTCCGGACGACGCCGTGACCGCGCCGACGCCGCTGCGGCGGCTCCTCGTGCTGCGTCCTCGTCGCCGACGGGGTGAGGAGGGCTTCGCCCTCGCTGTCGGCGCCGCCTTCGTCAGCGCGGTGCTGGTGGCGCTGCTCGCCATCGCCGTCGACACCGGCTTCTGGTACGTCACCCGCGAGGACGCGCAGCGCGCCGCCGACGCGGCCGCCCTGGCAGGGGTGCCGTACCTCCCGCAGGACCTCGACGCGGCTCGCGCCCGGGCCCTCGAGGTGGCGGCGCAGAACGGGTTCTGCGGGACCCAGCTGCCGGCCTCGGCCTGTCCGCAGGGTGCCCAGGCCGCGGAGGTGTCGGTGTCGACGACCGACCGGTCCACCGAGCTCAAGGTCAGCATCGTCGCCACCCGCGCGAACCAGTTCGGGCAGGTCATCGGCGTCGACCGCACGCGGATCGGGCAGACGGCCGTCGCGGACTACCAGGGTCCCGCGCCCATGGGCAGCCCGTGCAACACCTTCGGCAACGAGCCCGGTGCCGGTGCCGGATCGAGCAGTCCGCAACCCCGTTCGGGATCGACGGTGGCGGCCTCCTCCGCCCGGGCGTCGGGGTTGTCGAACTGCGACACCAGTGCCCCGCAGTTCTGGGCGGGCATCCAGGGCGTCGACACCAACAAGCAGAACGGTGACCGCTACATGAACCGTTACTGCGACGCCGTCACCCTGGTCGACGTCTGCGCCGCGACGAGCCGCAACGCGGAGTACGACCCGTCCACGGGGCGCGGCGGCAAGCACGGTCACTTCTGGGTGGTCAGGGTCGCGCCCGAGTACATCCCGTCGACCGGGAGCGCGAAGCCGATCAGCCTGCAGCTCTACGACCCCGCGTTCGTCAACAGCGGTGACTACACGTGCTCGGGGCTGGCGCCGGCCTCGTCCTTCGACAACAACATGAACGACTACGTCACGACCGACGGGAAGAACCGGTACTCGAGCAGCAGCACCTCGCTGTCCGCGACCCAGGCGCCGTACTGCAACGGTGATGCTCGTGCCGGGGGACGCGCGTCCTCCAGCTCCATGGGCTTCACGACCTCCTTCGCGCTCCGGACCCCGACCGAGACGAAGAACCCCCTCAAGGGGTCGGTGATGAGCGGGGCCGGCTGCGTGAAGCAGTACCGCCCGTTCGACCTCGCGGGGTACTCCGACGCCAACCAGAAGCGCATCCTGAAGAAGGGCGACAGCGCCTACAACGACCAGGTCGCCCAGGGATTCCACAACTGGACCCAGATGTGCCAGTTCACGCCCACCGTGGCGGGGGACTACTACCTGCAGGTGCGCACGAACGTGGCCTTCGTGACGTCCAAGCAGAAGGCGAACACGAGCGGCTGGTCGTCACTGGTGTCCGACGGAGACGCCACGGTGTGGTCGGCGCAGCCGAACTCCGAGACGGGCGACGGCAACAACACCTTCGGCATCCGCGCGGTCCCGGTGGGAGGCAGCAACACGGACCGGCAGCGGCTGTCGGTCGCCGGGTACGAACGGATGCCGATCTTCGTCAACTCGAGCAACCAGGCCACGACCCCGACCTCGTTCAACCTGATCAGGGTGCCCTCGGGCTCGGCGGGTCGCTACATCACCTTCTTCTTCTTCGACGCGGCCGACACCGACGGCGACGAGGGCACCGTGCAGATCCGCCTGCCGAACGACACCGAGATCCCGGCCGAGGTGAGGAGCGACCCGTGGCCGAAGGACGGGTGCCGCTCCAGCGGGGGCAACGCAGGGGCGGGCCTGAGCTCGAAGAGCTGCTTGTTCACCGTCACGAACCAGAAGAACAACGGCCGTGTGCAACGCATCGACATCCCGATCCACTCCAAGTACCGGTGCAACGACGCCTCGAGCTCCGGCTGCTGGTTCAAGGTCGAGGTCAAGCTCAAGGGTCAGGTCCGTGACTTCACGACCTGGAACGCGACGATCGAGGGCGACCCGGTCCGGCTGATCGACTGACCGCCGGGGACCGCTCTGCGACGCACCCTCGGCGTCCACAGGCGGCACCCCGCGGCGTGTCGTCCACAGGATCTCTCGCGCCCGCCCCACGACGCGGCCGTGCGGGCTGGGATGGCGCCATGTCCGCTGCCCGCAACAAGAGCCTCGGCCGCTACGGCGAGCGCGTCGCCGCCCGGCACCTGTCCGAGACCGGCCTCACCGTGGTCGACCGCAACTGGCGCTGCGACCTCGGTGAGGTCGACCTCGTCCTCATCGAGCGACGTGCCGACGGCGACGTCGTCGTGGTCTGCGAGGTCAAGACCCGCAGCCGCGCCGTCGGGGGGCACCCCGTCGAGGCCGTCGGCGACGTCAAGGCCGAGCGGCTGCGCCACCTCGGCACCCGCTGGCTGGCAGCCCACGACCTCGCGCAGCGCGAGCTGCGCGTCGACGTGGTCGGCGTGCTGCTGTCGGGGCCCGGGCGGCCCACGGTCACCCACCTGCGGGGCGTGGCCTGATGTCGGTCGGCACCACCCGCACCGTCGCGCTGCAGGGCACCGTCGGCCACCTCGTCGACGTGCAGGCCGACCTGTCCGACGGCGTGGTCGCGACCGTGCTCGTCGGACGGGGCGACGTGTCGATCAACGAGGCCCGCGACCGCTGCAAGGCAGCGGTCGGCAACACCGTGTTCGAGTCCGAGCGGCGCCGCTGGCCCAACACCAAGCGCGTCACGATCTCGTTGTCGCCCGCCGACCTGCCCAAGCGCGGCTCGCACTTCGATCTGGCCATCGCCTGCGCCGTGCTGGCGGCCGCCGACGGCAGCATCCCGACCGCGGCCCTGCGCGAGGTCGTGATGATCGGCGAGCTCACCCTCGACGGCCGGGTGCGCTGCGTGCCGGGGGTGCTGCCGATGGTGATGGCCGCCCACGCCCGCGGCGTGCGCCGCGTGCTGGTGCCGGAGCCACAGGTCGACGAGGCGCGCATGGTCGAGGACCTCGAGGTGCTCGGCGTCCGCTCGCTCGGGCAGGTCGTCGCGCTGATGGCGGGCGAGCCCGTGCCCGAGGCACCGCCGGTCGAGCCCGTGACCGGCGCGCCGTTGCTGTCGTGGCGCGGCGACGACCGCATGGAGGAGCACGACCTCCGCGACGTGCTCGGCATCCCCGACACCCGCTTCGCCGTCGAGGTGGCCGCCGCGGGCGGCCACCACGTGATGCTCACCGGCCCCAAGGGCTCGGGCAAGACCACCATCGCCGAGCGGATCCCCGGGCTGCTGCCCGACCTCGATCCGCAGGAGTCGCTCGAGCTGACCGCCGTGCACTCGCTGAGCGGCGTGCTCGCCGCCGGGTCCAAGCGGATCGTGCGGCCGCCGTACCGCTCGCCGCACCACTCGGCGTCGCGCAGCGGACTGCTCGGCGGCGGCACCGGTCGGGTCCGCCCCGGCGAGGTCAGCCGGGCCCACCTGGGGGTGCTCTTCCTCGACGAGTTCCCGCTGTTCCCGACCGACGTCATCGAGGCGCTGCGCGAGCCGCTCGAGACCGGCGAGATCTCGATCGCGCGGGGCGAGGAGGACGCCGTCTTCCCGGCCCGCTCGATGCTGGTGTTCGCCTGCAACCCGTGCCGCTGCGGCGAGTACCACCCCCACGCCCCGACGGGCCGCTGCACCTGCTCGGAGCAGGTGCGTCGCGACTACCGCGCGAAGATCTCCGGCCCGATCGCCGACCGCATCGACATCACCCGCTTCGTCGAGCCGCTGCCGAGCGGGTCCGACGCCCCCGTGCCGTTCGAGCCGGTCGAGGACACCGCGACGGTGCGCGCCCGGGTCACCGAGGCACGGCTGCGGCAGGCGCGCCGGCACGAGGGCCTGTCGTGGCGCCTCAACGCACACGCCCCCGGGCCGTGGCTGCGGGACGAGCAGCCGATGACGCCGTCGGCCACGGCCCGGCTCGAGGACGTCGTGCTGCGCGGTCGGCTCACCCGTCGCGGCGCGGTGCGGGTGCACCGGGTCGCCTGGACCCTGGCCGACCTCGCCGGGCGGGTCCGGCCCGGCGACGACGACCTCGAGGTGGCGCTGCGCCTGCGCCGCGGCCAGCCGCTCCTGTCGGCCTCCTATCGTCGCCCCGGCACCCGGGTGCCGGCATGAGCGCCCCGTCGGAGCGGGAGCGTCTTGCCCGGGTGCGGGTCTCGGTGGGTGGCGAGGCCGGCCTGCCGCGGCTGACCGACAACGTCGCCCGGTTCGGCGCCGAGGCGCTGCTGCGGATGCTGACCGAGCAGCCCGGGCAGCAGGCCGCCGACTCCTACGTCGCGCGGATGACGGCGGTCGACCCGGCCGTCGTGCTGGAGCGGGCGGCGGCGGCCGGGATGCGCTTCGTGGTGCCTGGCGACGACGAGTGGCCGGGTGTGCTCGACGACCTCGCCCGCTGCCCGCCGCAGCAGGACCGCGGCGGCGTGCCGGTCGGCCTGTGGTGCCGAGGCCCGCTGCGGCTCGACGAAGCCGTCGAGCGGGCCGTGGCCGTCGTCGGCTCCCGCTCGTCCTCGTCGTACGGCGACGCGGTCACGGCCGAGGTCGTCGGCACGCTCGCCCGCGAGGGCTGGACGACCATCTCCGGCGCCGCCTTCGGGATCGACTACGCCGCCCATCGGGGTGCGGTCGCCGCCCGGGGCACGACCGTCGCGGTGCTCGCCTGTGGCGCCGACCGGGCCTACCCGCGGGCCCACACCGCCATGATCGAGCACCTCGCGGCCACCGCCCTCGTGGTGTCGGAGGTGGCGCCCGGCCTGCCCCCGACGCGGCCACGGTTCCTGGTGCGCAACCGCCTCATCGCGGCGCTGGCACGCGGCACCGTGGTCGTCGAGGCGGCGGCGCGCAGCGGCGCGCTCAACACCGCGAGCTGGACCAGCGGGCTGGGGCGGGTGCTCATGGGGGTGCCCGGCCCCGTCACCAGCGCCCAGTCCCAGGGGGTGCACCAGATGCTGCGCACCCGCGACGCGGTGCTCGTGACCCGCGGCGAGGAGGTGCTCGAGGTGGTCGGCCCCATGGGTGCGCACCTGCCGGAGGAGCTCCGCGAGCCCGAGCGCCCCCGCGACCGGCTGCCGCCCGATCAGGCGGTGGTGCTCGAGGCGGTGCCGCTGGTGCGGTGGGCGCCGACCGCCAGCATCGCCGCCACGGCCGGGGTCAGCCGCGCCGCTGCCGATCGCGCCCTCGCCGCCCTGCACCGCCTCGGCTTCGTCGAGCACGCCAGCGGCGAGTGGCGCCAGGGCGACGAGGTGGGCACGTCCCACTAGTGTCCCGGCCCGCCTCCCGGTCGGCCGGGCCCGCGCGTCCTACCGTGACGAGGTGGTGGAGCGGGCAGACGTCGAGGGCGAGGTGTTGCCCGAGGCGTTCGCGCAGGTGCTGGGGGCGTACGAGCGCCACCTCGTCGCCGAGCGCGACCTCACGCCCCACACGGTGCGCGCCTACCTCGGTGACCTGACCGGCATGCTCGAGCACGCCGCCCGGATGGGGGCGACGCGGCTCGACGACCTCGAGCTGCGCACGCTGCGCAGCTGGCTGGCCAACCAGCAGACCCGGGGCCGGGCCCGCACCACGCTGGCACGTCGGGCGACGGCCGTCCGGGTCTTCACCGCCTGGGCGCACCGCACCGGCCGGATCGCCGCCGACCCGGGCGCCTCGCTCGGGTCGCCCAAGCGCACGCGTCCCCTGCCGGCCGCGCTCAGCGCCGGCGAGGCCCGGGCGCTGCTCGAGGCCGCTGCCGCACGCGCCGACGACGGCAGCGCGGTCGGGCTGCGCGACGTCGCGGTGCTCGAGCTGCTCTACGCCACCGGCATCCGGGTCGGCGAGCTGTGCGGCCTCGACGTCGACGACCTCGACCACGAGCGTCGGGTCGTGCGGGTGCTCGGCAAGGGGCGCAAGGAGCGCACCGTGCCGTACGGCGTCCCCGCCGCGCGGGCGCTCGACCGCTGGCTCCGGGTGAGACCGGAGCTGCTCGTCCCAGGTGCGGGGGGAGCGCTCTTCCTGGGCGCCCGTGGACGTCGCGTCGACGCCCGCGTGGTGCGCGCGATGGTGCACGACCGCGTCGCCGAGGTGCCGCACGCGCCCGACCTCGGGCCTCACGGCCTCCGGCACACCGCCGCGACCCACCTGCTCGAGGGCGGGGCCGACCTGCGGACGGTGCAGGAGCTGCTCGGGCACGCCTCGCTCGCCACGACGCAGGTCTACACGCACGTCAGCAGCGAGCGGCTGCGAGCGGCGTACCGCCAGGGCCACCCCCGCGCCTGAGGGTCAGGCGACGCCGGGGGGCAACGGGGCGACCCGCGTGGGCAGCACGCCGGTGCGCGCCGACGGTGCCGTCGCCGAGCCGTCGAGCGGCAGCAGCCGCACCGGACCGCCGCCGACGAGCAGCAGCGGGTCGAGGTAGTCGGGCCCCTGCTTGAGACCCCAGTGCAGGCAGGCCCCGGGGAAGCAGTGGCTCCCCGCGCGCACCAGGCGTCCGAGCACGCCGCCGCGAGCGACCCGGTCGCCGACCGCCACCGAGGCGACCACCGGCTGGTAGGTGGTGCGCAGTGGCCCGTGCTGCACGCTGACCACGGGGACACCGGCGATGGTGCCGACGTACGCCACCCGGCCGGGCAGGGCGCTCCGCACCGGGACTCCCGGTCGCCCCGCCAGGTCGACGCCGCGGTGCCCGCGCCCCCAGCGCTCGTCGGGTGGGTCGAAACCGGTCACGACGCGTGGCCGCGGCTGGAGGGGCCACGCTCCCTCGCCGACCGGCACCGGTCCGGGGTCGGGAGCCGCGCTGCCCGCCGGCAGCGGGAGCACGAGCGCGAGGACGGCGGCGACGACGAGGGCGGGGAGCAGGGCGCGAGGCACCCCGCCACCCTGCGTCCGCGCGGGGTACGGCGGCGTACGCCCGGGGGCCGGCTGTGGACGACGCCCGGTCAGCGGGGCCTGTGGACGCCCGTGGTGCGTCCCCGCCGGCGACGAGCCGCAAGACCCGGCGAGGTGGGCGCCTGCCTCGGGTGCGGGGGTCTCGAGGCCCTCGCCGGGGGCGCGGGCACCTCGACCAGCCCAGGCCGGGGGGTCGGGTACCTCGACCAGCCCAGGTGCCGGGCCGGGGACGACGGCGCGGATTGGTGGGGGCAGCGCGCCCGGCCTACACTGGCTCCAGCAGCCCACCTCGGGCTGACTTCGCGCGCCCGTGACCGCGCACGAGGAGTCCCGCTCCTCGTGGCCACGTGGGCGAGCACCCGACGGTCCCCGTCGCGGCACCACGCCGCAGCGGGGCGGGTCGCTCGCACGGACGCCAGGGCAGGACACCCCCCCACCACGGCGTGGGGGCACCTGCGGCAACTGAAGACAACGACCTCCGACGCGTGCGCGCGCCGGGAGTCTCGACACGGGAAGAAGCAGATGGCAGTCGTCACCATGCGCCAGCTCCTCGAGAGCGGCGTCCACTTCGGGCACCAGACCCGCCGGTGGAACCCCAAGATGAAGCGCTTCATCATGACCGAGCGCAACGGCATCTACATCATCGACCTGCAGCAGTCGCTGTCCTACATCGACGCGTCGTACGCGTTCATCAAGGACACCGTCTCCAAGGGCGGCACGATCATGTTCGTCGGCACCAAGAAGCAGGCCCAGGAGGCGATCGCCGAGCAGGCGACCCGCGTGGGCATGCCCTTCGTCAACCAGCGCTGGCTGGGCGGCATGCTGACGAACTTCCAGACCGTGCACCAGCGGATCAACCGCCTCAAGGAGCTCGACGACGTCGACTTCGACGACGTGGCGGGCTCCGGTCGCACCAAGAAGGAGCTCCTGCAGATGAAGCGGGAGCGCGACAAGCTCGACAAGACCCTCGGCGGCATCCGCGACATGAGCCGCACCCCGAGCGCGGTCTGGATCGTCGACACCAAGAAGGAGCACCTGGCGGTCGAGGAGGCCCGCAAGCTGCGGATCCCGATCATCGGCATCCTCGACACCAACTGCGACCCCGACGAGGTCGACTTCCCGATCCCGGGCAACGACGACGCCATCCGCGCCGTCTCGCTGCTGACCCGCGTCATCGCCGACGCCGTGGCCGACGGGCTCATCTCCCGCTCCGGCGCCCGCGGTGGCGACGACGCGTCGGCCGAGCCGCTGGCCGACTGGGAGCGCGACCTGCTCCAGGGCGAGGCCGACCAGGCCGCCGTGGCCGCCACCGGTGGCGACGCCGCCACCGAGGAGACCCCGGCCGCCGAGGCGACCGGCGCCTCCAGCGAGGCCACCGAGGCGCCCGCCGCCGAGGCCACCGAGGCTGCGCCGTCCGCCGACGCCGCCGCCGGCAGCACCGAGGAGCCCGCCGCCGAGGCTGCTCCCGAGGCCGCCGCGGCTGCCCCCGAGGCTGCCGAGACCGAGTCCACCGACGAGAACAAGGAGGCGTGAGCGTGGCGATCACCGCCGCCGACGTCAAGAAGCTCCGCGACCTCACCGGCGCGGGCATGATGGACAGCAAGAAGGCGCTCACCGAGACCGACGGTGACTTCGACAAGGCCGTCGAGGTGCTGCGGGTCAAGGGTGCCGCCAAGGCCGCCAAGCGCGGCGCCGAGCGCGAGGCCACCTCCGGGCTGGTCGCCAACGCCGGCGGCGCCCTGGTCGAGCTCAAGAGCGAGACCGACTTCGTCGCCAAGAACGACGACTTCATCGCCGCGGCCCAGAAGATCGCCGCGGCGGCCGACGCCGCCCAGGCGGCCGACGTCGACGCCCTCAAGGCGGTCGAGCTCGACGGCAAGACCGTCGGCCAGGTCGTCGAGGACCTCGCGGTCACCATCGGCGAGAAGATCGAGCTGGGCGACGTCGCCTACTTCGACGGCCAGTCGGTCACCTACCTGCACAAGCGCGCCGCCGACCTGCCGCCCGCCGTGGGCGTGCTGGTCGAGTACGACGGCGGCGACGCCGACGCCGCTCGTGGCGTGGCCATGCAGATCGCCGCGATGAAGCCGCAGTACCTCACCCGCGAGGAGGTGCCGGCCGACCTCGTCGAGAAGGAGCGCGAGATCGGCGCCGCCACCGCGCGCGAGGAGGGCAAGCCGGAGCAGGTCATCGAGCGGATCGCCGAGGGGCGTCTGCAGGGCTTCTTCAAGGAGGTCGTGCTGCTCGAGCAGCCGTCGGTCTCCGAGAGCAAGAAGACCGTCAAGGCGGTGCTCGCCGACGCCGGCGTCACCGTCAAGCGCTTCGCGCGCTTCGAGGTCGGCGCCTGAGCGCCTGGTCCCGCAGCACCCACGAGGGGCGTCGTCCGCGAGGACGGCGCCCCTCGTCGTGTCATGCCCCGCTGAGCAGCAGGTCGAGGGCACGACGTTGGCGCCGCTGCTCGTCGGCGTCGCCGTGGCCGGGGGCGACGGTCACGAGGGCCTTCCACAGCGCCCAGCCCCGCGCCCGCGCCCAGGTGGCGTCGTCGAGCCCGACCCGCTCGCGGAAGGCGTCCCGAGGCCCGTCGTGCAGGTGGGTCCACGCGATCACGAGGTCGCACGCGGGGTCGCCGGTGCCGAAGGTGCCGAAGTCGATGAGTGCGCGGAGCCGGCCGTCACGCACCAGCAGGTTGCCGACGGCCACGTCGCCGTGGAACCACACCGGATCCCGGTCCCAGTGGCTCGACAGCGCCTCCTCCCACACCTGCAGGCCGCCGGCCGCCAACCGCTCGTCGGCGGCCCGCACCTCCGCGTCGTACGCCGACAGCGAGCCGCCGCGGTGGAAGGTGTCGACCCCCGCCGGCGGACCGCCTGCGGCGTCGACGCCGCGCAGGGCGACCAGGGTGTCGGCGAGGTCGCGCGCGAGCAGCTGCTGGGGAACCGACGCCCGGTCGAGGGCCTCGCCGGGGATCCAGCGGCGTACCGACCAGGGGCGGGGGAACAGCGCCGACGGCTCGCCGAGCGCCACCGGCTCGGGCACCGCCACCGGCAGGTGAGGGGCGAGCACGGGGAGCCAGGTGTGCTCCTTCGCGACCGAGGGGGCGTAGCCGTCGGCGGTGGGCAGGCGCACCACCAGCTCGTCGCCGAGCCGGTAGGTGCGGTTGTCGTGCCCGTCGCGGGGGACAGGTGCCACCGGCAGGTCGGCCCACCGCGGGTGCTGCTCGGCGACGAGGCGGCGTACCAGGGCGGCGTCGATGCCGGCACGGCCGTCGGCGGGGCCGGGCGAGGTGGTCACCCGCCCGACCCTCGGGCGTGACGGGCCGGGCCGCAACCGGGTTTCTGCGCGAGGCGGCGGGCGGGTAGGTTCGGCCGGGGTCGCCGGGCGGCCCGGATCGACCGACAGGCGACGGGACGGGGCATCGGATGACGGCGTACAAGCGGGTTCTGCTCAAGCTCTCGGGCGAGGTGTTCGGCGGCGGCTCGGTCGGCGTCGACATCGACGTCGTGCGCGGCATCGCGCAGGAGGTCGCCGAGCTGCAGCGCGCCGGCACGCAGGTCGCCATCGTCACCGGCGGTGGCAACTTCTTCCGCGGCGCCGAGCTGCAGCAGGCCGGCATGGACCGCGCTCGCGCCGACTACATGGGCATGCTCGGCATCGTCATGAACTGCCTGGCGCTGCAGGACTTCCTCGAGAAGGAGGGCGTCGAGACCCGCGTGCAGACCGCCATCACGATGGGCCAGGTCGCGGAGCCCTACATCCCGCGCCGCGCCATCCGCCACCTCGAGAAGGGCCGCGTCGTCATCTTCGGCGCCGGCGCCGGCCTGCCCTACTTCTCCACCGACACGGTCGCCGCCCAGCGGGCGCTGGAGACCAAGTGCGAGGTGGTGCTGATGGGCAAGAACGGCGTCGACGGGGTCTACGACGCCGACCCGCGCACCCACCCCGACGCCACCAAGTACGAGGAGCTGTCGTTCTCCGAGGCGCTGCAACGGGGCCTCAAGGTCGCCGACGCGACCGCCTTCGCGCTGTGCATGGAGAACGGCCTGCCGATGATCGTCTTCGGCATGACTCCGGCGGGGAACATCCTGCGTGTCGTCGAGGGTGAGAAGATCGGCACGTTGGTCAGCGCCGGCGCCTAGCACCCCCACGGGTCCGCCGACCCGCCCCGACCCCCACGCACGTCCCCGACAGGGGGAGTCCGCAGCACGCAGGAGGAGACCCACCCGTGACGATCAGCCAGACGCTCAACGACGCCGAGCAGAAGATGGGAAAGGCGGTCGACGCCACCCGTGAGGAGTTCGCGGCGATCCGGGCCGGTCGCGCGCACCCGTCGATGTTCAGCAAGCTGACCGCCGACTACTACGGCACCCAGACCCCGCTGATGCAGCTCGCCGGCTTCAGCTCGCCCGAGGCGCGCGTGATCCTGGTGCAGCCGTACGACGTGGGCGCGCTCGGCGCCATCGAGCGCTCCATCCGCGACTCCGACCTCGGCGTCAACCCCTCCAACGACGGCCGCCAGATCCGCTGCGTCTTCCCCGACCTGACCGAGGAGCGCCGCAAGGAGTTCATCAAGGTCGCCCGCGCCAAGGCCGAGGACGGCCGCGTCTCGGTGCGCAGCGTGCGGCGTACCGCCAAGCAGGCGCTGGAGAAGCTGGAGAAGGACGGCGAGGTCGGCAAGGACGACGTCACCGGCGCCGAGAAGCGTCTCGACGCGACCACCAAGAAGCACACCGACCAGATCGACGAGATGCTCAAGGCCAAGGAGGCCGAGCTGCTCGAGGTCTGAGGACCCCGAGCCGCGCCGACGCCCATGGCCGACACCACACCCCCGGGGCCCTCGGGACGCCCGCCGTCCGACCCCGTGCACGACCCCGTGCACGGCGTGGCTGCCGCGCCCGGCGCTGCGCCCGCTGCGGCGCCCGCCCCCAAGGCCAGCCGGGCCGGTCGCAACCTGCCCGCGGCCATCGGCTCCGGCGTCGGGCTCGGCGTCGCGATCGTCGCCTCGCTGGTGTTCTACAAGCCGCTGTTCATGCTCATCGTGGTCGCCGCGGTGCTGGTCGCGGTCTGGGAGCTGCACCGCGGGCTGCAGTCGCGCGGCATCGACATCCCGCAGGAGCCGCTGATGGTCGGCGGCTCGGTGATGGTCGTGCTCGCCTACTACGAGGGCACGGGGCCGCTGGTGACGGCCACCGCCGTCACCGCCCTGGTGACCATGCTGTGGCTGCTGCGCCGGGGGGTCGACGACTACGTCAAGAACGCCACCGCGTCGGTCTTCACGCTGATCTACGTGCCGTTCCTCGGCTCCTTCGTGGCGCTGTTGCTCGCCGAGGACGGCAGCGACGGCGTCAAGGCGATCGTCACCTTCATCGTCGTCACCATCGCCTCCGACATCGGCGGCTACATCGCGGGCGTGCTGTTCGGCAAGCACCCGATGGCGCCGGTGATCTCGCCGAAGAAGTCGTGGGAGGGCTTCGCCGGCTCCGCGGTCGCGTGCGTCGTGACCGGCGTGCTGCTCATGGTCTTCCTGCTCGACGACGCCGCCTGGTGGCTCGGCATCCCGCTCGGCCTCATCGCCGTCGTCATGGCGACGCTGGGTGACCTGTGCGAGTCGGTCATGAAGCGCGACCTCGGCATCAAGGACATGAGTCAGGTCATCCCCGGCCATGGCGGCCTGATGGACCGGCTCGACTCCCTCCTCGCCACCGTCGCCCCGATCTGGCTGCTGCTGCACTACGCCGTGTTCTAGCGACGACCTCCGGGTGCCGCCCCCTTCGTGGCTCGCTGCGCTCGCACCTCAGGGAGCGGGGTAGGTGAGCCCGCACCTCAGGGGAGCGGGGCGCTCGCGGCGGTTCCGGTGCCGCTCCCTGAGGAGCCCGCGAGGGACGAGCGGGCGTCACGAAGGGCGCGGGGTGTCGCCCCCTTCGTGGCTCGCTGCGCTCGCACCTCAGGGAGCGGGGCAGGTGAGCCCGCACCTCAGGGGAGCGGGGCGCTCGCGGCGGTTCCGGTGCCGCTCCCTGAGGAGCCCGCGAGGGACGAGCGGGCGTCACGAAGGGCG
>NZ_BAAHAA010000010.1:0-101330 GCF_054777915.1 Nocardioides marmoraquaticus | reverse complement strand
ACGAGCGGGCGTCACGAAGGGCGCGGGGTGTCGCCCCCTTCGTGGCTCGCTGCGCTCGCACCTCAGGGAGCGGGGCAGGTGAGCCCGCACCTCAGGGAGCGGGGTAGGTGAGTCCGCACCCCAGTGGCCGGGGACTCGCTGCGCTCGCACCTCAGGGAGCGGGGGGATCCTCCATCTCGGCGCGGAGGCCGAGCAGGCGGACGGGTCGGTGGTCGTCGAGCTTCGCCAGCAGGGCCAAGGCGATGTCGGCGAGCACGTCGGCGTCGTACGTCGGCCCGACCAGCTTGCGAGAGCGGTTGACGGTGAAGAACGGTGCGAACCGCACCTTGAGGAAGACCCGCACCGCGGCGCGGCCCTCGGCGCGGATGTCGTCGACCACCTGGCGGGCCAGCACCCGCAGCGCCGCGTCGACCTCCTCGGGGGTGACGAGGTCCTGCTGGTAGGTCGTCTCGCGGCCGTGGGCGCGGGCGACCCACGGGGTGTCGTCGACCGTGTCGGGGCCGACGCCGCGGCCGAGGCGACCGATGGCAGGACCGGTGGTGGGTCCGAAGGCCGCGGCCAGGACGTCGTCGGGGGTGCGCGCGAGGTCGAGCACCGTGTGCACGTCGAGCGCGGAGAGGCGCTCGGCGGTGCGGGGCCCGATGCCCCACAGCTTGCGCACCGGCTCCTCCCCGAGCTCGGCGAGCCACTCGTGCCGGGTCAGCCGGTGGGTGCCGGGGCCACCACGGTGGGGCTTGCCGCGGTCTGTGGCGTTCTTGGCGCGCACGGTGGTGTCACCGATGCCCACCGAGCAGTGCAGCCGCGTCGCGTCGAGCACCGCGGCGCGCAGGCGGTCGGCGTACGCCTCCGGCTCCACCCCGGCCGCCAGCTCGACACCGACGAACGCCTCGTCCCAGCCGAGCACCTGCACCGTCGCGCCGGGCTGGGCGCGGAGCACGGCCATCACCTCGGCCGAGGCGGCGTCGTACGCCGCGTGGTCGACCGGCAGGAACACGGCGTCGGGACACCGCTTCGCAGCCGTGCGCAGCGGCATGCCCGAGCGCAGCCCGAAGGCGCGGGCCTCGTACGACGCGGTGGAGACCACCGCGCGCTCGGTGGGGTCGCCGCGGCCGCCGACGACGACGGGCAGGCCGACGAGCTCCGGGCGCCGGAGGAGCTCGACGGCCGCGATGAACTGGTCCATGTCGACGTGCAGCACCCACCGCCGGGTGGCGGGGGCGGTCGCGGCTGACATGAGCACATCGTGCACCGCGGAGCCGTCGACCTGAGTACGGTCACTCATGACCCCCGGCCCCCAGGCCCCCAGGATCGGTGCATGCGACCACTGCCCCTCGCGACGGAGCGGTTCGAGACCTTCGGTCCCGACCACCTGGCCCTGCTGGGCCTCGCCGTCGTCGGGTGCGTGGTGGTCGCCGCGGTGGGAAACCGGCGGCGACGACGGCTCCGTGCTCGGGGGGTGGAGCCGTCGTCGCCGTCGGACCCCGGTCTGCAGCGGGCGCACCGTGTCGCCGCTCTCGCCCTGCTCGCGGTCGCGGTGCCGCTGCAGGTGTGGCAGTGGCTGCCGGCCGACTACGACCGGCAGACCTCGTGGCCGGTGCACCTGTGCGACCTGGCGTGGATGCTCGCCGTCCTGGCCCTGTGGACCGACAGCCGCCGGGCCGCCCAGCTGCTCTACTACTGGGGCCTGACGCTGGTGCCGCAGGCGATGCTCACGCCCGACCTCGCCCAGGTCTTCCCGCACCCGCGCTACCTCGGCTTCTGGCTGCTGCACCTGCTGGTGGTGTGGATCGCGGTGCACCTGACCTGGGGTGCGGGCCACCGTCCGACGTGGTCGGGCTACCGCACCACCGTGGCCGCCACGGTGGTGTGGATGGCAGCGGTGATGGCCTTCAACACGGTCGTCGACACCAACTACGGCTACCTCAACGGCAAGCCGGCACGCTCGGTGCTCGACCTGCTGCCGGAGTGGCCGACGTACGTCGTGGTGCAGGTCGTGGTCGTGGCGGCCGTGTGGGCGCTGATGACCTGGCCCTGGACCCGGCGCAGGCCCGCGCGGATTGGGATCGAGCAGGGGAGCGGTGGGAGGATGGCGGGGTTGTGAGCGAGCCCGTCAAGACCCTGCCCCTCGTGTTCGAGGCCCCCCGCGGCCGCGGCAAGCCGCCGCGGCACCTCGCCGACCTCGACCCCGCCGAGCGCAAGGCCCGGCTCGTCGAGCTCGGCCTGCCCGGCTTCCGCGCCCGCCAGGTCGCGGCCCACTACTTCGCGCGGCTGGTCGACGACCCCGCCGAGATGACCGACCTCCCGGCCGCGCAGCGCGACGAGCTGGTCGCGGGCCTGCTGCCGACGCTGATGACGCCGCTGCGCACCTCCGAGGCCGACCGCGGCACCACCCGCAAGACCCTGTGGCGGCTCTTCGACGGAGCACTGGTCGAGTCGGTGCTGATGCGCTACCCCGGCTCCGGCACCACCGCGGGCCGCACCACGATGTGCGTGTCGAGCCAGGCCGGCTGTGGCATGGCCTGCCCCTTCTGTGCCACCGGCCAGGGCGGGCTGCAGCGCAACATGAGCACCGCCGAGATCGTCGAGCAGGTCGTCGCGGGCGCCCGTTCGCTCTCGCGCGGGGAGGTGCCGGGTGGTCAAGGTCGGGTCAACAACGTCGTCTTCATGGGCATGGGCGAGCCGATGGCCAACTACAAGGCCGTCGTCGGCGCCTGCCGCCGGCTGACCGACCCCGCCCCCGACGGTCTCGGCATGTCGGCGCGCGGCATCACCGTCAGCACCGTCGGTCTGGTGCCCCGCATGCGCCAGCTCGCCGACGAGGGCCTGCCGGTCACGCTGGCGCTCAGCCTGCACGCGCCCGACGACGAGCTGCGCGACGACCTGGTGCCGGTCAACACGCGCTGGAAGGTCGACGAGGTCGTCGACGCCGCCTGGCACTACGCCGCCACGACCAAGCGCCGTGTCTCCATCGAGTACGCCATGATGCGCGACATCAACGACCAGGCCTGGCGCGCCGACCTGCTCGCCGACGTCCTGCTGGCCCGTGGCGACTGGGGCTGGGTGCACGTCAACCTGATCCCGCTCAACGAGGTGCCGGGCTCGCGCTTCACCCGCTCGCGCGACGCCGACACGGCCGAGTTCGTCCGCCGCCTCGAGGCCCGCGGTGTCCCCACCACGGTCCGCGACACCCGCGGCAACGAGATCGACGCCGCCTGCGGCCAGCTCGCCGCCGACGGCTGACGCAGCAGGACCGCCCGACAGGACCGCCCGGACGGGGCATCGACATCGCGCCGGCGCGCTGGCACCATCCCCCCATGACGGCGCCCGCCCAGCGTCCCGGCACCGAGGTCGAGCTCAAGCACGATGCGATCGGGTTCGTCGACGCGCTCGTCATCGGCTTGGCCTCGACGTCGCCGGCCTACTCGCTGGCCGCGGTGATAGGACCGATCGCCGCGCTCGTGGGCTCGGCGGCACCCGGCGTGCTCCTCGCGTCGTTCGTGCCGATGGCGCTGATCGCCACCGCCTTCCTCTACCTCAACCGTGTCGACCAGGACTGCGGCACCACCTTCAGCTGGGTGACGCGCGCGATGGGGCCGTGGTTGGGGTGGATCGGCGGCTGGGCCATCGCCATGACCGGCGTGCTCGTGGTCGGGTCGTTGGCCGACGTGGGGGTGAGCTTCTCGCTGCTGATGATCGGAGCCGACGACGCGGCCGACAACGCCTGGATCCGGATGCCGTTGGCGGTGGTGCTCATCGTCGCGATGACGTGGTTGTGCATCGTCGGCACCGACGTGTCGGCCCGGGTGCAGAACGCCCTGATGGTGGCGCAGGTGGCCGCACTGGGGGCGTTCGCCGCCGTCGCGCTGTGGCGAGGCACGAACGGGTCGAGCCCGCTGGAGCCGATGACACCGTCGCTGGGCTGGTTGAACCCGTTCGCCGACGGGAGCGGGGCGCTGTCGGCCGGCCTCCTGCTCGGCGTCTTCGCCTACTGGGGCTGGGAGTCGTGCGTCAACCTCAGCGAGGAGACCACCGACGGCGCCAGCACGGCCGGCCGCGCCGCGCTGCTGTCCACCGTCGTCCTGCTGGGCACCTACCTCGCCGTGGCGTATGCCGTCGTCACGTTCGCCGGGACGACGTGGCTCGCCGACAACGCAGGCGAGGAGGAGCGCGTGTTCGCCGACCTCGCCTCGGAGGTCATGGGGCCGTGGGCGTGGGTGGTGTACTTCGCCGTCGCGACCTCAGCCGTGGCCTCGACCCAGACCACCATCATCCCCGCCTCCCGCACCGGCCTGTCGATGGCGCGTCGTCACGCGCTGCCGCCTCGACTGGGTCACATCGACCCGCGGCACCAGACCCCCGACGTCAGCACCTGGTGGGTCGCCGGCATCGCGATCGTCTGGTACGTCGGCATCTACCAGGTCTCGGCCAACGCGCTGTTCGACTCGATCACCGCGCTCTCCCTGCTCATCGCCTTCTACTACGCCCTCACCGGCGTGGCCTGCGCCGTGTTCCACCGACGCCACCTGCTCGAGGGCCCCAAGCAGCTGCTGCTCATCGGTGTCGGGCCGGTCGTGGGTTCGCTGCTGCTGGTCTGGCTGCTCGTGCTCTCGGTGCGCGACATGTCCGACCCCGCCAACTCCTACAGCGGGCAGTCCTGGCTCGGTGTCGGCCCCCCGCTCGTCATCGGTGTCGGGATCTTCGTCGTCGGCGTCGTGGTGATGCTGGTCTGGCGGACGCAGGACGCCCGGTTCTGGCAGGAGCGACCTGGCGTCGCCGATCCTGACGTCGTGCACGGCTCCCGCGCCGCGGCGGCCGACCCGGATGGACTGGAGGGCTGAGGGTGGCGAGCGAGCGATGACCGTGGTGCTGGGGTACGACGACTCGCCCGGGGCTCGCGCCGCGCTCGAGGTCGCGCTCGAGGTCGCCGGTCGCTGGGGATCCGGGTTGCGGGTGGTCTACGGCGCCGGAGCCTCGGGAGAGGAGGCCCAGGTGCTGCGCGACGCCCTGGCCGAGGTCGGCGGACGGGCCCTGGCGAACGCCCGCGAGCGTGCGACGGCGGCGGGAGTGTCCGTCGAGGTCGACGTCGTCCCGGCCAAGCCGGCCGAGGCGCTGCTGCGAGTGGCCGAGGCCCACGACGCCACCGTGATCGTCGTCGGCACCTCGGGGGAGGGCCCCTTCCGCAGCGCCCTGGTCGGCTCCACGCCCCACAAGCTGCTGCAGCTGAGCTCGCGTCCCGTGCTCTGCGTTCCTGCGTCAGCAGACGGCTGAGCGTCGCTCACCACGTCTTCACCGACACGTAGGACCCCCAGGGGGGTCCGTTCACCGCGGGCGAGCGCAATGGGGTCATGAGCCTCCTCGGCAGCGCCGACCTCGCCCCTCACCTCGACCGGCCGCTGCGGGTGCTGGTGGTCACCGAGTCCTTCCTGCCGCAGGTCAACGGCGTGACCAACTCGGTGCGCCGGGTGCTCGAGCACCTGCAGGCACGCGGGCACGAGGCGGTGGTGGTCGCGCCGTCCGGTCCCGAGTGGTACGCCGGCGCCCGCGTGCGGGTGGTGCGCAGCGTCGCCATGCCGACCTACCGCGAGTTCCCGATCGGCACCGCCACGCGGCGCACGCTGCACCACCTGATGTGGGCCTTCGACCCCGACGTCGTGCACCTCGCCTCGCCGGCGTGGCTGGGGCACCAGGCGGGGGAGGTGGCGCGGAGGCGCGGCGTGCCGGTCGTCGCGGTCTACCAGACCGACCTCGTGGGGTTCGCAGAGCGCTACCCCATCCCCGGGGCCGTCGCCGCGATGCGGGCACTCACCCGGCGGGTGCACCTGCCGGCCGACCGCACCCTGGTGCCGAGCACCGCCAGCCGGCACCAGCTGGCGGGCCTGGGGGTGCAGCGGATGCACGTGTGGGGGCGCGGCGTCGACACCGAGCAGTTCCGCCCGGAGCGGCGTACCGACGCCCTGCACCGCGAGCTCGGCGTCTCGCGCGTCGTCGGGTACGTCGGCCGGCTCGCGGCCGAGAAGGAGCTGGAGCTGCTCGCCTCGGTGCAGGACCTGCCCGACACGCGGCTGGTGCTGGTGGGCGGCGGGCCGGAGGAGGCTCGGCTGCGCCAGGTGCTGCCGCGGGCGAGCTTCCTGGGCGTGCGGCACGGCGACGACCTCGGCCGGATCGTGGCCTCCTTCGACGTGTTCTGCCACACCGGCAGCACCGAGACCTTCTGCCAGTCGGCGCAGGAGGCGCTCGCCAGTGGCGTGCCCGTGGTGGCGCCGGCGGCCGGCGGGCCGCTCGACCTGGTGCGGCCGGAGGTCAACGGGCTGCTCTACGCACCCGGCGACGCGACGGGCCTGCGCCGGCAGGTCGTGCGGCTGCTCGACGACGAGCCGACGCGTTGGCGCTTGGGCCAGGCCGCGCGCGCGGGCGTCGCCGACCGGTCGTGGACCGCGCTCGGCGAGCAGCTGGTGGGGCACTACCGCGCGGTGCAGCGGGTGCCGCAGCCGGTGTGACGCGGCTCTCCGCGGTTGCTCGCCACTCCGGCCGTAGCGGTGGACACCGTCGCTCGTTTGTCGGGATAGTGCGACCACCGCACGGCCCCAGGGCGCGCACCGAGACCAGTGGAGGGACGCATGTCCAAGTCAGCAGAGCCGACCCCCGCAGAGCTGGGTCGCCTGAACCGGCTGGAGGCGCTCAGCGACAAGGACCTCAAGCGGGTCATCGAGCAGGGGCGCCACGTGCGGCTGCCCGCCGACTGGTCGCTGATCCAGGAGAAGACCCCCGCCGACAAGGCCTACCTGATCATCGACGGCGAGGTGTCGGTGCGGAAGAACAAGCAGGAGGTCGCGCGCCTGGGCCCGGGTGACGTGATCGGCGAGATCGCCATCGTCGAGCACAAGCTGCGCTCCGCCAGTGTCGTGAGCCTGACCCCGGTCGAGGTCATCCACTTCACCAAGGAGAGCCTCCAGGAGCTCGTCGACGACGTGCCGGCCTTCGGCGACGCGATCCGCGGCACCGCCCACGACCGGCTGGGCTCGGTCCCGGACTGAGCGTGGCCGCCGCAGGGTCCGCCGACTCCGACCACGACCCCGACCGCGACCTCGACCTCGACCGGCCGGCGCACGACCGCGACGAGCTCGTCGCGCTGCTCGAGGAGTACCTCCTCGGCGAGACACCGTCGCTGACCGGCCAGCAGCTCGCCGACGAGGTCGGCATCCCGTACGACGAGGCTCGGCTGCGGTGGCGCTCCCTGGGCTTCGCCGAGGTGGGCCCCGACGTGCCGGCCTTCACCCACGCCGACCTCGAGGCGCTGCGGCAGACCCAGCACCTCATCGACCTCGGCGTCGTCGAGGGCGAGGACCAGCAGGCGCTGGTGCGCTCGCTGGGCCGCAGCTTCGCCCGTCTGGCCGACTGGCAGATGGGTCTGCTGGCCCGGGCCGTCGACCCCGAGCACACCTCGCTCGAGGACCTCGGGGCGCTGCTCGACCAGGTCACGCCCACGGTCGAGCGGCTGCAGGCCTACGTCTGGCGTCGCCACACCCTGCTCGCCGCCTCGCGGCTGGCGCTGACCCGCGACCGGGCCGACGCGGCCGAGCGCGACGACCCGGTCGACGACGACCCGGTCGATGACGACACCGGCTCGGTCGACGACGTCGTCGAGGAGGAGCTCGACGACGCGACCACCCTCGGCGTGGGCTTCGCCGACATCGTGGGCTACACCAAGTCGAGCCGCTCGCTCTCGCGCCGCGAGCTGACCCGGTTGGTCGACGGCTTCGAGGGCCGCACCCTCGAGATCGCGGTCGCCCACGGCGGGCGCATCATCAAGACCATCGGCGACGAGGTGCTCTTCGTGGCCGACAGCCCTGGCGACCTCGCCCGCATCGGCCTCGAGCTGGTCGAGCAGCGCGACGCCGACGACGACTTCCCCGAGCTGCGCGTCGGGCTGGCGTGGGGACCGACGCTGGCCCGCCTCGGCGACGTCTACGGCCCCACCGTCAACATCGCCTCCCGGCTGACCTCGAGCGCCCGTCCCGGCACCGTGCTCGCCGACCGCGCCCTGGCCGACCGCCTCGGCGACGACGACGCGCTGACCCTGCGCCGGGTGCCCCGGGTCTCGGTGCGCGGCTACCGCAAGCTCGAGCCGTGGGCGGTACGTCGCGCCTGAGCGTCGCTGTCAGGATCCGGTCGTCCGGAGCGGCACGCTACGACCCGTTCCTGACACCGAGTCCCCGATTACCCGCCTGGCCGGGTAATCAGCAGGTCACTGTCAGGATCCGGTCGTCCGGAGCGGCACGGCACGACCCGATCCTGACACCGAGGTGGCGCGTTGCCCGGACGGCTGGGCAACGCGACACCCCG
This sequence comes from Nocardioides marmoraquaticus, assembly GCF_054777915.1. NCBI lineage: Bacteria > Bacillati > Actinomycetota > Actinomycetes > Propionibacteriales > Nocardioidaceae > Nocardioides > Nocardioides marmoraquaticus. The sequence continues at coordinate 92,987 of NZ_BAAHAA010000010.1, read as the reverse complement.
CTAGCGTCGGCGACGTGGTCACCCCCGTCGCGAACGTCAGCTGGCACCTGCTCGACCGGGCGGTGATCGAGGGGCGGGCCGACGAGCCGCTGGTGCGCGTCGGCGACCGCACCTGGAGCCACGCGCGGCTGCTCGAGGAGGTGGCGGCGCTCGGGGGCGTGCTGCGGCACCTGGGGGTCGTGGAGGGCACGCCGGTGCACCTCGACCTCGGGCCGGAGCACGGCGTGGAGGCGGTCGCCGCAGCGCTCGCGACGGCGCGGCTCGGCGGCGTGGTCGGCCGCGAGGGCGACGTCGTCGTGTGCTCGGTCGGCAGCGACGCCGTCGCGCCCGGCGAGGTGCCGCGCCTGGTGCGGGGCGACGGGGTCGTCGAGCCCGACCTCGACTGGGCCGTCATGCTCCGGGCCGGACGCACCGACCCCGCCCCCGTCGCGGTGCTGACGCCCGAGGCGCCGTACGCCGCCGGGGTCAGCGTCGGCGAGCAGGTCGCAGCTCTCGAGGCCGCGCCGGCGCCCCACGACGTCGACGACCTCCGGGCCCTCCTGGGTGTCGCACCACGGTCCTAGGCTGGCGTCATGAGTGCTCACCCCGATGCCGCCCGCGTGCTCGACGCCGTCCCCACCCAGCTGCTGATCGGGGGCCGGTGGCGCGACGCGGAGGGCGGGGCGACCACGAAGGTCGAGGACCCCGCGACCGGCGAGGTGCTGGTCGAGGTGGCCGACGGCTCCGTGGCCGACGGGGCAGCTGCCCTCGACGCGGCGGCGGCCGCGCAGCCCGGCTGGGCGGCGACCCCGCCGCAGGAGCGCTCGGAGATCCTCTACCGCGCCTTCCAGCTGATGCAGGAGCGCAGCGACGACCTGGCGCTGCTGATGACGCTCGAGATGGGCAAGTCGCTGACCGAGGCCAAGGGCGAGGTGGCCTACGCCGCCGAGTTCTTCCGGTGGAACTCCGGCGAGGCGCTGCGGCTCGACGGCTACGTCAAGGACACGGCCAACGGCCAGAGCCGTGTCATGGTGCTCAAGCAGCCGGTGGGCCCGTGCCTGTTCATCACCCCGTGGAACTTCCCGGCCGCCATGGGCGCCCGCAAGATCGCCCCGGCGGTGGCAGCGGGCTGCACCATGGTCGTGAAGCCGGCCGAGCAGACGCCGCTGACGATGCTCGCCATCGCGCAGCTCCTGATGGACGCCGGCCTGCCCGACGGCGTGCTCAACGTCGTGCCGACCGACCGCGCGGCCGACGTCACCGGCCCGCTGATCCACGACCCGCGGCTGCGCAAGCTCAGCTTCACCGGGTCGACCGCGGTGGGGCGCCACCTCGTCGCCGAGGCGGCCGACCAGGTGCTGAAGGTGAGCATGGAGCTCGGCGGCAACGCGCCGTTCCTCGTCTTCGACGACGCCGACCTCGACGCCGCCGTCGAGGGCGCGATGGCGGCCAAGATGCGCAACATGGGGGAGGCGTGCACCGCCGCCAACCGGTTCTACGTCCACGCCGACGTCGCCGACGAGTTCGGCCGGCGGCTGGCCGAGCGCATGTCGGCGATGCGGGTGGGCCACGGGGCCGACGAGGGCACCGAGGTCGGCCCGCTCATCGACGCCGACCAGCGCGCCAAGGTCGTCGAGCTCGTGTCCGACGCGGTCGACAAGGGCGCCTCGGCGCTGGTCGGGGGCGGGGCGCGCGAGGGCGCGGGCTACTTCTTCGAGCCCACCGTGCTCACCGGCATCACCGACGACGCCCGCCTGCTGAAGGAGGAGATCTTCGGGCCCGTCGCGCCGATCACGACCTTCACCGACGAGGACGACGTCGTCGCCCGGGCCAACGACACCGAGTACGGCCTGGTCTCCTACCTCTTCACCCGAGACCTCGACCGGGCGCTGCGGGTCGCCGAGCGGCTGGAGGCCGGCATGATCGGCCTCAACCAGGGCATCGTGTCCAACGCCGGCGCCCCCTTCGGCGGGGTCAAGGCCTCGGGTCTCGGTCGCGAGGGAGGCAACGAGGGCATCGCCGAGTTCCTCGAGACCAAGTACGTCGCGATCAAGCGGTGAGCGCGAGCACCAGCAGCCCGGCGCGGCGCGACGTCGTCGTCCTCGGCTCCACCGGCTCGATCGGCACCCAGGCGCTCGAGGTCTGCCGCGCCAACCCCGACCGCTTCCGGGTCGTCGGCCTGACGGCGGGCGGTTCCCAGGAGCAGCTGTTCGACGAGCAGGTGCGCGAGTGGCGCCCGGCGTACTCCGGGCTGGGCGAGGACGCCAGCACCGAGGCGGCCGGGCTGGCCTGCGACGTCGTGCTCAACGGCATCACCGGCGCCGTCGGCCTGCGGCCCACCGTCGCGGCGCTGGAGGCCGGCAACACGCTGGCGCTGGCCAACAAGGAGTCGCTCATCATCGGCGGCCCGGTCGTCACCTCGCTGGCCCGGCCCGGCCAGGTCGTGCCCGTCGACAGCGAGCACTCGGCGCTCGCCCAGTGCCTGCGAGGCGGCCGCGCCGAGGAGGTACGCCGCCTCGTCCTCACTGCCAGCGGGGGGCCGTTCCGCGGCCGCACCCGCGAGCAGCTGGCCGACGTGACGCCCACGGAGGCGCTCGACCACCCGACGTGGACGATGGGTCCGGTCGTCACCATCAACTCCGCGACCCTGGTCAACAAGGGGCTCGAGGTCATCGAGGCCCACCTGCTCTTCGACATCCCCTTCGACCGGATCGAGGTCGTGGTGCACCCGACCAGCGTGGTGCACTCCATGGTCGAGTTCACCGACGGCTCGACGCTGGCGCAGGCCAGTCCTCCGACGATGCTGATCCCGATCGCGCTCGGCCTCGCCTGGCCCGACCGCGTGCCGCACACCGCCCCTGCCGTCGACTGGACCACCCAGCAGCGCTGGGACTTCTTCCCGCTCGACGACGACGCGTTCCCCGCCGTACGTCTGGCTCGCGAGGCGGGCGAGCGCGGTGGCACGGCTCCGGCCGTCTACAACGCCGCCAACGAGGTCTGTGTCGAGGCCTTCCGCGACGGCCGGCTCGCGTTCACCGACATCGTCGACACGATCGCCCACGCGCTGGCCGACCACGCCGTACCCTCGGACCCGGTGCCAGGACCCGGTCAGGGCCTCACCGTCGACGACGTGCTCGCGGCCGACCGCTGGGCCCGTGCGCACGTCGAGGCCGTGCTCTCCGCTCGAAAGTGACCCGATGACCGTCCTGCTCTTCCTGCTCGGCGTGCTGCTGTTCGTCGTGGGTCTCGCCCTGTCGATCGGGCTCCACGAGGCGGGGCACCTGCTGCCCGGCAAGCTCTTCAACGTCAAGGTCACGCAGTTCTTCATCGGCTTCGGACGCACCCTGTGGTCGCGTCAGCGGGGCGAGACCGAGTACGGCGTCAAGGCGATCCCGCTCGGCGGCTACTGCAAGCTCGTCGGGATGGTGCCGCCCAACGCCGACCCCGACCAGACCGACGACAAGGTCCGCTCGCGCAACACCGGCATGTTCGCCCAGCTGGTGAGCGACACGAAGGAGGCGGAGTACGAGTCGGTCGGGCCCCACGACCACGGTCGGCTCTTCTACGACAAGCCCGCCTGGCAGCGCATCGTCATCATGGGCTCGGGCGTGGCGATCAACCTCGTGCTGGCCTTCGTGCTCTTCGCCATGTCCTTCATCGGCTACGGCGTGCTGCAGCCGACCACGACCGTCGACGCGGTCTCCGAGTGCGTCGTGGCGGTGCGCGGCGACGCCGACGCCAACCGCGGGTGCACCGCGGCCGACCCGCAGTCGCCGGCCGCGGCCGCGGGCTTCCAGGCCGGCGACCGCTTCGTGTTGATCAACGGCGAGGCGATCGACACCTGGTCCGAGGCCCAGCGGCTGATCCGCGCCAACGGCGACCGCCAGGCGACCGTCGTGGTCGAGCGCGACGGGCGCGAGGTCACCCTGACCCCGACCACCACGGTCACCGCGCGCAGCACCGACCCGCAGGACCCCGAGCGGCTGACCGAGGTCGGGTTTCTCGGCGTCGTGCCCGGTCAGTCGCGCGAGCGCGAGGACGTCGGCTACGTCGTGACGACGATGGTCGACGGCGTGCAGAGGACGCTGCGGATCATCGGCACGATGCCGGTGCGGGTCTGGGAGGCCGGGCAGGCCGCGCTGGGTCTGCAGGAGCGCGACCCCGAGGGCCCGATGAGCGTCGTCGGTGCGGGTCGCATCGCCGGTGACCTGGCCTCCGCCGAGGAGCTCCCGGTCGCCGAACGGCTCAACGCCATCCTGCTGCTCCTGGCCGGGCTCAACCTCTTCCTCGGCCTGGTCAACCTGGTGCCGCTGCCGCCTTTCGACGGCGCCGGCATCGCCACCACCCTCTACGAGAGCCTGCGCCGCGCCTGGGCGCGGCTGCGCGGCCGACCCGACCCCGGCGGCGTCGACAGCGCGAGACTGCTGCCGGTCACCTACGCCATGGCCGCGGTGATCCTGGTGGTCAGCGTGGTGCTGATCGCCGCCGACATCTTCGCGCCCATCACGCTCGTCTGAGCCGTGGCCCGGCTGCTCCTGCTCAACGGTCCGCCGGGGATCGGCAAGTCGACCCTGGCCCGCCGCTGGGCCGCCGACCACCCGGGCACGCTGTGCTGCGACGTCGACGTGCTGCGCACCATGATCGGCGGCTGGGACGACGACTTCGCCCGGGCCGGGGCGCTGGTCCGCCCCGCCGCCCAGGCGATGGTGGAGGCCTACCTCGTCTCCGGGCACGACGTCGTCCTGCCGCAGCTGCTCACCGACCCGAGAGAGGTCGCGCGCTTCGACGACCTGACCGACCGCGCCGGTGCCCGCCTGGTGGAGCGCGTCGTGCTCGACGAGAGCGACGAGGCCGGCGCCACGGTGGCCCGGTTCGCACGGCGCGGGGGTGCCGACCCGTGGCACGAGCAGGTCAAGGCGATCGTGGCCGCCGACGGCGGTGACGAGGCCCTCGTCCGGTGGCACGCCGGCCTGCTGGCGCTGCTGCCTCCGGCCGGACGCCGTGGTGGTGCGCAGCCGCGAGGGCGAGGTCGAGGCGACGTACCGACGGCTGCTCGCGACCGTCGACTGAGCCCGCCGCGGGCTGGTCCGGCCGGAGAGCCGGCCAGTTCGACGGGCCTCCTACGATGGAGCCATGAGCACGGTCTCCCTCGGTATGCCCGCCGCCCCGCCGCCGGTGCTGGCGCCGCGTCGTCCCACCCGCCAGATCCAGGTCGGCAAGGTGGGGGTCGGCAGCGACCACCCCGTCTCCGTGCAGTCGATGACCACGACGCTCACCTCCGACATCAACGCCACGCTCCAGCAGATCGCCGAGCTCACCGCCTCGGGCTGCGACATCGTGCGCGTCGCCTGCCCCTCGCAGGACGACGCCGACGCGCTGCCCGCCATCGCGCAGAAGTCGCAGATCCCGGTGATCGCCGACATCCACTTCCAGCCGAAGTACGTCTACGCCGCCATCGAGGCCGGCTGTGCGGCCGTGCGGGTCAACCCCGGCAACATCCGCAAGTTCGACGACCAGGTCAAGGAGATCGCGCAGGCCGCGAAGGACCACGGCACCTCGATCCGCATCGGCGTCAACGCCGGGTCGCTCGACAAGCGGATCATGGACAAGCACGGCAAGGCCACGCCCGAGGCGCTGGTCGAGTCGGCCGTCTGGGAAGCCTCGCTGTTCGAGGAGCACGACTTCCACGACTTCAAGATCTCGGTCAAGCACAACGACCCCGTCGTCATGGTGCGCGCCTACGAGCTGCTCGCCGAGGCCGGCGACTGGCCGCTGCACCTCGGCGTCACCGAGGCCGGCCCCGCCTTCCAGGGCACCATCAAGTCGGCCACCGCCTTCGGCGCGCTGCTCTCGCAGGGCATCGGCGACACCATCCGCGTCTCGCTCTCGGCGCCTCCCGTCGAGGAGGTCAAGGTCGGCATCCAGATCCTGCAGTCGCTCAACCTGCGGCCCCGCAAGCTCGAGATCGTCTCGTGCCCGTCGTGCGGCCGCGCCCAGGTCGACGTCTACAAGCTCGCCGAGCAGGTGACCTCCGGTCTCGAGGGCATGGAGGTGCCGCTGCGCGTCGCCGTCATGGGCTGCGTCGTCAACGGCCCCGGCGAGGCCCGCGAGGCCGACCTCGGCGTCGCCTCGGGCAACGGCAAGGGCCAGATCTTCGTCAAGGGCGAGGTCATCAAGACCGTCCCCGAGAGCCAGATCGTCGAGACCCTCATCGAGGAGGCCATGCGCATCGCCGAGGACATGGAGTCCGAGGAGGGCGCCTCCGCCGAGGTCACCGTCGGCTGAGGCCGTCGTACGCCGCTCGTCGGGCGGCGTCGCGCGGCCCGTTCGCTGGGGCGCCGATTCCCATGTCGTCGCGGGGGCTGGTCGTCGAGAAAGTCACTGGTCAACCAGTGACTCTTGTGGCTGCTGTGACCTGAGCACCGGATGTGACCAGGTCTGGTCGCCCCAGCGACCAGCTCGCCTGACGTCACGCTGCAGGCGCTGCTGCACTGAGCACGGAAGTCTGCCGCTGAGCCACGCATGCTTGCGTGGCTCAGCGGCAAAGTCACTGGTTAACCAGTGACTTTGCCAACGGTCCACGCCTCGCAGGCCTGACGACGCCGCGGCCCTGCGAGATGTGGACCGTGGTCGGCGCCACGGGGGCGGAGCGCCGCCGTACGACGGACGGCCGCCGCCCCGGGCGGGGACGGCGGCCGTCGTGGGTCGTACGACGCTCAGGCGGTGAGGTCGTAGCGGTCGAGCATCATCACCTTGTGCCAGGCGGCGACGAAGTCGCGGACGAACTTCTCACCGGCGTCGGACGAGGCGTAGACCTCGGCCAGGGCGCGCAGCTCGGAGTTGGAGCCGAACACCAGGTCGGCGCGGCTGCCGGTCCACTTCTCGGCGCCGGAGGCGTCAGTGGCGGTGAAGCCGTCGTCGTCGCCCTCGACCCCGTGCCACTCGATGCCCATGTCGAGCAGGTTGGTGAAGAAGTCGTTGCTGAGCACACCGACGCGGTCGGTGAGCACGCCCTTGGGGTTGTCACCGGTGTTCGCGCCGAGCACCCGCAGGCCGCCGACGAGCACGGTCATCTCCGGGGCGGAGAGGCCGAGCAGGTTGGCGCGGTCGACGAGGCGGTACTCCGCGGGGAGGCGGCCCTCCTTGCCGAGCACGTTGCGGAAGCCGTCGGAGGTCGGCTCGAGCCACGCGAAGGAGTCGACGTCGGTCTGCTCCTGGGTGGCGTCGGTGCGACCCGGGACGAACGGCACCGTGACCTGCACGCCGCCGTCGGCGGCGGCCTTCTCGACGGCCGCGACGCCACCGAGGACGACGAGGTCGGCGAAGGAGACCTTGGTGTCGCCCTGCGCGTCGAAGTCGGCCTTGACGCCCTCGAGCACACGGATGGTGCGGTCGAGCTCGTCGGGCTTGTTGACGGCCCAGCCGCGCTGCGGCTCGAGCCGCAGCCGACCGCCGTTGGCGCCACCGCGCTTGTCGCTGACGCGGTGCGAGGACGCCGCCGCCCACGCCGCCTTGACCAGCTGCGAGACGGTGAGGCCGGAGTCGAGCAGGGTCTGCTTGAGCACGGCCACGTCGGCGTCGCTGACCAGCGGGTGGTCGACGGCCGGGACGCGGTCCTGCCAGAGCAGCTCCTCCTCGGGCACCTGCGAGCCGACGTAGCGTTCGATCGGGCCCATGTCGCGGTGGGTCAGCTTGAACCAGGCGCGGGCGAAGGCATCGGCGAACGCCGCCTCGTCACGGTGGAAGCGCTCGGAGATCTCGCGGTAGATCGGGTCGGCGATCAGCGCGACGTCGGAGACCAGCATCGTGGGACGCCGGTTCATCTCGCCCGTCTCGGGGTCGGGGATGGTGTTGGCGGCCTCGTCGCCCTTGGCCTCGAACTGCCAGGCACCGGCGGGGCTCTTGGTCAGCTCCCACTCGTACCTGAAGAGGTTGTCGAAGTAGCCCATCGACCACTGCACGGGCGTGGAGGTCCAGGTGACCTCGAGGCCGGAGGTGATGGTGTCGCGGCCCTTGCCCTTGCCGAAGCCCTGCTTCCAGCCGAGGCCCTGCTCGACGATGTCGGCGCCCTCGGGCTCCGGACCGACGTGCTCCTCGGGGTCGGCGGCACCGTGGGTCTTGCCGAAGGTGTGGCCACCGGCGATCAGTGCGACGGTCTCCTCGTCGTTCATCGCCATCCGTCCGAAGGTCTCGCGGATGTCGCGCGCCGAGGCCAGCGGGTCGGGGTTGGCGTTGGGGCCCTCGGGGTTGACGTAGATCAGGCCCATCTGGACGGCGCCGAGCGGCTTCTCGAGCTCGCGGTCGCCGGTGTAGCGCTCGTCGCCGAGCCAGGTCTGCTCGGGACCCCAGTAGACGTCCTCGTCGGGCTCCCACACGTCGGCGCGACCGCCGGCGAAGCCGAAGGTCGTGAAGCCCATCGTCTCCAGCGCGCGGTTGCCGGTGAAGATCATCAGGTCGGCCCAGCTGACGCGGCGCCCCCACTTCTGCTTGACCGGCCACAGCAGGCGGCGGGCCTTGTCGAGGTTGCCGTTGTCAGGCCAGCTGTTGAGCGGCGCGAAGCGCTGCATGCCGGCACCGGCGCCGCCGCGACCGTCGCCGACGCGGTAGGTGCCGGCGGAGTGCCAGGCCATGCGGATCATGAAGCCGCCGTAGTGACCGAAGTCGGCCGGCCACCAGTCCTGCGAGGTCGTGAGCACGGCGTCGACGTCGCGCGCCAGCTCGCCGAGGTCGACCCCGGCGAACTCCTTCGCGTAGTCGAAGTCGTCCTCCATCGGGTTGGCGACCTGCTGGTGCTTGCGCAGGATGCGGAGGTTGAGCGCCTTGGGCCACCAGTCGGTGTTGTCCGCGCTCTCGGTCGGGTGACCCATGCGGCCGGCGTGGACCGGGCAGCCCGCAGCCTCCTCGGTGTTCATGTCGGCTTCGACGGTCTCGTGGTCGTGCTGCGACACAGGTTCCTCCTGGTGTGGGGTGTGAGCGGTCGTGAGCGGGTGGTCAGGTGGTGGCGGGTACGGCGGCGCAGGCCGGGCAGGTGCCCCAGTAGACGACCTCGGCCTCCTCGATGCGGAAGCCGTGGTCGTCGGACGCGGTGAGGCAGGGTGCCTCGCCGACGGCGCAGTCGACGTCGGCGATGACGCCGCAGCCGCGGCACACCACGTGGTGGTGGTTGTCGCCGACGCGCGCCTCGTAGCGGGCGACGCTGCCGGAGGGCTGGATGCGTCGCACGAGCCCGGCCTCGGTCAGGGCGCGCAGGACGTCGTAGACGGCCTGGTGCGAGACCTCGCCCAGCTCGGCGCGGACCGCCCGGATGACGGTGTCGGTGTCGGCGTGGGGCCGCTGGTGCACCGCGCCCAGCACGGCCAGCCGGGGCCGCGTGACGCGCAGGGAGGCCCCGCGCAGCTCCTGCAGCAGCTCCTCGGTGGCGGGCATGTCCCCACCTTGTCGCAAAAACTTGAATGAATCAAGAACAGGCGCGCGTCCTCACCAGGTCGTGTAGAAGAGGTGCTGCACGACCACGGCCGTGGCCAGCTGCAGCCCCAGACCCCAGGTGCGCAGACGCGGGGGCAGCAGGGCGCACGAGAGCAGCAGCCACGGCATGAAGGGCAGCCAGATCCGCTCGACCTCCGCCTTGCTCATCCCCGAGATGCTCGCGGCGGCGACCATGGCCACGGCGCCGCCGACCAGGAGCAGCGGCACCACGCGCTCGCGCCACCGACCGAGGCTCACCAGCCAGGCTCCGAGGCCGGCGGCCAGCAGCGGGCCCGCGCTGAGCAGCACCAGGGCGAGGTTGGCCCACCACCAGTAGCCGATCGGGCGGTCCTTGGCGATGCCCTCGTCGTAGCGGTCGACCAGGTCGGGGTAGACCTCCCACCACGACCACCCGGCGAGCGCGAAGCCCAGCACCACCACGAGCGCCGCTCCGGCCGCGACCGGCAGCGGCAGCCACGACCGGGCGGCCACCAGGACCGCCAGGGCGAGCAGCCCCATCAGCGGCATGCCCCAGGAGAACATCACCAGCGTCCCGAGCAGCAGGCCCGCCAGCAGCGACCAGCCCACGGCCCACCGCGTGGTGCGGCCGCGGCGTACGGCGGTCGCTCCGAGGGCGAGGCACGCCAGGCCCCAGGCCGCCGTCGCGGCGATCACGGCGTCGAACGACACCGCCATGAACACGGCACTGGGCGCGAGCACGACGAAGGGCGCCGCCCTCCGGGCGAACCGCTCCTCGCCGAGCGCCCGCAGCGTCACGAGCACGGCGACCGCGGTCGTCGCCGCGAGAAGCGTGACCACCACGCCGGCCGCGAGGTCGCCGCCGAGCCCGACGCGCACCAGGCCGACGAAGAAGAGCAGCGCCGCCGGCGGGTGGCCGGCGACGTGGGTGACGAAGGCGTCGGGGGAGTCCATCGGCATCCGCTCGGTCCACGTCGAGAGCAGCGTGCCGACGTCGGTGACGCTGCGCGCCTCGACGAGGTACTCGTAGGGGTTGCCGAGCTGACGCGACAGCCCGCTCGTGCCGTCGACGAGTGCGAGCGAGAGCAGCCACGCCAGCCCTGCGCCGTACGACGCGAGCAGCAGGCGGCGCCAGGGGAGCCGCTCGGCCAGCCCGGCGGCGTACCGCAGCGACAGCAGCGCGACGAGCAGCGTGGGCAGGGTGCCGGGGCCGAACCACGACGGCTGCCACAGCCCGTGCAGCGGCGGGACCTCCCGGGTGGAGGAGTTGCGCGGCGCGCGGGAGTAGACCTCGGTGCCGGTGACGTCGGGGTAGAGGAAGGCCCACGCGACCAGGGCGGCGCCGAGCAGCAGGCCGAGCCACGCTGCGGCGCCCAGCAGGCGGGAGGGACCGTCGTCGCCGCCGTGCGCGGTCGGGGAGGGCGTCGTCGGGTCGCCGGTCGGGTCGCTCGTCGGGTCGCTCGGGAGGGCGGTCGGCGGGGCCACGGGTGGAGCATGGCAGGTCGGTGGGTGGGCTCCGGCCGACCCCGGCAGGCCCGTCGAGGCCGGCTCAGTCGGCGGTGGCCCTGCTCGCCCTCTTCAGCACGGCGATCGCGCGCTCGGCCTTGCGGTAGGCGCTGCTCTCGCCCGAGAGCACCTCGAGGTCGGCGACGGCTCCGCGGCGCGCCTTCGCCTCGCCGACGTCGGTCACGGCGGCCTGCTGCCACCCGGCCGCCTGGTCGGCGGTGACCTGCGGTGCGAGTCGTCGCAGGTCGGCGAGCGCGGCCTCCACCTGCTTGCCCGACGGCGCAGCCCGGCCCTCTCGACCCGAGGGCCGGGCGTACGACGTGAGGTCGCGCTCGTACCCACTCAGCGCGAGCTCGACATCGAGCGGAGCCAGCTGTTCGGAGAACTTCTCGAGGGCCGCGATGGTGTCCTGCTCCTGCTCGAGGGTCTTCTCGCAGTCGCCCGCCGTGCCGGACGAGGCGTAGTAGTCGATCTGCGCGGTGACCGTCACCCACCGGCCCTGCAGCCCGGAGGGGGTCACGACCTCCTCGTCCCCGGTCAGCTCGTCGTCGACCTCGTCGGCGAGGGCCTGCCACTGCTCGCGGCACTCGGTGACGTCCGGGTCGGCGGACGGCGCCTCGCTCGGCGCGGCGTCGGGCTCGCCGCCCCCGCACGCCACGAGGAGCGGGGCCACGCCGGCCAGCAGCGCTGCGCGCCAGGCGACGCTCCGCGGGCGGGGACGGGCGCACCGGCGGGACATGTGGGCCACGGTAGTGCTGCGTCACCGCCCTCGGGGGCGATTGCCCGACGCCGCACCGAGCCGCGAGCCGTGCCGATAGGCTCGCCGGCGTGATGCGGTCGGGGTCGGGCGTGCGGGTGCTCGGTCCCTCCGACGTCAACGCCGCGCTGCAGGTCGTCGACCGCGACCCGGTCGTCAACGTCTTCGCCGACTACCGCACCCGGCTCACCCAGCTGGACCCGCGATGGCTCGGCGGGGAGATGTGGGGCTACCAGCGCGACGGCGAGCTGGTCGCGCTGGCGCACGTGGGCGCCAACCTGGTGCCGGTCGGCGGCGACGCCGAGGCGCTCGACGCCTTCGCCGAGCGCGCCGCCCACGAGACGCCACGCAGCTCGACGGTCGTCGGCGAGCGGCACCGCGTCGAGCGGCTCTGGGAGCACCTGCGCACGGTGTGGCCCGAGCCGCGCGAGCTGCGCTGGGACCAGCCCCACCTCGTGACCACCAGTGCGCCCCGGGTCGAGCCCGACCCCGCGGTGCGGCGTACGACGCGGGAGGAGGCCGGCATCCTCTACCCGGCCTGCGTGGCGATGTACACCGAGGAGGTCGGCGTCAGCCCCGAGGTCGACGGCGGCCGCGACCTCTACCGCGCCCGGGTCAACCAGCTCGTCGGACGCGGCTGGTCGTTCTCCCGCATCGAGGACGGCCGGGTGCTGTTCAAGGCGGAGGTCGCCTGCGCGAGCCCGCGCGCGTGCCAGGTGCAGGGCGTCTACGTCGACCCCGAGCTCCGGGGCCAGGGCCTCGCCACGGCCGGCATGGCCGCGGTGGTCGCGCTGTGCCTGGAGGAGGTCGCGCCCGCGGTGTCGCTCTACGTCAACGCCCACAACACCCCCGCCCGCGCCGCCTACGAGCGGGTCGGCTTCGAGCAGACCACCACCTTCTCCACCATCATGTTCTGAGCCCCACCCTTCGTGGCTCGCTCCGCTCGCACCTCAGGGAGCGGGATGAGGGCCCCCTCCGCTCGGCGCCTCAGGGAGCGGGAAGTGACGGGCCGCGCCCTTCGCGGCTCGCTGCGCTCGCACCTCAGGGAGCGGGAGGGCTGGCTCCGCTGGCACCTCAGGGAGCGGGAGGGCTCGCTGCGCTCGCACCTCAGGGACCGGAGGGATGGCTCAGGGCGCGAACAGCGACGGGCCGCTCCCTGAGGAGCCCGCGAGGGACGAGCGGGCGTCACGAAGGGCGGCCGTCGCACCTCACCAGCCCGAACCGCCCGGCCGGCCCGGGGCGGCGAAACCGGCGCGCGGGGCGCCGGGCGAGCGCCGTACCCTGACGCCCGTGATCTTGAGGATGTCGACGCTGTTCGTCCGCACGCTGCGCGAAGACCCCGCGGACGCCGAGGTGCCGAGCCACAAGCTGCTCGTGCGGGCGGGCTACATCCGGCGCGCGGCACCCGGCATCTACACCTGGCTGCCGCTAGGCCTGCGGGTCTTCGGCAAGGTCGAGGCGATCGTGCGCGAGGAGATGGACGCGATCGGGGCGCAGGAGGTGCGGTTCCCGGCGCTGCTGCCCAAGGAGCCGTACGAGGCGACCGGGCGCTGGACCGACTACGGCGACGGCATCTTCCGGCTCCAGGACCGCAAGGGCGGCGACTACCTGCTGGGGCCGACCCACGAGGAGATGTTCACGCTCGTGGTCAAGGACCTCTACTCCTCCTACAAGGACCTGCCGGTCTGGCTCTACCAGATCCAGACCAAGTACCGCGACGAGGCGCGGCCCCGCGCCGGGCTGATCCGCGGTCGCGAGTTCACGATGAAGGACTCCTACTCCTTCGACACCACCGACGCCGGCCTCGAGGCGTCGTACGCCGCCCACCGCGCGGCGTACCACCGCATCTTCGACCGGTTCGGCTTCGACTACGTCGTGGTGCAGGCGACCAGCGGGGCGATGGGCGGCTCGGCGAGCGAGGAGTTCCTGGCGCGCAGCGAGGTGGGCGAGGACACCTACGTGCGCTGCACGTCGTGCGACTACGCCGCCAACGTGGAGGCGGTGCAGGTGCGCCCGCCGGAGGCCGTGCCCTTCGACGACGCCCCGGCCGCGCACGTCGAGGACACCCCCGACACCCCGACCATCCAAACGCTGGTCGACCACTCCAACGCCGTGCTGCCGCGAGACGATCGTCCGTGGACCGCGGCCGACACGCTCAAGAACGTGCTCGTCGTGCTCAAGCACGCCGACGGCACCCGCGAGCCGTTGGCCATCGGCCTGCCCGGCGACCGCGAGGTCGACCAGAAGCGGCTCGGGGGGATGCTCGAGCCCACCGAGGTCGAGGCGATGGACGAGGCGGAGCTCGCCAAGCACCCGGCCCTGGTCAAGGGCTACATCGGGCCCGGGGTGCTGGGGGAAGGCAACGCCAGCGGCATCCGCTACCTGGTCGACCCGCGCGTCGTCGACGGCACCCGCTGGATCACCGGCGCCGACCAGCCCGGTCACCACGTCTACGACCTCGTCGCCGGTCGCGACTTCACCCCCGACGGCACCATCGAGGCCGCCGAGGTGCGCGACGGCGACCCCTGCCCCCGCTGCGACGGCACGCTCGAGACGGCGCGGGGCATCGAGATGGGCCACGTCTTCCAGCTCGGCCGCAAGTACGCCGAGGCGCTCGACCTCAAGGTGCTCGACGAGAACGGCAAGCTCGTCACCGTCACCATGGGCTCCTACGGCGTCGGCGTCTCGCGCGCCGTGCCGGTCATCGCCGAGGGCAACCACGACGAGCTCGGCCTGGTCTGGCCGCGCGAGGTCGCCCCCGCCGACGTGCACCTCGTCGCCACCGGCAAGGACGCGGCGGTCTTCGAGGCGGCCCAGCGACTGGCCGAGGAGCTGTCGGCCCAGGGGCTCGAGGTGCTCTACGACGACCGGCCCAAGGTCAGCCCCGGCGTGAAGTTCAAGGACGCCGAGCTCATCGGCGTGCCGACCATCGTCACCGTCGGCCGCGGCCTCGCCGACGGCAACGTCGAGGTCAAGGACCGCCGCTCCGGCGAGCGCACCGAGGTCCCCGTCACCGACGCCGCCACCCACCTCGCGGGGGTCGTGCGGGGGTAGCCCGCACCCTTCGTGGCTCGCTGCGCTCGCACCTCAGGGAGCGGAACGGTCTGGTCCCTGAGGAGGTTGCGCAGCAACCGTCTCGAAGGGCCGGGCGAGTTGTGGCCGCGCCCTTCGTGGTTGCTGCGCTCGCGCCTCAGGGAGCGGGGGTGGAGTGCTGTGCTCGCACCCAGGGAGCAGGACGGTTCCGCTCCCTGAGAAGCCCGCGAGGGACGAGCGGGCGTCACGAAGGGGCAGCGGGTCCGCGAGCCGGACCGTGGCACGCTGTCCCGGTGGCCGAGGACGACACCGCTGCTCCGCACGCCTGCTGCAGCGGCTCTCTCGGGGCGGGCGCGCCCTGGGCCGAGGCGCCGCGTCCGGTGCGTGAGCCCGACCCGCAGGGCATGGTGCCGGTGCCCGCCGGCCGGTTCGCGATGGGCGACCACCACGGCGACGGCGAGCCGGGTGACGGCGAACGTCCGGTGCACCAGGTCGAGCTGCCCGCCTTCCGGGTCGACGCGACCACGGTCACCAACGCCGCGTTCGCGGCGTTCGTCGACGACACCGGCCACCTGACCGACGCCGAGGACCTCGGGGTCGGAGCCGTCTTCCACCTCGCCGTCGCCCCCCGCAGCCCGCACGTGACGCACGCGCTCGAGGGCACCCCGTGGTGGTGGGCCGTGCGGGGCGCCGACTGGCGACACCCCGAGGGGCCCGACTCCCACGTCGACGACCGCGCCGACCACCCGGTGGTGCACGTCTCGTGGCGCGACGCCGCGGCGTACGCCGCCTGGGCCGGCAAGCGGCTGCCGACGGAGGCCGAGTGGGAGCGCGCCGCTCGGGGCGGGCTCGAGGGGGCGCGCTACCCCTGGGGTGACGAGCGCACGCCCGAGGGGGAGTGGCGCTGCAACATCTGGCAGGGCGACTTCCCGCGTGCCAACAGCCTGGCCGACGGCTGGCTCACGACCGCGCCCGGAGCGTCGTACGGGCCCAACGGCTGGGGCGTGCACCAGGCGGTCGGCAACGTCTGGGAGTGGTGCGCCGACTGGTTCGACCCCAGGTACTACGAGCGGTCGCCGGGGATCGGGCCGCGAGGCCCCGAGCGCGGCACGCACAAGGTGATGCGAGGCGGGTCCTACCTGTGCCACGACTCCTACTGCCGTCGCTACCGCGTGGCCGCGCGCACCGCGAACACCCCCGACTCGGCCTCGGCCAACCTCGGCTTCCGCTGCGTCGCCGACGCCTGAGGTCCGACGCCGAGGTCCGACGCCGAGGCCAGACGCGAGGAGCGCGGGTCAGCCCTTCGTCGAGCCCAGCGTCAGGCCGGAGACGAACTGCTTCTGCAGCACGAAGAACACGATCAGCACCGGCAGCGCGACCATGACCGACCCGGCGGCGACGAGGTTGGTGTCGGTGAAGAACTGGCCGCGCAGGTTGTTCAGGCCGCTGGTGATCGGCAGCTTGCTGAAGTCCTGCACGAGCACCGTGGCCCAGAAGAACTCGTTGTAGATCCAGGTGACCTGCAGCGTGGCGAGGGCGGCGAGCGCAGGCCGCACCAGCGGCATCGTCAGCTGCCAGTACTGCCGCCACACGCTGGCGCCGTCGATCTCGGCCTGCTCGTAGATCTCGTGGGGCAGCGTCTTCATGTAGTTGGACAACACGAAGGTGCAGAAGCCCATCTGGAAGGCGGTGTTGACCAGGATCAGCGCCCAGTAGCTGCTGAGCATCGAGCCGGAGTCGCTCATCCAGGTCGGCAGCGGGATGTCACGGAACATCCGGAAGACGGGGATCAGCAGCGCCTGGGGCGGCAGCAGGTTGGCGGCGAGGAAGAACCCGAGCAGCGACAGGTTGAGCTTGAAGCTGAAGCGGGCCAGCACGAAGGCGACGAGGCTCGAGAGGAACAGCGTCAGCAGCACGGCCGGCACCGTGATGTAGAGCGAGTTCAACAGGTACTGGCCGAAGTTCCCGCGCTCCCAGGCGGTCGTGTAGTTGTCGAGGGTGAAGCCGTCGAGCGAGAAGTAGTCCTTCTGCTGGGTGTTGGCGTAGGAGCGGAAGGAGTTCCACAGCGCCCACAGCAGCGGGAACAGCCAGACCAGCGCGAGCGCGCCCATGATCACCACGGCGACGGGGCCGCGGCTCTTGCTGAGCGCCCCGCCCTCGCGGCGCGTCGGGGGGCGCTTGGCGGGAGTGGACGGCGGGGTCATCTCGGACCCGGGCGGCACGGCGAGGTCGGTCATCGCTGCTCCTTGAACACGACGCGGAGGTAGATGGCGATGAAGACCGAGGAGATCACCATCATGATCACGGCCAGCGCGGAGCCGAAGCCGTAGCGGGTCGCCTCGCCGATGACGTTCTGGCTGACCAGGGCGGCGATGATCTCGAGGCCGTTGCGGCCCTTGTTGACGATCCAGACCAGGTCGAAGGCGCGCAGCGACTCGATCACCACGATCACCACGACGATCATGTTGATGGGCCGCATCACCGGGAAGATGACGTGGAAGAACGTCTTGGTCTCGCTGGCGCCGTCGACCGCAGCCGCCTCCCGGAGGCTGGCGTCGACGCCCTTCAGGCCGGCCAGGTAGATCAGCATGATGTAGCCGGTGTGGCGCCAGGCGGTGGCGACCAGCACGGCCCACAGGTTGACGTCGGGGTCGCCGTACCAGTCGACCTGCGAGCCGAAGACCTGGTTGATCAGGCCGAGGTCACGCGAGTAGAAGAGCTGCCAGACGAAGCCGATCAGCGCCAGCGACAGCACCACCGGCAGGTAGAACGCGGTCTGGTAGAAGCGGCTGAACTTCATCTCGCGGTCGAGCACGACGGCGAGGAACATGCCGAGCAGCGTCGGGCCCACGATGAGGAAGCCCAGCCAGATCAGGTTGTGGCGGATCGCTGGCCAGAACGGCGGGTACGTCGTCGTGACGTCGCGGAAGTTCTGGAAGCCGACCCACTCGATGGTGTCGAGACCGCCGAAGCCGTTCCAGCGGGCGAACGACAGCGCGACCGACGCCAGGGCCGGCAGCCAGACCAGCCAGAGCACGAGCGTGGCCGGCAGCACCACCATCAGGCCGACCACGGTGCGGTCGCGGCCGCTGAGCCGCCGCCGGCGCGGTGGCTTCGGGGCCTTCGCCGGGGGCGTGGCGCTGGTGGTGGGGGGCGGTGCCGACGCTGGGCTCGCGGTCTGGCTGGTCATGGGTCTCCCGAGCGGAGGGGGTGAACGGGGCCGGGTGCCCGCGCCGCCGGGGCGGGCGGGCACCCGCGGGGATCAAAAGATGGTCTGCTTCTGCTCCTGGATGCTGGCGCAGATGTCGTCGATGCGGGACGGGTCCTTGAGGAAGTCCTGCAGCGACGGGATGACCACGGTCGAGGCGAAGTCGGCGTTGGTGTCGCGGTCGAGGAACTGCGCGATGTTGCTGGCCGCGCCGACGACCTCGACCGACTTCTTCTGCAGGTCGGTGTACTTCGCGGTGCTGGCGCCGGAGTTGGCGGCGATGAAGGGCGCGTCGGCGTCGTTGTTGGCCGCGTCGGCCGCCTCCGCCGTGCCGAGGAACGTCAGGAACTCCTTGCCCGCCGCCTGGTCCGGCCCACCCGCGGCGAGGCAGAAGCCGTCGATCGGGGCGTCGAGGGCGTCGGAGCCGATGGAGGAGTCGAGCTCGGGGAAGGTGAAGAAGTCGAGGTCGTCGACGTCGGGGATGGCGTCGGTGACGAAGGTGCCGAGCAGGTACATGCCCGACTCGCCGTTGCCCATCGAGGTGGCGGCCTCCTGCCAGGTGCGGCCCAGCGGGTCGGCCTGGTGGTAGGGGAGCAGCTCGCCCCAGCGCTCGAAGACCTGCTTGACCTCGGTGCTGTCCCACGACTCCTCGCCGGCCATGAGGCCCATGTGGAAGTCGAAGCCGTTCATCCGCATGTTGAGGATGTCGAAGGTGCCCATGGCGGGCCAGCCGTCCTTGTCGCCGAAGGCGAAGGGCGTGATGTCCTTGCCCTGCATGTCGTCCATCAGCGAGATGAAGTCGTCGTAGGTCTCGGGGGCGGTCCAGTTGTTCTTCTCGAAGACCGACTTCCGGTAGAAGACCGCCCACGGGTAGTACTGCACCGGCACGAAGTACTGCTTGCCGTCGACGGTCGCGGCCTCCTGGAAGGCGTCGCTCATGCCGTCGATGGGCCAGACGTCGCTGACGTCCTCGATGAGGCCGTTCTGGGCCAGCTGGGCCATGCGGAAGCCGGCGAACCAGGTGAAGACGTCGTCGGGGGAGCCCTGCAGGTAGGTGTTGATGCTCTCCTGGAAGGTGTTGTGGTCGACGGCGTTCTCCGAGACGGTGACGCCGGACTCCTTCTGGTAGGCCACGCCCATCGCGTGGTTGCGCTGGTAGGCCGGACCCGAGCCCTTGGCCTCGTTGACGCCGAACTTCACGGTGTCGCCGCCGGAGCCGCTGCCGCTGTCACCGCCCCCGCAGGCGGCGAGCAGGCTGCTGCCGCCGACCATCGCGGCGGCCGCGAGCGAGCCCTTCAGGAAGCCGCGGCGACCCATCGCGGTGCCCGCGACCGACGCGGGGACACGAGGGGCGGCGGATCGGCGACGGGGGTGCGACATCGGGTGACTCCTCGGGAGATGCGCCGACAAGCAGCGCTCTGATCGCACGAAAACCAACAGTTTCGCGCACTGGCTGCGACAGTCTGTGACTGCCGTCACCGGCTGTCAACCCCGCAGATCCTGGTCTGACCCTCCGAAAAGTCCGGTCTGATGGGGTCTTGACCGCGCCACGACCGGGATCGGGCGGGCGCCGGCGCGGGATGTTGAAAACGACACGGATCCCCATCGTGACCTGTTCGTTGCTGTTGACTTCACCATCGGCGCGGTCCAAGGTGAGCGTCGTGCGTGACTGGACGACGTGGGCCGGACCCGGCATCGCCTTCGGCGGCGACTACAACCCCGAGCAGTGGCCCCGCGAGGTGTGGGACGACGACGTGCGCCTGATGCGCGAGGCCGGCGTCAGCTTCGTCTCCCTCGGCATCTTCTCCTGGTCGCACCTGCAGCCCGAGCCCGACCGCTGGGAGTTCGCCTGGCTCGACGACGCGATGGACCTGCTGCACGCAGGTGGCGTCCGGGTCGACCTGGCCACGGCCACCGCCTCGCCACCGCCGTGGTTCACCGCCGCCCACCCCGAGACCCGGCCGCGCCTGGCCGACGGCACCGAGCTGTGGCAGGGCAGCCGCCAGGCGTGGTGCCCGAGCTCGACGGTCTTCACCGAGGCGGCCACCGAGGTCACCCGACGCGTCGCCGAGCGGTACGCCGACCACCCCGCGCTCAGCATGTGGCACGTCTCCAACGAGTACGCCTGCCACAACGTGCCGTGCTGGTGCGACACCTGCGCCGCCGGCTTCCGGGTCTGGCTGCTCGAGCGGTACGGCGACCTCGACGCGCTCAACGACGCGTGGGGCACGGCCTTCTGGAGCCAGCGCTACTCCGACGTGGAGCAGGTCGTGCCGCCGCGCACCGTGCCGACCTTCCACAACCCGGGCCAGCTGCTCGACTACCGCCGCTACCTGTCCGACGCGCTGCTGCGGCAGTACCTCGCCGAGGTCGAGGTGCTGCGCGAGGTCACCCCCGAGGTGCCGGTCACCACCAACTTCATGACCCTCGACCACTTCCGCCACCTCGACTACGCGCAGTGGGTGCCGCACGTCGACGTCGTCAGCACCGACCACTACCTGACCCGGCTGCCCGACCCGGCAGGCGAGCTCGCCTTCGCCGCCGACCTGACCCGCGGCCTCGCGGGTGGCCGGCCGTGGCTGCTGATGGAGCACTCCACGAGCGCCGTCAACTGGCAGCCCGTCAACCGCGCCAAGCAGCCCGGCGAGATGCTGCGCAACAGCCTCGGCCACGTCGCCCGAGGAGCCGACGCGATCGGCTTCTTCCAGTGGCGCGCCTCCCGCGCGGGCTCGGAGAAGTACCACTCCGCGCTCGTCCCGCACGCCGGCACCGACACCCGGCTGTGGCGCGAGGTCGTCGAGCTCGGGGCGGTCGCCCGACGGCTCGGCGAGGTGCGCGGCAGCGCCGTGCAGGCCGACGTCGCGCTGCTGTGGGACTACCAGGCCGGCTGGGCCGTCGAGCAGCCCGCGCACCCCAGCGAGGAGGTCACCTACGGCGAGGTCGCCCACGACCTGCACGCGGCGCTGCGCCGCCAGGGCGTCACGGTCGACGTGCTGGTGCCCGGGCCCGACCTCGGCGAGCGGCTGGCGTCGTACGGCGTGGTGCTGGTGCCGACGCTCTACCTGTGCTCCGACGAGACGGCCGCGGCCGTCCGGGCGGCCTGCGAGGCGGGCGCCCACGTCGTGGTCACCTACTTCTCCGGCATCGCCGACGAGCGCGACCACATCCGGCTCGGCGGCTACCCGGGCGCCTTCCGCGACCTGCTCGGCCTCAGCGTCGAGGAGTTCTACCCGCTGTACGCCGAGGAGTCCGCGACGCTGGCGGGCGACGGGTTCGACGGCGCCACCTCGACCCGGTGGAGCGAGCTGATGACGCTCGGCGAGGCCGAGGCGGTCGCCACCTTCGCCGACGGCCAGCTGCCGGGCGCCCCCGCGGTGACGCGGCGGCCGGTGGGCGACGTCGCCGCCTGGTACGTCGCCACCCGCCTCGACGAGGCCGCCACCGACGCGCTCGTCACCCGCGTGCTCTCCGAGGCCGGCGTCGAGCCGGTCGTCCCCGGTGCCGGCACGCTCGACGGCGTCGACCTGGTGCGCCGCAGCAGCGGCGACGGCAGCTGGGTCTTCGCGCTCAACCACACCGACGCCGAGGTGGAGCTGCCCCTCCGCGGCCACGACCTCGTCGCCGACGCCGCTGTCGACGGCTCGCTGCGGCTCGCGCCGGGCGGGTCGGCCGTCGTGCGGGAGGGCTGACGCGTGCTGCCCGACCAGCGACGCCAGCACATCCTGGCCGAGGTGCAGCAGCACGGCGGGGTCCGGGTCAGCGACCTCGTCGACGACCTCGGCGTCTCCGACATGACGGTGCGGCGCGACATCGAGCTGCTCGCCCAGCGGGGCCTGCTCGAGCGGGTCCACGGCGGCGCCACCTCGGTGAGCTCGCGCAGCGCCGAGGAGCCCGGGTTCAGCGCGAAGTCGCAGCAGCAGCAGGCGCAGAAGCGGGCCATCGCCCGACGCGCGGTGCAGATGGTGTCGCCCGGCGCCGCCGTCGCGCTGTCGGCGGGGACGACGACGTACGAGATCGCGCGCGAGCTGGTGCACGTGCCCGACCTGACCGTCGTCACCAACTCCTTCCCGGCCGCCCAGCTGCTGCACGAGCAGGGCCGCCGCGACCTCACCGTGGTGCTCACCGGCGGCATCCGCACGCCGTCGGACGCCCTCGTCGGGCCCGTCGCGGTGGAGGCGCTGCGCAGCCTGCACGCCGACACCGTCTTCCTCGGCGTGCACGGCATCGACGAGCGCGCCGGCTTCACCACGCCCAACCTCGTCGAGGCCGAGACCAACCGCGCGCTGCTGCGGTGCGCGCGTCGGCGCGTCGTGGTCGCCGACCACGAGAAGTGGGGCGTCGTCGGCCTCGCCACCATCGTCCCCCTCGGCGAGGTCGACACCCTCGTCGTCGACGCCGGCGTCGGCCCCGTCGCCCGCGAGCTCCTCGAGCGCCAGGTCCCCGAGGTCGTCGTCACCGAGCCCGACCTCCTCGTCGTCTGACCCTCGCCTCCCCTCGCTGGTCGAGCCTGTCGAGGCCACCGCGCCCTTCGTGACGCCCCGCTCGTCCCTCGCGAGGCTCCTCAGGGAGCGGCTGCTGGCTGCTCGTCCCTCGCGGGGCTCCTCGGGGAGCGGCGGCCGACCGCTCGTCCCTAAAGGGACTCCTCGGGGAGCGGCGGTGTCGAGCCTGTCGAGACCACCGCTCTCGTCCCACCGGGTCTCGAGGCCCTCGCCCAGGGGCTCGGGCACCTCGACCACCCCTTCGATGGTCGAGCCTGTCGAGACCACCGCGCCCTTCGTGACGCCCCGCTCGTCCCTCGCGGGACTCCTCAGGGAGCGGCTGCTGGCTGCTCGTCCCTCGCGGGGCTCCTCAGGGAGCGGCTGCTGGCTGCTCGTCCCTCGCGGGGCTCCTCAGGGAGCGGCGGCCGACTGCTGGTCCCTCGCGGGGCTCCTCGGGGAGCGGTGGCCGGCCGCTCGTCCCTCGCGGGGCTCCTCGGGGAACGGCTGCTGGCTGCTCGTCCCTCGCGGGGCTCCTCGGGGAGCGGCTGCTGGCTGCTGGTCCCTCCCGGGGCTCCTCGGGGAGCGGGGGACGCCGCCCGCTCCCTGAGGTGCGAGCGGAGCGAGCCTCGAAGGGGCGGTCCACGCCTCGCAGGTCTGACGGTCCCGTCAGGGTGCGAGGCGTGGACCGACGGCCTACTGCCGCACGAGGTGGTGGAGGACGGTCTCGTCGGGGTCGACGACGGGCGGGGTGACGCCGGCGCGGTGCAGCGCCTCGCCGGTCATCAGGACGGGCTGGTCGGACCACCACGGGGGCGGGTGGACGCCGGAGGGGCCGTCGCCGACCTGCACCTGGCGCACGGCGTACGTCGCCCCGGGCTCCAGGCCGCGAAAGCGGGTGCGGGAGCCGGGGGTGGACTCGAGCGAGCCGGTGCTGACCGAGGCGAAGACCGCCTCGGAGCCGTCCTGGGCGACGACGCCGTGGACGAGGGCGTTCGTCTCCGCGGTGTCGAGCCGGACGACGCGGCCGGTGAGCAGCAGTCCGCGCCAGGACTTGTAGAGCTCGATCCAGGCGCCCAGCTCGGCGAGCTCGGCCTCGGACGCCTCCGCGAGGTCCCACTCGATGCCGAAGTGGCCGAACAGCGCGGTGGCGGCGCGGAAGCCGAGGTCGTGGGTGCGGCCGGTGGTGTGGGAGCGGCCCGACGCGACGTGGGAGCCGATCACCTCCGGCGGCAGCAGCTGCGCCGTCCACCGGTTGATGGTCTGCCGCTCCAGCGGGTCGATGCAGTCGGAGGCCCAGACCCGGTCGGTGCGCTCGAGCACCTCGAGGTCGACGCGGCCGCCGCCGGAGGCGCACGACTCGATCTCGAGCGACGGGTGCCGTTCGCGGATCTCGTCGACCAGCCGGTAGAACGCCTGCGTCTGGGCGTGCACGCCCGGGCGGCCGCCGCGGGTGAGGTCGCCGCCCTCGACGAGATCGCGGTTGTGGTCCCACTTGACGTAGGCGATGTCGTGCTCGTCGAGCACCGCGAGCACCTGGTCGCGCACATGGGCGTAGGCCCCGGGCACGCCGAGGTCGAGCACGTGCTGGAAGCGGGCCGGCGGGGGCAGCGCGTCGCCACGGGCGCCCATCACCCAGTCGGGGTGGGCGCGTGCGACGTCGGAGTCGAGGTTGACCATCTCGGGCTCGAACCACAGCCCGAACTGCATGCCGAGCTCGCGCACCCGGTCGACGAGCGGGTGCAGCCCGTCGGGCCAGGCGTCGGGGGAGACCACCCAGTCGCCGAGGCCGGCGCGCTCGTGACGCCGGCCGCCGAACCAGCCGTCGTCGAGCACGAACCGCTCGACGCCGAGCGCCGCCGCGCGCTCCGCGAGGTCGAGCAGCCGGTCGAGGTCGTGGTCGAAGTAGACCGCCTCCCAGACGTTCAGCGTCACCGGTCGCTCGCTGTCGACCGGCCGGCTCGCGCGGCCGCGCACGTGGGCGTGGAAGCGGGCGGCGACCTCGTCGAGGCCGTCGCCGTGGGCGGCGTACAGCCAGGGCGAGGTGTACGCCGCCCCGGCCGCGAGACGGACCTCGCCCGGCAGCAGCAGCTCGCCGCCCCCGAGCAGGCGGGTGCCGGCGAAGGTGCGCTCGGCGTAGTGGACGTGGTTGCCCGACCACGCGGTGTGCACGGCGTAGGTCTCGCCGCGGGCGAAGCCGGTGCCGGGCACGCAGGCGTGCAGCACGGTCGCGGCGTCGGCGCCGGTGCGGCCCCGACGGTTCTCGCGCAGGTGGGTGCCGAGCGTGAACTCGCGTCGCTGCGGCTGCCGCTCGCGCGACCAGCGCCCGGCGAGGTCGAACAGCTCGCCCGCCTCGGCCGGCACGGGCACCGCCAGGGTGAGTGCGGCCAGGTCGTAGTCGCTCTCGCCGACGTTGGTGACCGTGGCCCGGGCGCGCAGCAGGCCGCCCGGCTCGAGCTCCAGCACGAGGTCGAGGCCCAGCTCGCTGTCGTCGTCGCGCAGGGCGACCTCGAGCACGCCGGCGCCCGAGGCGACGTACCCCGTCACGGGGGTGCCGTCGAGCGTCACGGCGGTGGTGCGGAAGCGCGGCGACCACGCGCGACCACCCTCCCGCGCGCCCTCGAGGCCGGGCTTGCCGGGGAAGCCGGTGCCGCCCTCGGGCAGCAGGCCGACCCGGGCGGCGACGTCGACGTCGTTGCGGCCGGCCGGCGCGCGCCACGCGGCCAGCAGCCCGCGCGCGGTGGGCTCGTCGAGCCCGGGCAGCGCAGCACCCCAGTAGGGGAGCGCGGGCGGCTGCGCGTCGGTCAGGTCGACCAGCACGAGCACGCCGGCGGCCTCGAGGGCGACGAGCGCGTCGGGGGATGTCGTCATGGCCTCATTCCAGCAGCCGCGGCTCGGCCTAGGGTGGGGCGGGTGAGCGACGTCGAGGTGGTCCACGAGCCCGAGCAGCAGCGCTACGCCGTGAGCGTCGACGGACGCCCCGCGGGGTTCGCGGCGTACATCCGCGCCGAGGGGCTGGTGGTGATGAGCCACACCGAGGTCGACCCGGCGTACGAGGGCCGGGGCGTCGGCTCGGCGCTCGCCCGCCACGCCCTCGACGACCTGCGCGGGCAGGGCGTCGCCGTGCTGCCGACCTGCCCCTTCATCAAGGCGTGGATCGACCACCACCCCGAGTACCGCGACCTGCTCTACAACGCGCCGCGGACCACCGCGACCGACTGAGCGTCGACCGGTCGCGTCGAGCGGGCGCTAGATCGCCCGCAGCTCGGCGAGGTCGTCGGCGCCGGGGGTCCAGGCCAGCGCGGCCGCGTTGCGACGCACCTGCTCGCCGCTGGTCGCGCCCGAGATGATGCTCGCGACGACGGGCTCGGCGGCCAGGCCCGCGATCGCGACGTCGAGCAGCTCGACGTCGCGTGCGGCGGCGTACGCCTGCAGCGCCTCGATGCGGTCCCAGTCGGCGCCCTCGAGCCACTGCGCCCGGCTCGGGTCGAGCGCGGCGCGGGAGCCCTCGGGAGCACCGGCGCCGCGGGTGTACTTGCCGGTGAGCAGGCCGTACTCGAGCGGGAAGTACGGCAGCACGCCGAGCCCGAAGCGCTCGCAGGCCGGCCCGAGCTCGTCCTCGAGGGAGCGGTCGAGCAGCGAGTAGCGGTCCTGGGCGCTGACGAACGGCACCAGGCCCTTGGTCTCGGCCGTCCACGCCGCGTCGGCGACCTGCCACGCCGGCAGGTTGGAGCAGCCGACGTAGCGCACCTTGCCCTCGGTGACGAGCTCGGTCAGCGCTCCCAGCGTCTCGGCGATCGGCGTGTGCGGGTCGGGGGCGTGCAGCTGGTAGAGGTCGAGGTGGTCGGTGCGCAGCCGGCGCAGGCTCGCCTCGACGGCCCGCCGGACGTAGCGCCGCGAGCCGCGGGCGCCGTGGTCGGCGCCGTTGGCGCCCCGCAGGTCGAGCCCGAACTTGCTGGCGAGCACGAACTCGTCGCGCCGCCCCTCGAGCGCCTGGCCCAGCAGCTCCTCGCTGGCGCCGGGCTCGACGCCGTAGGCGTCGGCGGTGTCGAGCAGCGTCACGCCGACGTCCTGCGCCGCGTCGAGGATGCCGCGCACCCCGTCGAGGTCGACGCGGCGGCTGAAGGCGTTGCACCCGATGCCGACGGCGCTGACCATCAGTCCCGAGCGGCCGAGGGGGCGGTACGTCATCTCGCTCATGCTCCGACCCTAGGTCGGGCCGGTGACGGCCCGACGACGGGCGTCACCCGCACGTGACGGGCCCGAAACACGAGGCTGGTGCGATGCCGGTCCTGCCCACCCTCTCGGAGGTCCGCATGCCTGCCACGCCCGACCCGCTCGCTCCCGCCCTGCTCGGCCGTCGCTCGCTGATCGGCGCCGCCGCGGTCGGCACCACCGCCGCCACCACGGCCGGGGCGGGGCTGCTGTCGCCCGCCGGGGCCGGCCCACACGCCCGCTTCGGTCGGGTGCTCCAGCCCGGCGTCGGTCGCACCCGCGGCCGCTACGTGCGTGCGCTGCCCGAGCAGGTGCTCTGGGGTCGACTGCCCAACCGCACGACCGAGCCCGTCGCGGTGGTCCGCTCGGGCGACGTCGTCACCCTCGACACCATCTCCCACGAGGGCGTGCTCGAGGACCAGGGGCAGGACCCCGTCGGGTTCTTCGAGCAGTACGGCGTGCCGCGCCGCCAGGTGCTCGACGACGCCGTGGCGGTCGCGCGCCGTACTCCGCACGACGGTCCCGGCCCGCACGTGGTCACCGGTCCGATCGCGGTGCGCGGCGCGCGGCCGGGCGACGTGCTGCGCATCGAGGTGCTCAACCTGCCGCTGCGGGTGCCGTACGGCGTGATCAGCAACCGGCACGGCAAGGGCGCGCTGCCCGGCGAGTACCCCGAGCAGTTCGTCGACGACCCGGCCAACGCGCCGTACGTCAACGAGGGCGGCAACATCAGCGTCTTCGCCTCGGTCCGCCGATCGCGCTCCGGCCTGCGCGGACAGCTGCCGGGTGACGTGCCGGTCGGCTTCGACCTCAAGCCCTTCATGGGGCTGATGGGCGTCGCCCGTGACACCACGGCCACGGTCGACTCCGTGCCCCCGACCGACGCCGGCGGCAACATCGACATCAACGAGCTGGGCGTCGGCTCGACGCTCTACCTGCCGGTGCAGGTGCCGGGCGCGATGTTCTTCGCCGGCGACCCGCACATGGTGCAGGGCGACGGCGAGGTGGCCCTGACCGCGATGGAGGGCTCGCTGCGCCCGACCTTCCGGCTGACGGTGCTCGAGGCGGGGAGCCGTCGGGTGCCGAAGCAGGCCTTCGACCACCCCTTCGCCGAGACGCCCGACTTCTGGGTGCCGATCGGGCTCAGCGACCCCGACGGTCCGGAGAACGGCGGCAACGGCACCGACCTCGACGTCGCGATGAAGGACGCCGTGCGGCAGGCACTGACGTTCCTGACCGACGAGATGGGCATGGCCGGGCCGGTCGCCTACGCCTACCTCTCCGCCGCGACCGACTTCGAGGTCTCGCAGGTCGTCGACCGCACCACCGGCATCCACGCGCTCGTCCGCAAGGCCGACTTCGGACGGTGACCAGCGGCGTCAGCGGGCGGAGCCGTCGGCCCCCAGGTAGCGGTTCGCGATCCGGTGCAGCTCGGCGACCTCGGCCGCGACGTCGAGCCGACCGTCCAGCATGAGGTAGAGCGTGTCGGTGAGGCCCAGCAGCCAGCGCGCCGCGCGCGCCGGCTCCAGGTCACGTCGTACGACGCCCTGCCGCTGCGCCGCGGTGACCAGCCGGGCCAGCGCCGCGCGCAGCTGCTCGTCACCGCGGTCGAGCAGCCCGGCGAACCCCTCGTCCCGCGTGGCGAGCTGCATCATCGCCAGCACCAGCCCGCCCGCAGCCGGGTGCTCGGCGCCGTCGAGGAGGTGGTCGAGCAGCCGGTGCAGCTCGGGCAGTGGCGCGCCCTCGTCGAGGCCCGCCACCAGCGCGGCGTCACCGGCCTGGGAGACCGTGAAGATCTCGACCATGATCGAGCGCTTGTCGCCGAAGTAGTGGAACAGCGTGCCCGACCCGACCCCGGCGGCCGTGCGGATGGCCTCGGTGGACGCGCCGTCGAAGCCTCGCTCGGCGAAGACCCCGGCGGCGGCGTCGCGGATGCGGGCGCGTCGCGCGGCGTGCTTGGCCGGGTCGACGGTGCGGGCCATCAGGTGGTGCCGTGCTCGGGCCGGCGCTCCCGGTGGCGCCGACGCCGGCGTACCTCCGAGACGGCCGCGGCGACCGCGACGAGCAGGCCGGCGACGATCTTCACCCACGGCGGGATGTCCGGCACCCAGCCGAGGAGCAGGTCGGCGAGGCGCGTGATCGTGTCGCCGACCCAGGTCCACAGGTCGGTCCACCACTGCGGCGCCGCGGGCCAGGGGATCGACGGCAGCGACGGCAGGTCGGGCAGCCAGCCCAGGGAGACCCAGCCCGACACCGCCCGGACCAGTGCGCTCACGAGGGCCGAGACGCCCAGGACGCCCAGCGCCCAGAAAACGACGTGACGGGCCGCCCACAGGAGCGGGTGCCGCTCGCCCCAGGCGTGGAGCCGTGCGGCCCGGGTGCCCGGAGGAGGGGCGAAGGGCACCGAGCGGTGGCGCTCGTCGGCCACGCCGTCCTCGACCAGGCAGACGGCGTACGGGCGCCCGGTCCACCACCACGACACCTTCGTCGGGTGGCCGGCCTCGGCGCCGAGCCGCACGTCACCGATCTCCCCGGCGGCACCGCGGTCGACCTCGACCCCGTCGACGAGGAGGCGCGCGTGGTTCTTGTGCTGGTGGTCGGGCTCGGTCCACAGCTCCACGGCCAGGTCGGTGTCGCCGTCAGCGAGGGTCCACGTCGTGCTCACCCGGAAATGATGGAGTGACCACTCCGTTATTGCAACGGGGCGACCTGAGCGCTGCTCAGCCGGAGGCGCCGCCGGTGAAGTTCCACGACGCGAGGTGGAGTGCCGGGCAGGTGAAGCGGGGCGACTGGGTGGTGTAGGTGTCGCCCGGCACCGACGCGGCGGTGCGGCCCAGCGCGCGCACCTGGCCGGGGGCCAGGGCGTCGACGTAGGACTGCGTGAACCGGAAGTTGGCCACCGGCCGGGTGACCCGGCCGTCCTCGACGAGGAACGTGCCGTTGCGGGTCAGGCCGGTGATGGAGACCGAGCGGGGGTCGAGCATCCGGGTGTACCAGAAGTCGGAGACCAGGATGCCGCGCTCGACACCGGCCACCAGCTCGGCGACGGAGGAGTCGACGACGGGGCCGTCGACCTCGGCCGGCGCCTCGTCGTCACCGACGGGGTGCAGCGCGAGGTGGCGCGCGGTCGGACCCCAGGAGAAGCCACCGTGGCTGCCGTGGCCGGTGCTCTGCGCGCCGGTCGCGGCGGCCGAGCGACGGTCGTGGGTGACGCCGACCGAGCGGCCCTCGACGACCAGCGGCAGCGCGCGGGTCGCGGTGCCGTCGTCGTCGTACGTCAGCCCGACGGCGCGCGGGTCGTCGACGATCGTGACGGCGGCGTCGAGCTGCTGCTCGCCGAGCCGCACGAAAGAGCGGCCGTCCTGCACCGCGCGGCCGCCGTAGCCGTGGGCGGCGAGGTTGCCGAGCAGGTCGAAGACGGCGTTGGGCTCGAGCACGACCTCGTAGCGGCCGGGCTCCAGCTCGACCGGGCCCTCGGCCCACGCGCGGGCCTTCGCGGCCGCGCGGGCTCCGAGCACCTCGCCGTCGAGCTCGGTGATCGACAGCGGCGCCTGCCGTGCCAGGCCGTCGGCCCGCCCGTCGCGCCCGTCGACGTACGGCGCCCGCGCGACGCCGGAGAGCCCGCACTCCGTCGCCTCGGCTGTCAGCACACGACCGCCGGAGGTGGCGAAGCCGCCGGTGTGGTGGACGGTGCGGACGTAGCCGGCCGTCTCGAGGCCGCCGGCGCCGTCGACGAAGCCGCGCACGACCTCGGCGCGGTCGCGCGGCGTCGCGCCGGCGGTGGCCAGGTCGACGCCCCCGGAGCGGGGACGGTCGTCGTCGGCCGGAGCGAGGCCGGGCCACCCGGCGTCGAGGGGGGCGACCCGCACGGCGTCGGTGACCCGCTCGACGAGAGCGGCGACGTCGTCGGCGGTCGCCAGGGTGGCGCGCGCGGTCGCCGTACGACCCTCGTGGTGGACGACGAGGCGGGCCACGGTGGTGTCCTCGGCGACGTTCTGGTGGATGGCCGAGGTGGCGAACCGGGTCAGCGCGAGCCGGTCGCGGTCGACCGACGCGGCGACCTCGGCACCGGGGACCACCTCGAGCACGCGCTGCACGGCGTCCTCGGGGACCATGCGCTGGTCGCTCATCGGGGTCCCCTCGCGGTTGTCGTCGGGAGGAGCGGAGCGGGGGACGGCGAGAACCGGGTGGGGTGATTCATCGGGCCCGCACCCCCACCCGCACGTCGCGGAACCGGGCGGGCGCCGCGGGGTGGCCGGTGTGGCCGGTCTGGCCGGGCTGGCCCTTGCCGCAGTTGGGCGTGCCCCACGCGACCGACTCCGAGGACAGCATGTCCATCGAGGCCCAGAACTGCGGGCCGATGCCGGTGTACGTCGGGTTGCGCAGCAGCCGGCCGAGCTCGCCGCCCTTGATCTCGTAGCCGACCTCGGTGCCGAACTGGAAGTTGAGCCGGCGGTCGTCGATCGACCAGGAGCGGTTGGTCTCCATGTAGATCCCGTCGTCGGTGCTCGCGATGATCTCGTCGAAGGTGTGCGGGCCGGGCTCGAGCCCCACGTTGGTCATGCGCACCATCGGCAGCCGCGACCAGCCGTCGGCGCGCACGCTGCCGGCGTACGACAGACCCGCGGCGGCGGCGGAGTCGCGGCCCGCCAGCACGCCGACCCAGGTGCCGTCGCGCACCGCGTCGCGCTTGGCGGCGGGCGTGCCCTCGTCGTCGTAGCCGAAGCTGCCGAGCGCGCCGGGGATGGTCGGGTCGATGGTGATCGTCATCAGGTCGGAGCCGTACCTCAGCGAGCCGAGCTGCGCGAGGTCGAGCCAGGAGGTGCCGGCGTACGCCGCCTCCCAGCCGAGGATGCGGTCGAGCTCGATGGCGTGGCCCACCGACTCGTGGATCTGCAGCGCCAGCTGCTCGGAGCCGAGCACCAGGTCGGTGCGGCCCGACGGGCACTCGGGCGCGGTCAACAGCTCGCGGGCCTCCGCCCCGACGCGCGGGGCGTGGGCCAGCAGGTCGAGCCCCTCGACGAACTCCCAGCCGCGGGTCGCGAACTGCCCCCGCGCGGCGGGGTAGGAGCGGCGCTGCGTCTCGTGCTCGCCGATCGCGGTGGCCATCAGGCCGGCGCCGCACTCGCGCACGTGCTGGTCGATGCGGGCGCCCTCGCTGGAGACGAACCACTTGCGGGTGTCCCACACGTCGTACGACGCCTCCGCGACGTCGGCGCCGTGCTCGCGCATCGCGGCCGTCGCCGCGGCGAGCAGGTCGCCCTTGTCGGACAGCGGCACCGCCAGCGGGTCGACCTCGCACTCGCTCGCCCAGGAGCCCACGTGGGCCTCGGCGGGGACCATCCCGGCGCCCGGCCGCGCGACGAGCCCGCTCGCCTCGGCGATCTCGGTGGCCCGGTGGCCGGCCCGCCGCGCTGCGTCGACCTCGACGTCCGGCACCGCGAAGAAGCCCCAGCCCGACCCCACCAGCGCCCGCACCCCGAGGCCCGAGTCGGAGCTCTGGGAGACGTCCTCGACGTCACCGTCGCGGGCCTGCATCGACTCGGCGCGGCGGTGCATGACGCGGACGTCGGCGTACGTCGCCCCCGAGTCGAGCGCCGCCTGCACGGCCGCCTCCGCGGCCTCGAACTCGCTCATCCTGCGACCCTGCCACACCGTCGGTGGGCCGGGGCGGGGCGGTGCGATCGCGCAAACACGCGGAGCCACGTTGCTGAGGCCGCCGGAGATGACCGGGTGTGCCCGGTGCCAGCGGGACTTGGCTCCGCGTGTTTGCGCACCGGCCGACTTGGACGGGCCGGCGCTCAGGTGAGGCCGGGCAGGTCGGTGGGGCGGGCGCCGAGGGAGAGCTGGCGCACGGCACCGGCCTGGAGGGCGTCGACGGCGAGCCGGCGGTCGCGGCCGGCCGTGCCGCCGACGACGGCGCCGTAGGTGCGGGTGACGCGCTCCTCGATGCGTCGGGCGACGGCGCGGAGCTGGTCGGGGGTCTGGGCGGGGGAGTCGACGGAGTAGTCGATCTCGGAGGCCACCGGGTCGGCGCCCCGGGCGGCGATGCGCGAGACGAGGGCGTCGCGGGCGGTGCGGTGGGCGCGGAAGAGGTCGGCCAGCTGCGCGGCGAGCTCGGGCTGCTCACCCAGGGAGACGCGGGCCGCGAGGAAGCCCAGCACCCAGACGGCCGCGTGCTCGGCCGCGAGCGCCTGCTGCAGCGCGTCGAGGGGGGTGTCGGGCAGGGCGCCGGGCGCGGAGCCGCGGGTCACGTCGGCCACGTCGCCACCCGCTGGGCCGTGCCGGCCGACATCGCCGCCAGGAGCGCCGCGAACGCGCCGCTGCGGGCCTCGACCGCCAGGTCGCCGAGGCGCGCCTGCAGCTCCTGCTCGCGCCGGCGGAGCGCGGTGAGCGCGGCCCGGCGGCGAACCAGGTCGACGTACGCCGCGGGGTCGGTGCCGGGCTCCGCGCCCTCGAGCACGGCGTCGACCAGCGCCGCCTCGTGCGCCTCGTGCATCTCTCGCACGGGCGCCAGCGACGTGCGCAGCGCGGGGAAGCCCCGCGTGGTCGCGGCGACCGCCGCGGCAGCGGCTCGGAGCTCGGCCAGCGCGAGGGTCGCGAGGGCGACGTCGGGCGAGAGGGAGGGCGTGCCGTCGCCGCTCGGTGCGACGTCGCCATCGGCCCCGGAGGTGCTCGTGCAGGCCGCCAGCGCGGGTGCGAGGAGCGCCGCGGACCCGGCTGCGAGGACCCCGCGACGGCCCACGAGGCGGCTCGAGGCAGCGGGGAGTCGGGGCGCCGGCACGGGACGGATCGTAGGCGAGGCGGCGCGTTAGGGTGGGCGGCGCACCACCGGCACCACCCACAACAGCACACGGAGGTCAGCAGCGATGGGCACCCCCGACCACCCCGCACGCCGAGATGCGCAGGGGGACGACCGTCTCGTCGAGGAGCTCACCGACCCCGTGGCGGCGCTCGGCCTCGACCTCGAGGCCGTCGACGTCAAGGTCGCGGGCAAGCGCCGCCTCCTGCGCGTGGCCGTCGACAAGGACGGCGGGGTGAGCATGGACGACGTCGCCGAGGCGACCCGCGAGGTCTCGCGGGTGCTCGACGAGCGCGACCTCATGGGCGAGCGGCCTTACACCCTCGAGGTGTCCTCGCGCGGGGTCGACCGACCGCTGGTGCTGCCCCGCCACTGGCGCCGCAACGCCGGTCGCCTGGTCAAGGTGACCCGCTCCGACGGCGAGAGCCTGACCGGCCGGGTCGTGGCCAGCGACGAGACGGGCGCCGACCTGCAGGTCGCCGGCGACGGCAGCGGCACCACCACCCGCGTCGACTACGCCGACGTCGCCAAGGCCCTGGTCCAGATCGAGTTCACGAAGGAGTCCTGATGGACATCGACATGACCCTGCTGCGGATGCTGGCCCGCGACAAGGAGATCCCCGTCGAGGCGATGGTCGAGACCATCGAGCAGGCGCTGCTGACGGCGTACCACAAGGTCGACGAGCAGCACGCCGCCACCGACGCCCGCGTGGTGCTCGACGCCAAGACCGGCCACGTGACGGTGATGGCGCAGGAGAAGGACGACGACGGCAACGTCGTGGGGGAGTACGACGACACCCCCGCCGGCTTCGGCCGCATCGCCGCCACCACCGCCAAGCAGGTGATGCTGCAGCGGCTGCGCGACGCCGAGGACGAGCGCAAGTTCGGCGAGTTCTCCGGCAAGGAGGGCGACATCGTCTCGGGCGTCATCCAGCAGGGCCGCAACCCCGACGACACCATGGTCGACCTCGGCCCCCTCGAGGCGCTGCTGCCCTCGGGCGAGCGCGTGCCCGGCGAGGACTACTCCCACGGCACCCGCATCAAGTGCCTGGTGGTGTCGGTACGCCGCGGCATGCGCGGGCCGCAGGTGATGCTCTCGCGCACCCATCCCAACCTGGTCAAGAAGCTCTTCGCGCTCGAGGTGCCCGAGATCGCCGACGGCACCGTCGAGATCGCCGCCATCGCCCGCGAGGCCGGCCACCGCACCAAGATCGCCGTGCGCTCGACCGTGCCCGGCGTCAACGCCAAGGGCGCCTGCATCGGCCCGGTCGGCTCGCGCGTGCGCAACGTCATGGCCGAGCTCAACGGCGAGAAGATCGACATCGTCGACTTCAGCGAGGACCCCGCCGAGTTCGTCGGCCAGGCGCTCAGCCCGGCGCGCGTCTCCGAGGTCCTGGTCGTCGACGAGGCCGCGCGCGCCGCCCGGGTGATCGTGCCCGACTTCCAGCTCTCCCTCGCCATCGGCAAGGAGGGCCAGAACGCCCGCCTCGCCGCCCGCCTCACCGGCTGGCGCATCGACATCCGCTCCGACGAGGCTCCCGCCGACTGACGCCCGACGCAGGAAGGCGTCAGTCGCAGCGGGAGGGTCGAGCAAGCGACGCGACCGAGGCACGAGGTCGCGCGAGCGCGTCGAGACACCGGTGAGGTGCGAAGCCGGCCGGCCGGCTGGTCGGCACCGGCATCACGGCCGGTCGGACCCCGGCGACTCGAGCAGCGCGGGACTGGTGCAGCTGTTTCGTCGGTTGTCGGCCGATATACCGGCCGACAACTGACGAACTCCCCGGTCAGCCGGGGAATTCGCGCCCGCTCGGCCAGGACGGCTGGCGGACCCAGGTGGTGGCGAGGGGGCGGTAGCCGGCGCGCGCCCAGAACGGCGTCGACCAGGGGTTGGTGGCCCCGTGGTGCAGCAGGGTCGCGGCGGTGCCGACCTCGGCGAGGGCGGCGTGCGCGGCTGCGACCAGGGCGGTGCCGACGCCACCGCCACGACGGCCGCCGGCGACGTGGAGGTCCTCGAGGTAGGCCACCGGGCCGTCCTCGGCGACCGCGCCCGTGACCCAGTCGGCGTGACCGGGCGGCTGCACCTCGCAGCTGCCGACGACCTCGCCGTCGCGCTCGGCCAGCCACGACCAGCCCGGACGCTCGCGCAGCTGCTCGGCGACGGCGTCGCGCAGCAGCGGCTCGGGGTCGGGGTGCGCCGGCACCACCGACGAGGTGGTCTCGAAGCGCTGCAGCCGCACCCGGTGCTCGACCAGCGCCGCGGCGTCGGCCCGGGAGCCGGGGTCGGCCGGTCGCACGACGAGCCCGGGGCAGGGGGCGGCGGGAGACGCCGGGGCAGGGCGACGTACGGCGAGCACGGTCGCGGCCGCGAACCCGGTGTCGAGCAGCGGCCGCACCAGCGGCAGGTCGCGCGACGGGGCCGTCAGGTGCACCTGGACCCCGTCGGGGGCCTCGTCGACGGCCCGGCGCAGCAGCGGCCCCGCCGCTGCCGCGGCGGCGTCGGTGCGGGCCCGCAGCCGCACGCGCAGCACCCGGGGCGCCACCCACAGCGCCATCGTGGTCGTCTGGTCGGCCTCGGCGACGTCGAGCAGCGCGACCGCGTCGCCGTCGTCGGACGTCAGCACCCGGGTGCCGGGCTGCAGGTCAGCGGGCTGGATCCGCGTCACCGGGTCGTGCCGGCCGACCCGTCGCTGGTGCTCGTCGAGCCACGGGGGCAGGGCCGCTGCGGGGTGGTCCACGGCCGCGACGCTACTGCCGCCCGTTAGGACCACGACACCCGTGGAGGTATGGTTGCGGGCGGTGGTCACACAGCCGAGCGCTCGTCCTGCGCCCACGCGGACGTGCGTCGGGTGCCGGCAGAAGGCCACCGTAGGAGAGCTGTTGCGGGTGGTCGCTCGCTCGGGGGAGTCGCCCCAGGATTCCTGGTACGCCGCCCCCGACCCGCGCCGCCGTGCTCCAGGCCGTGGGGCGCACCTGCACCCCACGGAGGCGTGCCTGGCTCGGGCCGAGAAGTCCCGGGCCGTGCCGCGCGCGCTGCGTCACGACGCGGCGACGTACGGCCCGCTCGACCTGGAGCCGCTGCGCCAGCACGTCCTGACCGCACCGCACACCGCACCACCCACCACACCCCGACCGGACGACACAGGGAGCACCAGCTCATGAGCCTGCGATGAGAACTTCGCGATGAGCCTGCACTTCAACTAACGGTTCGGCCCTCCTGGGCTCGGACCAGGAGGACACACACACGTGGCAAACACTCGAGTCAGCGACCTCGCCAAGAAGTACGGCGTCCCCAGCAAGGAAGTCATCTCCCTGCTGAACGACCTCGGCGAGTTCGTCAAGGCGCCGTCGTCGGGCATCAACCCGCTCGTCGAGAAGCGCTTCAACGACACCTACGGCTCCGACCTCACGGCCAAGGCCGAGGCCGCCGCCGCCAAGAAGGCCGCCAAGAAGGCGCCGGCCAAGAAGGCCGCCGCCGAGGCCGCCGCGACCCCCGCCGAGGCTCCGGCCGCAGCGGGAGCACCGGCCCCCGCCGAGGCCCCGGCCCAGCCCGAGGCCCCGGCCGTGCCCGAGGCTCCCGCTGCACGTTCCGACGAGGACGGTGACCGTCCCGGGCCCCGTCCTGCTGCTCCCGGCGGCGCCGGCCAGCCCACCCCCGGTGGTGCCGGCTTCAAGCCCGGCCCGCGACCGCGCGCCGGCGCTCCGCGACCCGGCAACAACCCGTTCAGCTCCTCGCAGGGCATGGGTCGGCGTCCCGCCGCGCCCCGTCCCGGCGGCGCCCCGGCCGGTGACGACCAGCGTCCGCCGCGTCCGGGCGGCGGCGGCGGCATGCCGCGGCCCAACCCGGCGATGATGCCCAAGTCCCCGGCCGCCTTCGGCCAGGGTCCCGGCGGTCGTGGCCCCGGCGGCCCCGGCGGTCGTCCCGGTGGTCCCGGCGCCCGTCCGGGCGGCCCCGGTGGTCGTCCTGGTGGCGGCGCCCCGGGCCGCGGCGGCTTCGGCGGCGGCCCCGGTGGCCCCGGTGGTGCGCCCGGTCGTCCCGGCGGTGGCCCCGCCGGACGCGGTCGTCCCGGCCAGCGCGGCACCACGCAGGGCGCCTTCGGTCGCCCCGGTGGTCCCTCGCGCCGCGGTCGCAAGTCCAAGCGGGCGCGTCGTCAGGAGTTCGAGGCCATGCAGGCCCCGACCATCGGCGGCGTCCGCGTCCGCAAGGGCGACGGCGAGACCGTGCGCCTGGCGCGCGGTGCGTCGCTGACCGACTTCGCCGAGAAGATCGGCGTCGACCCGGCCTCGCTGGTGCAGATGCTCTTCCACCTCGGTGAGATGGTCACCGCGACCGAGTCGGTCAACGAGGCCACCCTCGAGCTGCTCGGCGAGGAGCTCAACTACGTCGTGCAGGTCGTCTCGCCCGAGGACGAGGACCGCGAGCTGCTCGAGTCGTTCGACCTCGAGTTCGGCGCCGACGAGGGCGGCGAGGCCGCCCTGGTCTCCCGGCCCCCGGTCGTCACCGTCATGGGTCACGTCGACCACGGAAAGACCAAGCTGCTCGACGCCCTGCGCAGCGCCAACGTCGTCGACAAGGAGGCCGGCGGCATCACGCAGCACATCGGTGCCTACCAGGTCGCGACCGAGGTCGACGGCGACGACCGTCGCATCACCCTGATCGACACCCCCGGTCACGAGGCGTTCACCGCCATGCGTGCCCGCGGTGCGCAGGCCACCGACATCGCGGTGCTGGTGGTCGCGGCCGACGACGGCGTGATGCCGCAGACGATCGAGGCGCTGAACCACGCGAAGGCCGCCGAGGTCCCGATCGTGGTCGCGGTCAACAAGATCGACGTGCCGGCCGCCGACCCGACCAAGGTCCGCGGACAGCTCAGCGAGTACGGCCTCGTGCCCGAGGAGTACGGCGGCGACACCATGTTCGTCGACGTCTCCGCCAAGGCGCAGACCAACCTCGACGGTCTCCTCGAGGCCGTCGTGCTGACCGCCGACGCCTCGCTCGACCTGCGCGCCAACCCGGGGCAGGACGCCCAGGGCCTCGTCGTCGAGGCGCACCTCGACCGCGGTCGCGGTCCGGTCGCCACGATCCTGGTCCAGCGCGGCACGCTGCGCGTGGGCGACTCGATCGTCGCCGGTCCGGCCCACGGTCGTGTCCGCGCGATGCTCGACGAGCACGGCGACAACATCGAGGAGGCCTCGCCGGCCCGTCCCGCGATGGTGCTCGGTCTGTCCGGAGTCCCCGGCGCGGGCCAGAACTTCATCGTGGTCGAGGACGACCGCATGGCCCGTCAGATCGCCGAGAAGCGCGAGGCCCGCGAGCGGGCGGCCATGCAGGCCAAGCGCCGCGTGCGCCGCAGCCTCGAGGACTTCATGGCCTCCATGGAGAAGGGCGAGAGCCAGGAGCTCAACCTCATCCTCAAGGGCGACGTGTCCGGCTCGGTCGAGGCCCTCGAGGACTCGCTGGCCCAGATCGACGTCGGCGACGAGGTGTCGCTGCGCGTCATCGACCGCGGTGTCGGTGCCATCACCGAGACCAACGTCGACCTGGCCGCCGCCTCCGACGCCATCATCATCGGCTTCAACGTCCGCCCGCAGGGCAAGGCGACCGAGATGGCCGAGAAGGAGGGCGTGGAGATCCGCTACTACTCGGTGATCTACCAGGCCATCGAGGAGATCGAGGCCGCCCTCAAGGGCATGCTCAAGCCGGAGTACGAGGAGCAGGTCCTGGGCCAGGCGGAGATCCGCGCGATCTTCCGCAGCTCCAAGATCGGCAACATCGCCGGCTGCATGGTCACCAGCGGCCTGATCCGACGCAACGCCAAGGTCCGCCTGATCCGCGACGGCGCCGTCGTCCAGGACAACATGGACCTCGCCTCGCTGCGTCGCGAGAAGGACGACGCCGCCGAGGTCCGCGAGGGCTTCGAGTGCGGTCTGGTGCTCCGCGGCTTCAACGACATCAAGGAAGGCGATGTCGTCGAGGCCTTCGAGCTCAAGGAGATCCCGCGCGGCTGAGCTGACGGTCTCGACGGGCTCGACCGACGGTCGAGCCCGTCGAGACCTCGTCTCCGTGCACGGGCCCGTCGCCTGACGGGTGAGGAGAGACAAGATGAGCAGTCCACGCGTCCGCAAGATCGCCGACCGCGTCAAGGTGCTGGTGGCCGAGCTGCTGGAGCGGCGGGTCAAGGACCCCCGGCTGGGGTTCGTCACCGTCACCGACGTGCGCGTCACCGGCGACACCCAGCACGCCACGGTCTTCTACACGGTGCTCGGCCAGGACGCCGACCTCGAGGGCACGGCTGCCGCGCTCGCCTCGTCGCGCGGCATGATCCGCTCGGAGGTCGGCAAGCAGCTCGGCATGCGACACGTGCCGACCCTGGAGTTCGTCCACGACGCGCTGCCCGAGACGGCGCGGCACATGGAGGACCTGCTCGAGAAGGTGCGTCAGGCCGACGCGGAGCGGTCCGCCCAGGCGGCGGCCGGGGCGGCGTACGCCGGCGACCCCGACCCCTACCGCAAGCCGCGCGAGGACGACGAGCTGCACGACGAGCTCGACGACCTCGACCAGACGCGCGGGGCGCGACCGGAGTGAGCGCGCGACCGGCCGGTCCCGACGGGCTGGTCGTGGTCGACAAGCCCGGCGGCATCACCAGCCACGACGTGGTCTCGCGGGCGCGGCGCGCCCTCGGCACCCGCAAGGTCGGCCACGCCGGCACGCTCGACCCGATGGCGACCGGCGTCCTGGTGCTCGGCGTCGGCCGCGCCACCCGACTGCTGGGCCACCTCAGCCTGACCGAGAAGGCGTACGACGCCACGGTGCGGCTCGGTGCCGCGACCACCACCGACGACGCCGAGGGCGACGTCGTCTCGATGGCCGCCGTCGACCACCTCGACGAGGCGCGTGTCCGTGAGGCGCTCGCGACGCAGGTCGGCGAGCGTGACCAGGTGCCGAGCGCGGTCAGCGCGGTCAAGGTCGACGGCCGACGTGCCTACGAGCGGGTGCGCGCGGGCGAGCAGGTCGAGCTGGCCGCCCGCCGGGTGCGCATCGACGCCCTCGACGTGACGCGCGTCGAGCTGCCCGACCTCGACGTCGCGGTGCGCTGCTCGAGCGGCACCTACGTGCGCGCGGTCGCGCGTGACCTCGGCGCCGACCTCGGCGTCGGCGGCCACCTGGTGGCGCTGCGGCGTACCTCGGTCGGGCCGTTCGGGCTCGACGTCGCCTGCCCGCTCGACGACCTCGAGCCGGGTCGGCTGCTCACGATGGAGCAGGCCGTGCGGCTGGCGTTCCCGGTGCTCGAGCTCGACGAGCAGCAGGCCACCGATGTCGGGTTCGGCCGCCGCATCGAGGTCGACCTGGGCGCCGACGGCCCCGTCGCCCTGCTCGCCCCCGACGGCCCCTTCCTCGCGCTCTACCGCCAGGACGGCCCCCTCGCCCGCGCCGTCGCCGTCTTCACCGGCTGACCGTCATCCGCTCGATGTCAGGTCTCGGTCGTCCGGGGCCGGCTTCGCCGACCCGATCCTGACAGCGAGCGGCGGATTACCCGGTCAGGCGGGTAATCCGTGCGTCGCCGTCAGGAACGGGTCGCTGCGGTCACGGTCGGGCGACCCGATCCTGACAGCGAGCTCGCCCCTCGACGTACGACGACGCCCCCCGGCCCGGGGTGACCGGGACGGGGGGCGTCAGGGGTGGTGCGGGGTCAGACCTTCGCGACCGCGGGGGTGCCCGGGGCCGCGGTGGCCGTGCGGTTGGCGCCGATCTGCTTCAGGGCGATGACCGCGGCGGTGGAGACGAGCACACCGGCGACCAGGCTGATCAGGAAGCCGATGATGTTGCCGACCGCGAACAGCACGAAGATGCCGCCGTGGGGCGCCCGCAGGGTGACGTCGAGCGCCATCGAGAGGCCGCCGGTGACGGCGCTGCCGAGCATGATCGAGGGGATCACGCGCAGCGGGTCGGCCGCGGCGAACGGGATGGCGCCCTCGGTGATGAAGGACAGGCCGAGCGGGAGCGCCGCCTTGCCGTTCTCGCGCTCGACGGGGGTGAAGAGCCGGGAGCGGACCAGCGTGGCCAGGCCGAGCGCCAGCGGCGGCACCATGCCGGAGAGCATGACGGCCGCCATGATGCGCAGCTCGGGGGAGTCGCCGCCCGTGACGGCGGCCGCGGTACCGACGCCGGCGGCGGCGAAGGAATAGGCCGTCTTGTTGAGCGGGCCACCCATGTCGAAGGCCATCATCAGGCCGAGGATGACACCGAGGATGATCGCGGAGCCGCCCTCGAGGCTGTTGAGGCCGTTGGTCAGCGCGGACTGCAGGTTCGACAGCGGCCGGGCCAGGACGACGACCATGAGGAAGCCTGCGATCAGGGTCGCGAACAGCGGGATCACCACCACCGGCATCAGGCCGCGGGCCCAGACCGGCACCTTGATGCGCGAGATGTAGAGCGCGACGACACCGGCGAGCACGCCGCCGACGATGCCGCCGAGGAAGCCGGAGTTGATGACGCCGGCGATCGCACCCATGACGAAGCCGGGGGCGATGCCCGGACGGTCGGCGATGGCGAAGGCGATGTAGCCCGCCAGGGCCGGCACCAGGAACGAGAACGCCGTGCCGCCCAGGGTCAGCAGCAGCGCGCCGAGGTAGACGAGCAGCGGGCCGCGGGTGAACTCCGCGCCGTTGGCGAACTCGTACGCCGAGACGTCGGGCAGGTTGAACAGCGTGGAGTTGGTCGCGATGTGCTGCGCGGTGTTGACCGCGGCACCGTCGAAGGTCGAGCCCAGCGCGATCTCGTAGCCGCCCAGCAGGAACGACAGCGCGATCAGCAGACCGCCGGCCGCGACGAACGGGATCATGTAGGAGACACCGGTCATCAGCACGCGACGGGTGCGCGCGCCCCACGACTCGGTGTCGCCGCTCGTCGTGGTGGCGCTGTCGCCACCGTCGCCGTCGGCGGCCACGCGGGGGGCGTTGGGGTCGCCGGCGTACGCCAGGGCTTGCGCGACGAGGGCGTCGCCGTCCTCGATCGCCTTCTTGACGCCGGTCGAGACGACG
This sequence comes from Nocardioides marmoraquaticus, assembly GCF_054777915.1. Lineage (NCBI taxonomy): Bacteria > Bacillati > Actinomycetota > Actinomycetes > Propionibacteriales > Nocardioidaceae > Nocardioides > Nocardioides marmoraquaticus. The sequence continues at coordinate 50,530 of NZ_BAAHAA010000010.1, read as the reverse complement.
GGCTTGCCCGCGAAGCGGTGCTTCTCGCGCACCCCGACGTCGACGGAGAAGATCACCGCGTCGGCGCGCTCGATGACCTCACGGGGCAGCGGGGTCGAGCCCGCGGAGCCCTGGGTCTCGACCTGGATCTCGACGCCGGCCTTCGTGGCCGCCGCCTCCAGGGCCTCGGCGGCCATGTAGGTGTGGGCGATGCCGGTGGGGCACGCCGTGACCGCGACCAGGCTGCGGGTCCGCGACTCGGCCGCGGGGGCGGCAGCGGCGGGGGCGGCAGCGACAGCGGGGGCGGACGCCGTCGGGGCCGGGGCCTCCGCGGCGGGGGCCGGCTTGTCCTCGACCACCGAGCTCACCAGCTCGGCGGCCTCCTCGGGGGTCTGCGCCGCACGCAGGGCCGCGGTGAAGTCGGGCTTGACCAGCGAGCGGGCCAGCTTGGTCAGCACCTGGAGGTGCGTCTGCCCACCGCCCTCGGGGGCCGCGATGAGGAAGACGAGGTCGGCCGGGCCGTCCTTGGCGCCGAAGGCGACCGGCGTGGCCGGCCGGCAGAAGACGAGCGTCGGGACCTCGACGGCCGCGGTGCGGCAGTGGGGGATCGCGATGCCGCCGGGCAGGCCGGTGGCGGCGGTCTTCTCCCGGTTGAGGGCGTCGGTGGTGAGCCGCTCGGGGTCGGCGGTGCGCCCCCCCTCCGCGGCGTACGACGCCAGCGTGCGGATCGCCGTCTCCTTGTCGGGGCCGAGGTCGGCGCCGAGGCGGACGAGCTGCGGGGTGAGCAGGGGCTCGGACATGGTGTTCTCCGGTGTCGTGAAGAGGTGGATCAGGCGTCGAGGTCGCGCTCGACGAGCTCGGCGATCGTGGCGACGGCGGCCTCGTCGTCGCCTGAGACCTCGACGGTGGCGCCGTTGCCCGCGCCGAGGGTCATGATGAGCAGGGCGGACGAGGCGTCGACGGGCTCGTCACCGGGCAGGCCGATGGTGACCTCGGAGTCGAGCTCGGCCGCGGCCTCGCTGATGATGGCGGCGGGGCGGGCGTGGAGACCGACGGCGGATCCGACGACGACGCTCTTGGTGGCCATGTGGGGTGTCCTCTCAGGGGGTGGGGGGAGTGCAGACCTTGCCGTGCTCAGACGGCGCTGGCCAGGGGGCCGACCGTGACGCGGTCGACGTGGACCTGCGAGGGGTCCGGGATCGTGGTGCCGGGCAGGGTGACCGCGGCGTTGCCGTAGGCGACGGCGAGCACGAGCCGCTCGGGTGCGGCGAGTCCGCGGGCGTGGCCGAGCAGGTAGCCGAACAGGCTGGAGTCGCCGGCGCCGACGGTGCTGACGACCTCGACCGGCGGGGCGGTCGCGTGCCAGGCGTCGTCGGCGGTGACGAGCACCGCGCCGAGCCCGCCGAGCGTGACGAGCACCGACTCGACGCCGCGCGCGCACAGGTCGCGGGCGGCGTCGGTGGCGGCGACGGGGTCGGAGTCGACGGGCCGCAGCGAGCCGGTCACGGCCGCCAGCTCCTCGCCGTTGGGCTTCATCAGGTGCGGGGCCGCGCCGGGAGCCAGGCCCTCGACGAGTGCGCGCAGGGGGGCGTCGCTGGTGTCGACGGCCACGCGGGCCGGGGTGCTCGCCAGCTCGCGGACGAGGCCGGCGTACCAGTCGTCGGGCGTGCCGGGCGGCACCGAGCCGGCCAGCACCACCCAGTCGTCGGTCGAGCACCGGGCCGCCTGCTCGAGTAGGGCGTCGGCGAGGCGGCGCAGGTCGTCGCCGCCGACGGGGTGGCCGGGGGAGTTGAGCTTGGTGGTGGTGCCGTCGGGCTCGGTGATCGACAGGTTGATGCGGACGTCGCCCGCTGGCGCCACCGCCACGACCGGCACGGACGCCGCCCGCAGCTCCTCGGCGTACGGGTCGTGGTCGCGGACCGGCAGCACGGCGGCGGTCTCGACGCCGGCGGACACCGCCGCCCGGCTGATGTTGACGCCCTTGCCGGCCGCCTGCATGGTCACCGACTCGAGGCGGTGCACGGCGCCGCGCACGAGGGGGGACCCGGCGGCGCCGAGGGCGACCGTGCGGTCGAGGCTCGGGTTGGCGGTGAGGGTGACGATCACGCGACCACCACCGAGACCCCGGCCGCCTCGAGGGCGGTGACGTCGCGGTCGCGCACGCGGTCGTCGGTGACGACGGTGTCGACCTCGCTGACATCTGCGAACCGCACGGTGTGCTCCTCTCCGATCTTGTCCGCGTCGGCCAGCAGGACGACGCGCTCCGCGGCGCGGACGACCGCGCGCTTGGCGGCGGCCTCCTCGACGTCGGGGGTGCTGAGGCCGTGGGCCACGGTGAGCCCGTTGGTGCCGAGGAAGGCGATCTCGACCCGCAGCTGCGAGAGCGCCGCGACCGTGTCGGCGCCGACGGCGGCCTGCGTGCTCTGCCGCACGCGGCCCGGCAGCAGGTGCAGCTCGACGTTGCCGGACTGGCCCAGCCGGGTGGCGGCCGGGAGGGCGTGGGTGAAGACCACCAGGCGGCGGTCGACGGGCAGGTGGGCGGCGAGCCGGCCGACGGTGCTGCCGGCGTCGAGCACCATCGAGACCTCGGTCGGGGGGAGCAGCCGCACGGCGGCCCGGGCGATGCGGGTCTTCTCCTCGGTGCGCGACTCGTCGCGCTCGGCGAGGCGGGGCTCGGTGATGGTGCGGCTCGGCACGGCCCCGCCGTGGACGCGTCGCACGAGCCCGACCTGCTCGAGGGAGGAGAGGTCGCGGCGCACGGTCTCGGTGGTGACCTCGAACGTCGCCGCGAGCTCGGTCACCGAGACGCGACCGCGACGCATCACCGACTCGGCGATGGCCTGCTGGCGCTCCTCGGCGTACACGTCCGCTCGCCTCCTCGGGGGCTCGGGCCACGACTGGTGTGGCTTCGGTTGGCTTCGGACCTGTTTTTATGTCCGAACGTGTTGACTTGTCAAGGGCGACACCCGTTAGGTTGTGGTCATGGTCACCTCCACCCCTGTCTCGAGCTCCACCGACGTGCTGCGTGGCACCCCCGTCGTCGCGGGCGTGGTGCACGCGCCGGTCGTGGTGGTGCGCACCGACCTCGACCCCGACGCCGTCGCTGCGTTCCGTGCGCGCACCGACCTCGACGCCGACGCCGCGCTGGCGGCGTACGACGAGGCGGTCGCGGCCGTCGCCGACGGCTTCTCGCGTCGCGCCGACAAGGCCGAGGACGCCGCCGCCGAGGTGCTGACCGCGAGCGCCGGGCTGGCCCGCGACAAGGGGCTGCGCACGATGGTCCGCAAGAACCTCTCGGCCGGGGCGTCGCTGCTCGACGCGCTCGACGACGCCGTCGAGCACTTCGCCAGCATGTTCACCACCATGGGCGGGCTGATGGCCGAGCGCGTCACCGACCTGCGCGACATCGGGCGTCGTACGACGGCCCACCTCGTGGGCCTGCCCGAGCCCGGCGTGCCGCAGCCCGAGCGCCCGTCGGTGCTCGTCGCCGACGACCTCTCGCCGGCCGACTCCGCGGGCCTCGACCCGGCGATGGTCGCCGCCCTGGTGATGGAGCGTGGCGGGTCGACCAGCCACACCGCGATCATCGCCCGCCAGCTCGCCATCCCGTGCCTGGTCGGCGTCACCGGTGCCCTGGCGCTGCCCGACGGCGCCGTCGTCCTGGTCGACGCGGCGGCCGGGGTCGTCGAGACCGACGTCGACGAGGCGTCGGCGGGGGAGCGCGTCGAGCGCTACCGCGTCGAGCGCGAGGAGCTCGACTCGTGGACCGGCCCTGCCGCCACCGCCGACGGCGTCGCGGTCAAGCTGCTCGCCAACGTCGCCGACGGCGCCTCCGCGTCGTCGGCCGCCGAGGGCCCGGTCGAGGGCGTCGGTCTCTTCCGCACCGAGCTCGCCTTCCTCGGGAGCGCCAAGGAGCCCAGCGTCGAGGAGCAGGCCGACCTCTACGCCTCGGTGCTGCGTCCCTTCGGCGCCGAGCGCAACGTCATCACCCGCACCCTCGACGCCGGCTCTGACAAGCCGATCGCCTACGCGACCCTCGAGGGCGAGGAGAACCCCGCCCTCGGCGTCCGCGGCTACCGGCTCGCCACCGAGAAGCCCACGCTCATCGAGCACCAGCTCGACGCGCTGCAGCAGGCCGGCGAGGCCGTCGGCACCACCCCGTGGGTGATGGCGCCCATGATCGCCACCGCCGAGGAGGCCGCCGAGTTCGCCGGCCTCGCCCGGTCGCGGGGCCTGGTGCCCGGCGTGATGATCGAGGTGCCGAGCGCGGCCCTGCTCGCCGACCAGATCCTCGAGCAGGTCGACTTCGTCTCGATCGGCACCAACGACCTCACGCAGTACACGATGGCCGCCGACCGCATGGCCACCCCGCTGGTGCACCTCACCGACCCGTGGCAGCCCGCCGTGCTCCAGCTCGTCTCGGTCACCGCCGCGGCCGGCCAGCGGGCCGGCAAGCCCGTCGGCGTCTGCGGCGAGGCCGCCGCCGACCCGATGCTCGCCTGCGTGCTCGTCGGCGTCGGCGTCACGTCGCTGTCGATGGCCGCCGCCTCCGTCCGCGCCGTCGGCGCCCAGCTCGGCCGCGTCACCCTCGAGCAGTGCACGGCGGCCGCCGAGGCCGCCATGTCCGCCCGCGGCCCCCAGGCCGCCCGCGACGCCGTCCGTGAGGTGCTGGCCGGCTGACCAGCCGGGCCTGAGCACGACGAACGGGGAGGACCACCCGCACCTGGTGCGGGTGGTCCTCCCCGTTCTGCGTCGTGCGCCGGCCCCGGCTCGTGGCCTACGTGAGGTGACTCGTGAAGGCTTCGAGGCTCGCGCTGCAGACCCTCACTCCGTTCGGGCCTGCAGCCCTCGCACCTCAGCCTCCCGGTCTCGCGTAGTCCGTCGCTCCGCTCCGGACTACGGCTCGACCGTGACCTTGATGGCTTCGCCGGCCTTGACGATCCGGAAGGCCTCGAGGGCGTCATCGAGGGGGACGTGGCGGGTGATGAGGTCCTTGACGGGGACCTGGCCGGTGGAGATGTACTCCAGCGCCCGCTTGTTGTGCTCGGGGGCGGAGCCGTTGGCGCCGTGGATGTGCAGCTGGCGGTAGTGCACGACGTTGGAGTCGCAGGTGATGGTCGGGTCGGTCTTCGGCAGGCCGCCGAAGAAGGAGATCCGGCCGTTGCGAGCGGCCATGGCGATGGCCTGCTCCTGGGTGACGTTGGCGGCGGTGGCGGTGATGATGACGTCGGCACCCCGGCCGCCGGTGAGCTCCATGACGCGCTCGACGACGTCGACCTCGGCGCCGTTGATGATCTCGTCGGGCTGCACGGCGTCGGCCGACATCTGCAGCCGCTCGGCGTTGACGTCGACGAGGTAGACCGGGCCCGACTGGTGGACGCCACGGGCGATGCGGATGTGCATGCAGCCGATGGGGCCGGCGCCGAAGACGACGACGGTGTCGCCCTCCTCGATGCCGAGCAGCTCCTGGGCGTTGATGGCGCAGGCGAACGGCTCGGCGGCAGAGGCCTCGTCGTACCCCACGTTGTCGGGGATCCGGTTGAGGCCGTCGACCTTGAGCACCTGCTTCGGCACGATCATGAACTCGGCGAAGCCGCCGTCGTACTGGTAGCCGACCGAGGTCTGGTTCTGGCAGACGGCCATCCAGCCCTTGCGGCACTCGTGGCACTCGCCGCACGGCACGGCGGCGATGACCTGGGCGCGGTCGCCGACCTCCCACGAGGAGCCGTACGTCGCGTTGACCTCGGAGCCCACCTCGACGACCTCGCCGGCGATCTCGTGGCCGATGGTGCGCGGCGGGGTGAGGTTCTGGTGGCCGTTGTGGAAGATCTTGACGTCGGTGCCGCAGGTCGAGCAGTTCTTCACCCGCAGCTTGACCTCGTCGGGCCCGCACTCGGGCTCGGGGACGTCCTCGATCCGGACGTCCTCGGGGGCGTAGAACCGCAGTGCCTTCATGTGTTCCTCCAGTCGAGCGGGGTGAGGTGTCGTGTGCGTGACGCTAGCGTCCGTTCCCACAAAAAGCCACAGGCTCAAAAAAACGTCGTGCCCGAACGCTTGGCAACGTGCCCGATTGTTTGCATACTGAGGCGCAGCGGCGTGACGGCGGTCACGGCGTACCCATCGCACGAGATCGAGAGGGGCCGACGATGGCCACCACCACAGCGTCCTCGGAGACCGGGGTCCGGAAGGCGAGCTCCGGTGGCGCTCGCCTGAAGGTCCAGCGCTTCGGCACGTTCCTGTCCAACATGGTGCTGCCCAACATCGGCGCCTTCATCGCGTGGGGCCTCATCACGGCCCTGTTCATCCAGACCGGCTGGATCGCCCTCATCGGCGAGCAGTTCGGGGCGGACCCCCAGACCGACGGCTTCGGCTTCGTCTCCAAGCTCGGCGCCTGGACCTTCGCCGACGGCACCCCGATGCACCCCGACTTCGGCGGCATCGTCGGCCCGATGATCACCTACCTGCTGCCGCTGCTGATCGGCTACACCGGCGGCCGGATGATGTACGACGACAACCTGCGCGGCGGCGTCGTCGGCGCCATCGCCACCATGGGTGCCGTGACCGGCGCGAGCGTGCCGATGTTCCTCGGCGCGATGGTCATGGGCCCGCTGGGCGGCTGGTCGATGAAGAAGCTCGACGCGCTGTGGATGCACAAGATCCGCCCCGGCTTCGAGATGCTCGTCAACAACTTCTCGGCCGGCATCTGGGGTGGCTTCCTCGCCATCATCGGCTTCGTCGTGGCGGGTCCGTTCGTGCAGGCGTTCAGCACGCTCGCCGGCAACGTCGTCGACTTCCTGGTCGTCAACAACCTGCTGCCGCTGACCTCGGTCTTCATCGAGCCGGCCAAGATCCTGTTCCTCAACAACGCCATCAACCAGGGGATCCTCACCCCGCTCGGCACGAGCGAGGCCCAGGAGGCCGGCAAGTCGATCCTGTTCCTGCTCGAGGCCAACCCCGGCCCCGGTCTCGGCCTGCTGCTCGCCTTCATGGTCTTCGGCCGCGGCGTCGCCAAGGCCTCGGCCCCTGGCGCGATCCTGATCCAGTTCGTCGGCGGCATCCACGAGATCTACTTCCCCTACGTGCTGATGAAGCCGATCCTCGTGCTGGCCGTCATCGCCGGCGGCATGTCGGGCGTCGCGGTCAACGTCGCCTTCGACTCCGGCCTGCGCTCCCCGGCCTCGCCCGGCTCGATCATCGCCGTCTGGGCCGCCGCGCCGCCGAGCAGCCTGCTGGGCGTGACCCTCTCGGTCGTCGTCGCCGCGGGCGTCTCCTTCCTGGTGGCGAGCTTCCTGCTCAAGATCGACAAGAGCACCGACGACGGCGACCTCGCCGGCGCCACGGCGGCCATGGAGGCCAACAAGGGCAAGAAGTCCTCGGTCGCCGGCATGCTCTCCGGTGCCGCGACCCAGGGCGGTCCCATCACCGCGATCACCTTCGCCTGCGACGCCGGCATGGGCTCCTCGGCCATGGGTGCCTCGGTGCTCCGCAAGAAGGTCCACGACGCCGGGTTCACCGACGTCACGGTCGTCAACAAGGCGATCTCCAACCTGCGCGACGACCAGGACGTCGTGGTGACGCACCAGGACCTCACCGACCGGGCGCGCCAGCGCAGCGGCTCGGCGGTCCACGTGTCGGTCGACAACTTCATGGGCAGCCCCCGCTACGACGAGATCGTCGAGCTGGTGCGCGAGCGCAACGGTGGCGGCAGCGGTGCGGCGGTGCCGTCGCAGCGCTCCGCCGAGGGCGAGGCCGCTGCGCCCGCCGGGTCCGACGTGCTCGCCCGCGAGTCGATCGTGCTCGCCGGCAGCGCCACCACGCGTGACGAGGCCATCGAGGAGGCCGGGCAGCTGCTCGTCGCCCGCGGCGCGGTCGACGCGTCGTACGTCGCCGCGATGCACGAGCGGGAGCAGTCGGTCTCGACCCACATGGGCAACCTGCTCGCCATCCCGCACGGCACCAACGAGTCCAAGGGATCGATCTCGCACTCGGCGCTGAGCTTCGTGCGCTACCCCGAGGGCATCGACTGGAACGGCAAGGAGACCAAGTTCGTCGTCGGCATCGCCGGCGAGGGCGACGACCACCTGGCGCTGCTGCGCCAGCTGGCGGGGGTCTTCTCCGACAAGTCCCGGGTCGCCGAGCTCGAGGCCGCGCAGTCGGCCGACGACGTGCTCGCCGTGCTGCAGGGTGTCGCCGTCTGAGTGGAGGCGGACGGCGAGGGTCCGTGGCCAGGGCCGAGGCGCCCCGTCGCACCACCCGCGAGGGTGGGGCGGCGGGGCGTCGCCGCGTCCGGCAGCCCCACTAGGGTGGCCCGCGTGACCGTCTGGCGATCGTGGGAGGCCGTGCCCGACGACCTGGGCCGCACGGTGGTGACCATCGGCAACTTCGACGGCGTCCACCTCGGGCACCGCGCTGTCATCGGCCGGGCGCGCGAGCTCGCCGACGACCAGGGCTGGCGCCTCGCCGCCGTCACCTTCGACCCGCACCCGATGCAGGTGCTGCTGCCCGAGCGGGCCCCCGTCCGGTTGACCGACGTCGAGACGCGCTGCCGGCTGCTGGCCGAGGCGGGTGTCGACGACGTGCTGGTGCTGCCCTTCAGCCGCGAGGTGGCGTCGTGGACGCCCGAGGAGTTCGTCGGGCGCGTGCTCGTCGACGCGCTCCACGCCGGCGCGGTCGTGGTCGGCGAGAACTTCCGCTTCGGCCACCGTGCTGCCGGCGACGTCGCGCTGCTGCAGCGGGAGGGCGAGCGCCACGACTTCACCGCCGAGGGCCTCGACCTCGCGGGCGGCGCGCACACCTTCTCCTCCACCTACATCCGCCAGGCGCTGGCCGAGGGTGACGTCGAGGCCGCCGCCGAGGCCCTCGGTCGCCCCGTGGTCGTCACCGGCACCGTCGTGCGCGGCGACCAGCGCGGGCGCGAGCTCGGCTACCCCACGGCCAACGTCCCGGTCGGCGAGGGCATGGCGCCCGCCGACGGGGTGTACGCCGGCTGGCTCGAGGTGGTGGGTCGTCGGCTGCCGGTCGCCGTCAGCGTCGGCACCAACCCGACCTTCGAGGGCGAGCGCGAGCGGCGCGTCGAGTCCTACGTGCTCGACGCCGAGCCGGGGCTCGACCTCTACGACCGCGAGGTCGCGGTCACCTTCGTGTCCCGGGTGCGCGGCATGGAGCGCTTCGACTCCGTCGAGGAGCTCGTCACCCAGATGGACGACGACGTGGCCCGCACCCGCACGGTGCTCGGGCTGTCGGCGGCGTGAGGCGCCGTCCGCGCGAGGACGTCCTCGCCACCGCCGACACGTGGTTCCGCGGCAACGGCCTGCCCTACTTCGTCCCCGAGGAGCGGGCCGAGGAGAGAGCGGCCCTGCGGCCCGGCCGGCTGTGGCCGGTCCTGCTCGTGCTCGGCCTCGCCGGGCTCGGGGGCGGGGCGGTGCTGGCGTGGCTCGCCGACACCTTCAGCCTCGCGCCCGCCCTGCTGCTCGCGCTGCTGGTGGGCGGGGGCGTGCTCTACGCCCTGACCGCGCTGCGCGCCCGGCCGATCGTGGGGTGGGCGCTCTCGCACACGCTGGTGAGCCTGCGCTCGCTGCTGCCGATGCTGAGCCGCGCGCTGCCGCTGCTGCTGCTCTTCGTGACGTTCCTGTTCATCAACGCCGAGGTCTGGCAGATGAGCGCCTCGCTGTCGCCGGGGCAGCTCTGGCTGGTGGTGCTGCTCTTCGTCGCGATCGCGGTCGCCTTCCTGCTGGTGCGGCTGCCCGAGGAGGTCGACCGGGTCGACGACGACGTCGACGAGGTCTTCCTGCGCCGTGCCTGCCGCGGCACGCCGGTGGAGGCCGAGTGCGAGCGGCTGCTCGCCGACCCGGCCGTCCGCCCGCAGGACCGCGCCGAGGTCTTCGGCTTCGAGCGTGCCAACCTCGTGCTCGCCCTGCTCGTGGTGCAGGCCGCCCAGATCGCGCTGATGGCGCTCGCGGTGTTCGGGTTCTTCCTCGTCTTCGGGGCGCTGGTGATGGACAACGACGTCGTCGGTGCCTGGATCGACACCGAGGGCCCGGTCCTGGCCTGGCGCTACCTGCCCACCCTCTCCGTGCAGCTGGTGCAGGTCGCGATCTTTCTCTCGGCCTTCTCCGCGCTCTACCTCACCGTCTCCACGGTCACCGACGAGACCTACCGTGCGCAGTTCTTCGGCGGCGTGCAACGTCACCTCGAGCGCGCCGTCGGCGTCCGCGCCGTCTACCTCGCCCTGCGCGACGAGCGCGAGCGCACCGCCGTGATCCCCGTGGTCGACGAGGACGGGGGAGCGGGCGTCAGCCCGCGGTGAGCCAGAGGGCGCCGTACGCCGGGACGCCGATCGCCCAGTGGTCGGCGTCGGGGTGGGAGCCGGTGAGGCGGTCGACGACGTGGGCGGGGTCGAGGCCGACGGCGTGGAGCACCTCGAGCGGGAGCGGGCGCGGGGTGTCGGTGACGTTGTAGGCGCCGAGCATCGGGCCGAGCGGGTGCCGGCGGAGCACCAGCAGCACGCCGGGGTCGCGCGGCTCGAGCACCTCGGCGGGCACGGACGCGTGCAGGTGCGGGGTCGCTGCGCGGGCGGCGACGAGGCGGCGGGTGTCGTCGAGCACCGCCTGCTGGGCGGGCGTCGGGGTGGCGGGGAGCACGGGTCGGTGCGCCCAGCGGTTGTCCTCGGCGTGGGCGGGGTCGGCGTCCCAGTCGGGGTCGTTGAGCAGCCCGAGCTCGTCGCCCGACCACAGCACCGGCAGCCCGCCGAAGCCGAGCACGATCGCGTGCGCGAGCCGCACCCGGTCGGCCCCGAGCGGGTCGCCCGCCTCGAGGCCGGCGAGCGACGCCAGCGAGCCCGAGATGCGACGGTCGTGGGTCTCGGGGTTCTCCTGGAACACCAGGCCGCGGGCCCACGAGCCCGGGAACTCCCCGGAGTAGAAGTCGGAGAGGAAGGCGCGGTGGGCCTGGCCCGAGATGCCGTACGCCGCCGCGTCGCCGTCGTCGACGGCCCAGCCGATGTCGTCGTGGCAGCGGGCGTAGGTGATCCACGCGGTCGTCGACGGGGGAGCGGGCAGCCGCCGCAGCGCCAGCGAGGCGAGCCCGACCTCGCGGCTGGCCATCATCGACCAGACCTGCACCATGAGGCTGTTGTGGTAGGCCAGGTCGCTGACCTTGCCGTGGTGGCGGCCCGTGCCCAGGTAGGGCATCAGGTCGCGCGGCCCCACGATCGCCTCGGCCTTGAACAGCACCGCCGGGCAGGCGATCCGGGCGACGGTGCGCAGCGCCTGGGTGAGGTCGTGCACCTCGGGCTGGTTCTGGCAGCTGGTGCCCTGGCGCTTCCAGGTGAACGCGATGGCGTCGAGCCGGAACACCTCGACGCCGTGGTTGGCGTGCAGCAGCACCAGGTCGGCGTACTCGCACAAGACGTCGGGGTTGGACCACGCGACGTCCCACTGGTAGTCGTTGAAGGTCGTCCAGACCCAGGCGTCGAGGTCGTCGTCCCAGGTGAAGTTGCCGGGCGCGAAGTCGGGGAAGACCTCGGGCAGCGACGCCTCCCACGCGTCGACCTCGGCGCGGTCGTCGAGCACGTGGAAGTAGTCGCGGTAGCGCGGGTCGCCGCCGCGTGCCTTGACCGCCCACTCGTGCTCGCGGGCGACGTGGTTGAGCACCAGGTCGAGGCACAGGCTGATGCCCCGCTCGCGCAGCGTGGTGGTCAGCGCGGCGAGGTCGTCGACGGTGCCGAGGTCGGAGCGCACCGTGCGGTAGTCCTGCACGGCGTAGCCGCCGTCGCTGGGGGCCGGGCGCGGCGTGAGCAGCGGCATCAGGTGCAGGTAGCGGACCCCCAGCGACTCGAGGTACGCCGCCCGCTCGCCGACGCCGCGCAGGGTGCCGGCGAAGCGCTCGGTGTAGGCGGCGTAGCCGACGACGTCGGGCCGCTGGAACCAGTCGGGGGCCAGCGAGCGTCGCAGGTCGAGGTCGTGCAGCTCCTCGGACCGGGCGGCGTAGGCGCGAGCGGCCAGCACCAGCAGCCGGTCGCGCACCTCGGCCGCGGCGGCGTACAGCCCCGACAGCGCCTCGTCGAGGTCGGGCGTCCAGCGCTCGGCGCGCGCGGCGAAGAGCCGGCGACGGTGCTCGGGCAGACCGGCCAGCTCGTCGAGCGCGGCAGGCGGCAGGACGGGCGGCAGGACGGGCGGCGTCACCGAGCGGCCTCGACCTGCACCGGCACGCCGGAGAACGCCGCGTTGCCCGAGACGTCGAGCCGCGTCGGGTCGGTCAGGTCGTTGATGCTGACACCGGCGACGTGCGCGGCGGTGCCGAGGCGGGTGCCGGGGACCTGGTGGCCGTATCCGTGGGGGAGGGAGACCACGCCCCGCATCATCTCGTCGGTCGACCGGACCTCGGTCGTCACCCTCCCCACGCGGGAGCTCACGGTGACGGCGTCGCCGTCGGCGAGCTGCCGCGCGGCGAGGTCGTCGGGGTGCATCAGCAGGTGGTGGCGCGGGCGCCCGCGCGTCAGCCGCGCGGAGTTGTGCATCCAGGAGTTGTTGTCGGAGCGGTGCCGTCGTCCGACGAGCACGAGCCCGTCGGGGCCCTCGGCCACGAGGGCGGCGAGGTGCTCCTCCAGGCGCGGCAGGTCGTCGAGCACGAGCCGGGAGGCGAGGTCGACGCGGCCGTCACGCGTCTGCAGCCGCCCGGGCAGGCAGGGGCGCAGCGGTCCGAGGTCGACCCCCTCGGGGTGGCGGCGCAGCGCGCGCATCGTGGTGCGCCGGCTCGCCAGCAGCAGCCCCGTGACGAGCAGCCGCGGGTCGGCGGAGAGGGCGGCGACGTCGGTCAGCCAGCGCAGCCGCTGCGTGACGCTCGACCAGCCGAGCCGGGAGACGGTGCGGGTCGCGAGCTCGCGGTAGATCTCCCAGTCGTGCATCGCGCCCGCCGGCTTGGGCAGCACCGCGGGGGTGAAGCGCGCGGTGTCGCGCACGGCGAGGTGGTGGAAGACGAGGTCGTAGTGGTCGCGCTCGAGCGCGGTGGTCGGCGGCAGCACGACGTCGGCGTGCCGCGTCGTCTCGTTGAGGTAGAGGTCGACGCTGACCATGAAGTCGAGGCCCTCCATCGCGCGGGCCAGGCCCGCGCCGTCGGGCGTCGAGAGCACCGGGTTGCCCGAGAGGGTCACGAGCGTGCGCACCTGGCCCTCGCCGGGCGTCTCGACCTCCTCGCGCAGCGCGCTGACCGGCAGCTCGCCGCCGGACTCGGGCAGGCCGCGCACGCGGCTGCGCCACTTCCCGTGGTGACCGCGGCCCAGGATGCCGAGCCGCACCAGGTCGACGGCGGGCTGCGGGAACATCGAGCCGCCCTCGCGGTCGAGGTTGCCGGTGAGCACGTCGAGGCACTGGATCGCCCACTGGCACACCAGTCCGAAGCCCTGCGTCGAGACACCCATGCGGCCGTAGACGACACCCCCGGGGCCACGTCCGGCGGCCGCCAGCTCGCGGGCGAGGCGACGCGTGACGTCGGCCGGCACGCCGCTGACCTGCTCGGCCCGCTCGGGGGTGTGGCCCTCGACGGCCGCGCGCACGGCCTCGACCCCGTCGACGTACGGCGCCGGCCGCTCGAGGCCCTCCTCGAGCACGACGTGCAGCATCGCGAGGAGCACCGCGGCATCGGTACCGGGCCTGACGAAGTGGTGCTCGTCGGCGACTTTCGCGGTCTCGGTGCGACGCGGGTCGAGCACCACCATGCGACCGCCGCGCGCCTGCAGCTCGCGCAGCCGTCCGGGGAAGTCGGGCGCGGTCATGAGCGAGCCGTTGGAGGCCATCGGGTTGCCGCCGACGACCAGCAGGAACGACGTGCGGTCGAGGTCGGGCACCGGGATCAGCAGCTGGTGGCCGTAGAGCTGCCACGCCACGAGCTGGTGGGGGAGCTGGTCGACGGAGGTGGCGCTGTAGGTGTTCTTGCTGCGCAGCGTCTTGACCAGCCGCGTGCCGTGGGTCATCGAGCCCAGCGAGTGCACGTTGGGGTTGCCGAGGTAGACGCCCACGGCGTCGCGCCCGTGGTCGCGGATCGTGCTGGCCAGGGCGTCGGCGGTGAGGTCGAGGGCCTCGTCCCAGGTGATCTCCTCCCAGGTGGCGTCGGCGCCGGAGCCGTGGCGTCGTACGGGACGTCGCAGCCGGTCGGGGTCGGCCTGCACGTCGGGCAGCGCCACGCCCTTGGGGCAGAGGTGGCCCCGCGAGAGCGGGTCGGCGTCGTTGCCGCGGACGCCGGTCACGGCCGGACCGTCGGGTCCGTCGGTGACCGTGAGGGTCAGGCCGCAGATGGCCTCGCACAGGTTGCAGACGCCGGTGACGGTGCGGGGCGTGTCGGAGGTGGTCGGCACCGCGCGATCCTCCCACGGCTCCCGGACGGCCGTGGCCCGACGGAGCGGACGAGCAGCTGCCGACCACGACGGCCGGACCGGCTGGTCGAGGTCGCTCGGCGCCCGGACCCAGAGCGGCCCTCGGGTCGTGCCGTCTTTCCAGACGGTCGCTGCGCGACCTCCTCAGGAGCCCTCTCGCCACCTCGATCCACATGAGAACCGTGAGGTCCGCGTGAGACCCCTCTCATGCGGGCCTCACGCGCACCTCACGTCCCACCTGCACTGTCTTCCTCGTCAGGCACCAACCCCCTCACGAAGAAGGTGAACCCGCATGGCTCGCTCCACGATCCTCGCCTCGCTCGCCCCGGCGCGCGTCGCCCGCGCCGGACGTTCCGACAGCACCGACGACCGCCGCGCGCGCCGTCGGCGCCGGGCCCGTCGGCTCCGGGCCCGTCGTCGTCGCCGGGCCCGTCGGACCAGCAACAGCCGGACCAACTGACGCGACCGCCTCCGGCGACGACGCGGGCGGGCGGCTCCTCGACGGAGCCGGCCGCCCGCGTCGTACCGGCACGAGAGGACCACCATGAGCCGCTGGACCCGGGCGACCGCCCTGCTCCGACCCCAGGTCGACGACGCGCCGGTGGTCGACGAGGCGCCCCCGATGACCCTGCTCGAGGTGGCGCGCCGGTTCTGGCCCGACCTGCGCCCCTTCCGGGGCTGGATCGCCCTCAGCCTGCTCCTGCTGGCCGCGGTCCCGGCGATCTCGGTGGTCGAGGTGCTGCTGTTCCAGCGGCTCGTCGACGACGTCCTCGTGCCGGCCGACTTCGGGCCGCTGCTCGGCATCGTGGCGCTGTACGTCGGCCTCAACCTGCTCTCGGCAGTCCTCTCCGGCGCCGACGACTACCTCGGCACCTGGATCACCCAGACCTTCCTGCTGCGCCTGCGCGGCCGGGCGTTCCGTCACGCCTTGTCGCTGCCGCTGCCCGTGCTCGCGCGCAAGCGGCTCGGCGACGTGCTGCAGCGGCTCTCCAGCGACGTCGCGCAGGTCGAGCGCTTCATGGTTGCCCAGCTCACCGACGGCTTCTCGGCCGCGGTGCGGCTCGTGCTCTACGTGGGCGCGCTGTTCTATCTGTCGTGGGAGCTCGCGCTCGCGGCGCTCGTCGTGGTGCCCGGCTTCTGGTGGGTCTCGACGTGCTTCGCGCGGTTCGTCCGCGACCTCTCGCGCGAGGGCAGCCGCCGCCGCGGCGCCCTGGGCTCGGTCAGCGAGGAGACGCTCGGCAGCGCCGCCCTGGTGCAGACCGTCGGCGCCGAGGGCCGCGCCCACGCGTCGTACCACCGGCAGAACGCCGCGATGCGCGAGACGGCCCTCGCCTCCAGCCGGGTCCGGGCGGTCTTCGTGCCGCTCGTCGACCTGGTCGAGCTGCTCGGCGTGCTCCTCGTCGTCACGCTCGGCGTCTGGACGCTGTCGACCGACCGGCTCACGCTGGGCGGGCTGCTCGCCTTCATGACGCTGCTCGTGCAGTGCTACAAGCCGGCGCGCGAGGTGGGCGAGCTGCTCCCCGAGCTCTTCGCCGCCACCGCCGGGGTCGAGCGGGTCGTCGAGCTGCTCGACGAGCCCGCCCCCGCCGACCGGCCCGGCGCCACCGCGCTGCCCGTCACCGGCCTGCCGCTCGCCCTCGCGCTGCGCGGCGTCGCGGCGGCGTACCCGGGCAGCGAGCGGCGCGTGCTCGACGGCGTCGACCTCGACGTCGCGGCGGGGGAGCGGGTGGCGCTCGTCGGCGCCTCCGGCCTCGGCAAGTCGACGGTCGCGCACCTGCTCACCCGCCACCTCGACCCCGTGGCCGGCGCGGTGCTGATCGACGGGCACGACCTCGCCGACCACACGCGCGCGTCCGTGCGCGACGCGGTCTCGGTGGTGCTGCAGGAGCCGCTGCTCCTCGACGCCTCGGTGCGCGACAACCTGCTGCTGGCCCGGCCCGACGCCGGCGACGCCGACCTGTGGCGGGCACTCGGCGCCGCCGGGGCGGACTTCGTGGAGGACCTCGACGACCGGGTGGGTCAGCGCGGCCGGATGCTGTCCGGCGGCCAGCGGCAGCGGCTGTGCGTCGCCCGCGCCCTGCTCCGCGAGAGCGCCGTGCTCGTGCTCGACGAGCCCACCACCGGCCTCGACGACGACGCCGCCCGACGGCTGCTCGAGCCGTTGACCCGCAACCGCGACCGCACCGTGCTGGTGCTCACCCACGACCCCCGCGTGCTGCCCCACGTCGACCGGGTCGTCGACCTCGCCGACCTGCTGGCCGCCGGGCGCGAGCCCGCACCCACCGCGCCGTACGCCGTCACCGGCGGTGCGCTGTGAGCCGCTGGCGGCGGGCCCGCACCGACAGCGGGTCGCTCGACGCCACCGGTCTCGCCGACGCCGGCGTGGTGGTGGCGCCGGGGGAGGAGGTGCTGCCCGGGCACGAGGTCGTGGCGCTGCTCGCCCACGGCCGCCGGATGGACACCTACGACACCTGGAGCCGCGAGCGGGAGTGCCGCTGCGTCGTCAAGGTGCTCCGGGCCGACCGGCGCGACGAGGCGCGGGCCGTCGAGGCGGTGCGGCGCGAGGCCGAGGTGCTGACCACGTTGGCCCACCCGCACCTGGTGCGGGCCTACGAGGCCAGCGAGGAGCCGCCCGGCGTGGTGCTCGAGGTGCTCCCCGGCGCCACGCTCGACGCGCTGGTCGAGGACGAGCCGCTCGACCTCGCCGACGCCGCCGGGCTCGCCCTGCAGCTGGCCTCGGTGCTGGGCTACCTGCACCGCCACGACTGGCTGCACCTCGACGTCAAGCCCGCCAACGTCGTGGTCGACCACGGTCGCGTCACGCTGATCGACCTGAGCCTCGCGGCGCGACCGGGCACGGGACGCCGCGGAGCCGGCACCCGCGGCTACCTCGCACCGGAGCAGGCCCGCGGCGACGTCCTCGGCCCTGCGGCCGACGTGTGGGGTCTCGGCGCGACCCTCGTCGACGCCCTCACCGGCGAGCTGCCGTACGGCGACGAGGCGACGTGGGACTCCCGGCGTCGGCTGCCGCTGGTGCACCGCCCCGACCCCGGGGCCCCGCGCTGGCCCGCCGGCCCGCTGCCCACCGACGTCGACGCGCTGCTGCGCGCCTGCCTCGACCGCGACCCCGCCGCCCGGCCGTCGCTGGCGCAGGTGCGCGACGCCCTGGCGCCGCACGCCCACGGGTGAGCGGCGACGGTCCACGTGTCGCAGGTCGGGAGGCTCGGTCTCCCTGCGCGACGTGGACCGTCGCCCCAGCGTGCGTAGGAGCCGGGCTCAGCCGGGCCGGCTCCCGCTGGCGCGCCGCACGAAGTCGGCGAGGTCGGCGCTCTGCTGCAGCCGCGACGGCTCGTGGACGTACATCATGTGGCCGGCCTCGTAGTAGGCGTGCTCGATGTTGTCGCGCAGCCCGGCAGGGATGCGCAGGTGGGCGACGACGTCCTCGGCCGCGAAGTGCGGCGTGGCGCCGTCGAACCAGCCGTAGGCGACGTGCACCCGCAGGTGCGGGTTGGCCCGCATCGCCCGCTCGAGCAGCGGGGTGACGTCGACGGGCCGGCCCTCGAAGTCGCGGTAGGACCACGGCCGCACCTTCGGGCTGATCTGCTCGTAGTGCAGGTCGTTGGCGTAGCCGAGCTCGTCGCGCACGTAGTGGTTGAAGGCGGTGGCGTAGGGACCGCTGATGGCGTCCATCGACGGGTCGGCGTCCATGTGCTCGGCGATCGCGGAGGCCGCAGGCCCGGTGAAGCGGCCGTCGAGGCGCCCGGTGACCAACCGCTGGTCCCGCAGCAGCTCGCCGAAGAAGCGCCAGTGCTCGATGCGCAGGTCGGCACGGTCGACGTAGTCCTCGCTCAACCCGGTCAGCGCGGCCAGCCGCGTCACGGCCTCGGCGCGTTGGTCGGGGGTCAGCCGGTCGCCCCGGCCCAGCACCCACGGGTAGTCGCGGGCGGCGTACTCCTCGGCGGCGGCGACCGCGTCGGCGACGGAGGTGGCGCCGAGCCGACCGTGGTAGGCCGCGACGGCGGCGTACGTCGGGAGGTAGAGCGCGTGCGCGCGGTCGTTGCGCTGGTCGGCGAAGGAGATCGACGACATGTCGAGCACGCTCGAGATGAGCGCGAGGCCGTTGACGTACATGCCGAAGCGCGACTGCAGCCGCTCGACGAGCGCCGCACCACGCAGGGTGCCGTAGGACTCGCCCATGACGATCTTGGGCGACATCCAGCGGCGGTGCCGGGTCGTCCACAGCCGCACCAGCTCGGCGACCGAGTCGAGGTCGCCGGCGTAGCCGTGGAACTGGTCGGGCTTGCGGCCCACCACGGCGCGGGAGTAGCCGGTCGAGACCGGGTCGATCAGCACCAGGTCGCTGACGGCGAGCAGCGACTCGGCGTTGTCGGCCAGGGCGTACGGCGGCGCCAGCAGGTCGCCCGCGTCGCCCATCAGCACCCGGCGTGGGCCGAGCAGGCCGAGGTGCAGCCACACGCTGGAGCTGCCCGGGCCGCCGTTGAAGGCGAAGGTGACGGGCCGCAACGTGTCGGGCTCGCCGTCGACCGTCACGACGTACGTCGTCAGCGAGATCTCGGCGCGCGCCTGGTGGCCGACGAAGACGCCGTCCTCGAGCACCTCCTCGCGCAGCACGACCCGACCGGTGGTGGCGGTGTAGTCGAGGGTGCGCCCGTCGGCGACCGTCAGCGTGTGGGTCGTCGTGACCAGGTCGTCGGTCGGCTCCGCCGGCTTCGTCTCGACCGCCGTCGTCGTGGTCCGCGTGGTCGTCCGGTCGGCGTTCTCGGGGGTCTCCTCGCTCACGCCGGCCACCCTAGGGCGGGCCCCCGGCGGTGGTCGCGCCCCTCGTGACGCCCGCTCGTCCCTCGCGGGCTCCTCGGGGAGCGGAGCAAGGCTCCCGAGGTGCGGGCGGGTGTCCGCTCCTTGAGGTGCAAGCGGAGCGGGCGGGTGTCCGCTCCCCGAGGTGCGGGCGGGCGTCCGCTCCCCGAGTTGCGAGCGACGCGAGCGGAAGTCCGCTCCCTGAGGTGCGAGCGGTGCGGGCGGGGGTCCGCTCCCTGAGGTGCGAGCGCAGCGAGCCACGAAGGGCGCGGATTAGGGGAGGGGTCGGGCGCGCTGATAACCTCGGACAGTTGTCCGGGCCCGTCGTGGCCCGTGACCACATCGCCGTACGAACGGCCGCGGACCCAGAGTGCCCGGGTGGATGTGCCCCGGCGCGCCGCGCAACGAGACGAGAGGTAGTCAGACGTGTCGATCGGTACCGATGCCGAGACCAAGAAGAAGATCATCGCCGAGTACGCCACCGGCGAGGGCGACACCGGTTCGCCCGAGGTGCAGGTCGCGTTGCTGACGCACCGCATCTCGCACCTCACCGAGCACCTCAAGACCCACAAGCACGACCACCACAGCCGCCGCGGCCTGCTGCTGCTCGTCGGCCAGCGTCGTCGGCTGCTGAACTACATGGAGAAGAGCGACATCGAGCGCTACCGCTCGATCATCAGCCGCCTCGGCCTCCGACGCTGATCTCTCACCAACGGCCCATCCGCCTCGCGGGTGGGCCGTTGTGGTGAGATGGCGACAACTGAACAACCCACTCACAGGAGCGAGCCGCGGCCCACGTGCCCGGTCTCCGGTAGTGGCCCCCCGATCAGCCCCTCGGCGGCCGGTCGGTGTGCCTCGATCGAAGATCGGACGTGGCGTGAGGATCGCGGGTCGTCCCGCACAAGAAAGCGACGACTCTTTGTCTGACAACATCCCCGACGTCCTGGCCGTGGAGACCGTGCTCGACAACGGCTCCCACGGACAGCGCACCGTGAAGTTCGAGACCGGCCTCCTGGCCCGCCAGGCCGCCGGCTCCGTCACGGCCTACCTCGACGACGAGACGATGCTGCTCTCGGCGACCACCGCCGGCAAGCAGCCCAAGGACCACTTCGACTTCTTCCCCCTGACGATCGACGTCGAGGAGCGGATGTACGCCGTGGGCCAGATCCCCGGCTCGTTCTTCCGCTCCGAGGGCCGGCCGGGCGAGGACGCGATCCTCACCTGCCGCCTCATCGACCGTCCGCTGCGCCCCACCTTCAAGAAGGGCCTGCGCAACGAGGTCCAGGTCGTCATCACCGTCCTGGCGCTCGACCCCAAGCAGCCCTACGACGTGCTCGCGATCAACGCGGCGTCCGCCTCGACCCAGCTCTCCGGCCTGCCGTTCTCCGGCCCGGTCGGCGGCACCCGCGTCGCCCTGATCGGCGACCAGTGGGTCGCCTTCCCCTCCCACGAGCAGCTCGAGGAGGCCACCTTCGACATGGTCGTGGCCGGCCGCGTCACCGAGACCGGTGACGTCGCCATCATGATGGTCGAGGCCGAGGCCACCGAGCAGACCTGGGAGCTCGTGCGCTCCGGTCGCAAGGCCCCCACCGAGGAGGTCGTGGCCAGCGGCCTCGACGCCGCGAAGCCCTTCATCAAGCAGCTGTGCGAGGCCCAGGCCGAGCTCGCCGCCCAGGCCGCGAAGCCGGTCGAGGACTTCCCGATCTTCCTCGACTACGAGGACGACGTGTACGCCGCGGTCGAGGCCGCCGTGCGCGACGACGCCGCTGCGGCGTACCAGATCGGCGACAAGCAGGACCGCGAGGACCGGCTCGACGAGATCAAGGCCGGCCTGCTCGAGAAGGTCAGCGGCCAGTTCGAGGGCCGCGAGAAGGAGATCGGCGCGGCGTTCCGCTCGCTGAGCAAGTCGCTGGTGCGCGAGCGCGTGCTGCGCGACAAGGTCCGCATCGACGGCCGCGGCCTGACCGACATCCGCACGCTCTCGGCCGAGGTCGAGGTCATCCCGCGGGTGCACGGCTCGGCGCTGTTCGAGCGGGGCGAGACCCAGATCCTGGGCGTCACCACCCTCGACATGCTCAAGATGGAGCAGCAGCTCGACACGCTGTCGCCCGAGAAGCACCGCCGCTACATGCACAAGTACGTCTTCCCGCCCTTCTCCACCGGCGAGACCGGCCGGGTGGGCTCGCCCAAGCGCCGCGAGGTCGGCCACGGTGCGCTCGCGCGCCGCGCGCTGCTGCCGGTGCTGCCGACCCGCGAGGAGTTCCCCTACGCGATCCGCCAGCTCTCCGAGGCCATGGGCTCCAACGGCTCGACCTCGATGGGCTCGGTCTGCGCCTCGACGCTGTCGCTGCTGCAGGCCGGCGTGCCGCTGAAGGCCCCCGTCGCCGGCATCGCGATGGGCCTGATCTCCGGCCAGGTCGACGGCAAGGACGAGTACGTCGCCCTCACCGACATCCTCGGTGCCGAGGACGCCTTCGGCGACATGGACTTCAAGGTCGCCGGCACCAAGGAGTTCGTGACCGCGCTCCAGCTCGACACCAAGCTCGACGGCATCCCCGCCGAGGTCCTCGCCGGGGCGCTGACCCAGGCGCGCGACGCCCGCCTGGCGATCCTCGAGGTCATGGCCGAGGCCATCGACGGTCCCGAGGAGATGTCGGTGCACGCGCCGCGCATCCTCACCGTCAAGGTGCCCGTCGACAAGATCGGCGAGGTCATCGGTCCCAAGGGCAAGGTCATCAACCAGATCCAGGACGACACCGGCGCCTCGCTGTCGATCGAGGACGACGGCACCGTCTACATCGGTGCGACCAACGGGGAGGCCGCCGAGGCCGCGCGCGCCGCGGTCAACGCGATCGCCAACCCGACGATGCCCGAGGTCGGCGAGCGCTACCTCGGCACCGTGGTCAAGACGACCAACTTCGGCGCCTTCGTCTCGCTGCTGCCCGGCAAGGACGGCCTGCTGCACATCAGCAAGCTGCGCGGCCTCGCCGGCGGCAAGCGCGTCGACAACGTCGAGGACGTCGTCTCGGTCGGCCAGAAGCTCCAGGTCCAGATCGCCGAGATCGACGACCGCGGCAAGCTCTCGCTGGTGCCGGTCGTCGAGGAGTCCGAGGGCTCCGACGAGGTCTCCGACGCTCCCGCCGAGGACGTCTCCGCCGAGTGACGAGCAGCTCCACGCCCCTCGACGGCGGCGTGCCCCCCGGCGTACGTCGCACGGTGCTCCACGGTGGTCTCACCGTGGTCACCGAGCACGTGCCCGGGGTGCGCTCGGCCGCCGTCGGGGTGTTCTGCCAGGTCGGCTCGCGCGACGAGACCCCCACGCTGGGGGGCGCGTCGCACTTCCTCGAGCACCTGCTGTTCAAGGGCACGCCGACCCGGTCGGCGATGGACGTCTCGGCGGCCTTCGACGAGGTCGGCGGCGAGTTCAACGCCTACACCGCGCGCGAGTACACCTGCTACCACGCGCGCGTCCTCGACGAGGACCTCCCGATGGCCCTCGACGTGCTCGGCGACATGATGACCAGCTCGCTGGTCACGCCCGACGACGTCGAGGCCGAGCGCGACGTCATCCTGGACGAGATCGCGATGCACGACGACGACCCCGACGACGTCGTGCACAACCTCTTCGCCGCGACGGCCTGGGCCGGCACCCCGCTCGCCCGGCCGATCGCCGGCACCGCCGAGTCGATCGAGGCGCTCACCCGCGCCCAGATCCACCGGTTCTACCGCGCCCGCTACACCGCCGACCGGATGGTCGTCGCGGTCGCCGGCAGCCTCGACCACGACGAGGTCGTCGAGCGGGTGCGTACCGCCTTCGCCGGTCGCGGCTTCCTCGAGCGCGACGTCGCCCCTGCCGGGCCGCGGCTCGCCGCCCGGCCGCGGACCGTGCGACGGGGCGACGTACGCACGGAGCGGCCGTTCGAGCAGGTCAGCGTCGTGCTCGGCATGAAGGGCCTGACCCGCTCCGACGAGCGCCGCCAGCTGCTCGGCGTGCTCAACAACGCCCTGGGCGGCGGGCCGAGCTCGCGGCTGTTCCAGGAGGTGCGCGAGCGCCGCGGGCTGGCGTACTCGGTCTACTCCTTCGGCCTGGCGTACTCCGACGCCGGCATGGTCGGCGTCTCCGCCGGCTGCCTGCCCGGCAAGGCCGCCGACCTGCTCCGCGTCGTGCGCGAGCAGCTCGCGCTGGTCGCCGAGCACGGCCTGTCCGAGGAGGAGGTCGCGCGCGGTCGCGGCCAGTCGCGCGGCGGCCTCGTGCTCGGCCTCGAGGACACCGGCGCCCGCATGACCCGCCTCGGCGAGGCCGCGCTCTTCCAGCGCCGCCTGCTCCCCGTCGACGAGGTGCTCGAGCGCATCGACGCCGTCACCCCCGACCAGGTCCACGCCCTCGCGAAGGACCTCTACGCCCGCCCCGCCACCCTCGCCACCGTCGGCCCCGCCACCTGATCGCCTCCGGCCGAGGGGTCAGTGCCTGACGGTCGAGGGGTCAGTGCCTGACGGTCGAGGGGTCAGTGCCTGACGGTCGAGGAGTCAGTGCCTGACGGTCGAGGGGTCAGTGCCTGACGGTCGAGGGTCAGTGCCTGACGGTCGAGGGGTCAGTGCCTGACGGTCGAGGGGTCAGTGCCTGACGGGCTGCGGACGCGAGTGATCGGCGCGAGTCCGTGAGTGACTCCTCGCGCGTCAGCGAGTGACTCCTCGCGCGTCAGTGAGTGACTCCTCGCGCGTTAGTGAGTGACCTCTCGGCCGTCAGGGAGTGACTCCTCGCGTGTCAGTGAGTGACTCCTCGGCGGGGCGGCGGCGGGGGTCAGAGCCAGCCGCGGTCCTGGGCGACGCGGGCGGCCTCGACGCGGGTGGAGGTGCCGGTCTTGCCGATGGCCGAGGAGAGGTGGTTGCGGACGGTCCCGGGGGAGAGGTGGAGCCGGGCGGCGATGCGGGCGACGGGGGAGCCCTCGAGCGCGGCGCGCAGCACCTCGGTCTCGCGGTCGGTCAGCGGGCTGGTGCCGCCCAGCAGCGACTCGGTGGCCAGCGCGGGGTCGACCACGCGCAGGCCGGCGTGGACCCGTCGTACGGCGTCGACGAGCTGCGCGGCGGGCGTGTCCTTGACGACGAACCCGGCCGCCCCCGCGTCGAGCGCGCGGCGCAGGTAGCCCGGGCGGCCGAACGTCGTCACCATCAGCACCCGCGCCGTCGGTACGGCGGCCCGCACCTGCGCCGCGGCCTCGACGCCGTCGATGCCGGGCATCTCGATGTCGAGCAGGCACACGTCGGGCCGGTGCTCGCGGGCGGCCGCCACGACCTCGTCACCGCGGCCCACGACCGCGACGACCGAGAGGTCGGCCTCGAGGTCGAGCAGCGCGGCGAGTGCGTCGCGCACCAGCACCTGGTCGTCGGCCAGCAGCAGCCGGATCGGTGAGCCGGTCACCAGCGCACCTCCAGCCGCGTGCCACCCGCGGGTCCCGGGCCGACGGAGAACCGGCCGCCCGCCGACTCGACGCGCTCGCGCAGGCCGCGCAGGCCGTTGCCGGGCCCGCGGGCGAGGTCGACGCCGCAGCCGTCGTCGGTCACGGTGAGCGCCGCCTCCTCGAGCCGTACGACGCAGCGCGACGCCCGGCTGTGGCGCACGACGTTGGTGACCGCCTCGCGCAGCACCCAGCCCATGACCGGACGGTAGCGGGGGTCGGCGGTGCGCACGTCGTCCGGCAGGTCGGCCTCGATGCCCCGGCCGGCGAGGGCGGAGCGGGCGGCGGCGACCTCGTCCTCGAGGCGGGCCGCACGGAGCCCGCCGACGGTGGCGCGCACCTCGCCGAGCGCCTCGCGGCTGAGCCGCGAGATGTCGGCCAGCTCGGCCTTGGCGCGATCGAGGTCGGTGTCGACCAGGCGCGAGGCGAGCTCGGCCTTGATCGACAGCACGGTCAGGCTGTGGCCGAGCACGTCGTGCACGTCGCGGGCCACCCGCTCGCGCTCCTCGGCGACGTCGCGGCCGCGGACCGCGGTGCCGTAGGCCTCGCTGTGCTCGCCGAGCAGCCGTCCGGCGACGGCGGCGGCGGTGACTCCGACCAGGATGAAGACGAGGGTCAGCTCGTCGGTGCCGAGCACGGTGACCACGGCGACGGTGGTGGCGACGACCAGCGCTGCGGCGAACCACCAGCACACCGGCCGCGGCAGCCCGAACACCGCGAACGACTGCACGAACGGTACGAACGACAGCGCGGCCGGCCCGATCACCGTCGTGGACACCACGGCGATCGCCACCAGCACCGCCAGCGCGAGCCACGGCTCCGGCACGGGCAGCCGGGCCTGCTGGTCGCGGGTCAGCCGCAGCACCTCGACGACGTACACCGCGGCGAAGGCGAGCACCAGCCCGACGCCGACCGCCCGGGCCCACCACGGCCGGTCAGCGGCGAGGGCCGCGGCGAGCGGGAAGCCGAGGAAGACCAGCCACCCCGACCACATCAACCAGCCGAAGCGGTCCCACGGGTCGCGTGGGGCGGCCTGCGGTGCGGTGTGCGCGGCGCTCACTGCCGCGACCGCCCGCGGCGGACCAGCAGCGTCGCGACGACGGCCAGCAGCAGGGTCCACGCCCCGACGTTGGCGACGGCGACCCACAGCGACTCGGTGGTGGTGGCCTCGCTGCCGGAGACCACGACGCCCTCGGTCACGGGGTAGCGGGCGAGCGTGACGTAGCCGTACAGCGGGGTCCACCGCGCGATGTCGAGCAACGTGCCCGACAGCGGCACGAAGATGTTGCCGAGGAAGCCGAGCACCACGACGCTGCCGCTGGCCGCGCTGAGCGCCGCCTCGGAGCGGAACGCCAGGCCGAAGCACAGCCCGTAGAGAGCGAAGACCGACGCCCCGACGAGGATCACCACCGCCGACAGCACCCAGGCGCTCGCCTCGGCCCGCGCCCCCGAGAGCGCACCCAGCACGAAGACCAGCGCGATGGGCAGCGCCGCGACGAGCACGGCGACGACCGCCTTGGTGGCGACGTACGTCGAGTCGCGCAGCGGCGTCAGGCCCAGCTGCCGGCCCCAGCCCTGCATCCGCTCGAGCGCGGCCGTGCCGCCGGTCGAGACGGTCGCCGTGACCGCGCCGTACGCCGCCATGGAGACCATGATCATCATCGCGATGTTGCCGTTGCCGATCGGCTCGTCGGCGTAGTCCTGGGTGGCGCCGAAGATGACGTAGAAGAAGCCCGGCAGCACGGTGGTGAAGAAGAGCGTGGCGCGGTCGCGCGAGAGCCGCTTGAGCTCCAGGCGCAGCAGCGTCGGGTTGATGAGCCCTCGGCGGCGGGGCGTGCGCGTGGCGGTGGGCGTCGTGGTCATCGGGTCTCCTCGGTCGGGCTGGTCAGGTGGACGAAGGCGTCCTCGAGGGAGCCCGTGACGACCTCGAGCCCGCGACCGCCGAGCTCGCTCAGCAGGGTCAGGGCGACCAGGTCGGCGTCGGTGCTGCGGACGCTCACGCGGCCGGCGTCGAGGTCGACCTGGGTGACGCCGGGCAGCGCGCGGAGCCGCTCGAGCGCAGCGTCGGTGGTTGCGGGGTCGAGGTCGGCGTGGACCACCCGGCCGGTGGCGTGGGCGCGCACCTGCGCGGTCGGGCCGTCGGCCACGACGCGGCCCCCGGCGACCAGCACGATCCGGTCGGCGAAGGCGTCGGCCTCCTCCAGGTAGTGCGTCGCGAAGACGACCGTGCGCCCGCGGGCGGCCTCGTCGCGCATCGTGGCCCAGAACTCGCGTCGCGCCGAGACGTCCATGCCCGCCGTCGGCTCGTCGAGCACCAGCAGGTCGGGGTCGGGCAGCAGCGCGAGGGCGAAGCGGAGCCGCTGCTGCTCGCCGCCGCTGCACTTCGAGACCAGCCGGTCGGCGATCTTCTCGAGGCCGGCGCGGGCGACGACGTCGGCGACCGGCGCGTGGTCGTCGTAGAAGGAGGCAACCATCTCGACGGTCTCGGCCACGCGCAGGTCGCGGAGCAGCCCGCCGGTCTGGAGCACCGCCGACACCGCCCCGGCCGCCACGGCCTCGCGGGGCGGGGCGCCGTACACCTCCACGGTGCCGCTGCTCGGCGCGGTCAGCCCCAGCACCATGTCGAGGGTGGTCGTCTTGCCCGCGCCGTTGGGCCCGAGCAGGGCGACGACCTCGCCGCTGCCGACGGTCAGGTCGATGCCGTCGACGGCCCGCACCTCGCCGCCCACGGAGGGGAAGGTGCGCACGACGTCGCGCAGCGCGATGGCGGGGGGCCCGGTGCGGTACGGCGCCTCGGCCGGCGCGGTGGTCTCGGTGCTTCGCATGGCCCCAGCCTGCTGCCTCGGCCCCCGCGGCGTCTCGGCCCGACGTCACGACCTCGCCGTGACAGGTGTCATCCGCGACGGGGTCCGTGGCCCGGCGGGCGGCTGGCTAGCCTGAGCGGCATGACGCTGCGCGTGGGAGTCCTGGGGGCGCTGGGCAAGGTCGGACGGGAGGTGTGCGACGCCGTCGCCGGGGCCGACGACCTGCAGCTCGTCGCTCGGGTCGACGCCGGCGACGACCTCGCGGTCCTCGTCGACCAGGGCGTCGAGGCGGTCGTCGACTTCACCCACCCCGACGTCGTGATGGCCAACCTCGAGCACTGCGTGCGCCACGGCATCCACGCCGTCGTCGGCACGACCGGCTTCGACGACGAGCGCCTCGACGTGCTGCGCGGCTGGCTCGACGACGCTCCCGGCACCGGCGTGCTGGTCGCGCCCAACTTCTCGGTCGGCGCGGTGCTGATGATGCGCTTCGCCGCCGAGGCGGCCCGGTTCTACGAGTCCGTCGAGATCGTGGAGCTGCACCACCCCGACAAGGCCGACGCGCCCTCCGGCACCGCGCGGCGTACGGCGCAGCTCGTCGCGGCCGCGCGCCGCGAGGCCGGCCTGCCCGACCCGCCCGACGCCACCTCGACCTCGCTCGAGGGTGCCCGCGGTGCCGACGTCGACGGCGTCCGGGTGCACGGCCTGCGGGTGCGCGGCCTGGTGGCGCACCAGGAGGTCCTGCTCGGCGGGGTGGGGGAGACCCTGACCATCCGCCACGACTCGCTCGACCGGCTCTCCTTCACGCCGGGCGTGCTGCTCGGGCTGCGTCGCGTCAGCGACCGCCCCGGCCTCACGGTCGGCCTCGAGGCCTTCCTCGACCTCGACTGACGTCTCGGCAGGTCTCCGCGCCGTTGCACTTTCCTGCAACGCAGGTCTGTGAAGCCGCGGGCGTGTGGTTCGTCCCCCTGCGGACGGGCAGCATGGAGGTGTGCCACCACAGTGGCCACGACGGGCAGCAGGGCCCGTCCGCCCACGTCCCTCTGATCTCGCACGTGTGGCGACTGCGCGTTCGCGCCGGTCGCCACGTCCTGACCGCCTCCCCCCAGGTCGGTCAGGTTCCCCGGTGCTGGGGGGCCCGTGCTGGGCACACGGGCCTCCCAGCCCATCACCCACGACCGCCGTGGTCCGGAGCCCGTCTCGGGGCGCCCCGGACCCGGCGGTCGAGGCGCGTCCGGGGCCGCCGTCCGCTCAGTCGACCAGCGCGGTGTGCAGCCGCACCTGCTTGACGGTGGTGGAGCCGTCGCCCAGGAGGTCGAGCGTGCGGTGGGCGCCGTCGGCGGCCCAGCCGGTGTCGGTGAGGAAGGCGCGCAGGGCGTCGTCGGCGGACGGCACCCAGGTGACGGCGCGCACGAACCGGTCGGCCACGAGGGTGTCGACGGCCGCCTGCAGCAGCCGCGAGCCGTGGCCGACGCCGCGGTGGTCGGGGTCGACGGTCAGGTCGCTCAGCTCGCCGGTGGCGATCGGGTCGCAGTCGGGATCGGTGGCCGGCGCGGTGACGACGAAGCCGCGCACCGTCGCGTGCTCGAGCCCCACGAGCACCCGTTGCCGGGCGTCCTGCGGCCGGGTCAGCGCCTGGAACCACCCCGTCGCGAGCTCGCCGGGGTCGAGGGTGTCGAGCACCTCGGCCGGGAGCAGGGCGACGTACGACGCCCGCCACGCGCGCACCTGCACCTCGGCGACGGGGGCGGCGTCGGCCCCCTGGGCGACGCGGGCGGAGACGTCGGCTGCGACCACGGTGATGAGGGTAGTTTGGCCGCCATGCAGGCCTACCTCGACCTCCTCCGCCGGGTCCACGACGAGGGGGTCGAGAAGTCCGACCGCACGGGCACCGGCACCCGCAGCGTCTTCGGCCACCAGCTGCGCTTCGACCTCGCCGAGGGGTTCCCGCTGGTGACGACCAAGAAGGTGCACACCCGCTCCGTGGTCGGCGAGCTGCTGTGGTTCCTGCGCGGCGACACCAATGTGAAGTGGCTGCAGGACCGCGGCATCACCATCTGGGACGAGTGGGCCGACGCCGACGGCGACCTCGGTCCGGTGTACGGCGCCCAGTGGCGCTCCTGGCCGACGCCCGACGGCGGCCACGTCGACCAGCTCGCCCGCGTCGTCGAGCAGCTGCGGGCCGACCCCGACTCGCGCCGCCACGTCGTCTCGGCCTGGAACGTCGCCGACATCCCGCGGATGGCGCTGGCGCCGTGCCACGCGCTGTTCCAGTTCTACGTCGCGCCACCCGCCCCGGGGGGGTCGCGCGGGCGGCTGTCGTGCCAGCTCTACCAGCGCTCGGCCGACGTCTTCCTGGGCGTGCCGTTCAACATCGCCTCCTACGCCCTGCTCACGCACATGGTCGCCCAGGTGGTCGACCTCGAGGTGGGCGACTTCGTGCACACCCTCGGCGACGCCCACCTCTACCTCAACCACCTCGAGCAGGCCCGCACCCAGCTCGCGCGCGAGCCCCGGGCGCTGCCGACCCTGCACCTCGACCCGAGCGTGAGGGCCCTCGACGCCTTCGACCTCGAGCACGTCGAGATCCGCGGCTACGACCCCCACCCGGGCATCAAGGCCCCCATCGCCGTATGACCCGGGTGTCGCTGGTCGCCGCCCGGGCCCGCAACGGCGTCATCGGCGCCTCCGGTGGCATCCCGTGGCACCTGCCCGCCGACTTCGCGCACTTCAAGGCCACCACCCTCGGGCATCCCCTGGTGCTGGGGCGCACCACCTTCGAGGGGATCGGCCGGCCCCTGCCCGGCCGGCAGAGCATCGTCGTGACCGGCGACCCGGCCTGGTCGCACGACGGCGTGCTCGTGGCCCGGTCGGTCGAGCAGGCGGTGCAGCTGGGTCGCGACCTCGACCCCGAGGTGGTGCACGTCGGCGGGGGCGCCCGCGTCTACGCGGCGGCGTACGACCTCGCCGACGAGCAGGTGCTGACCGAGGTCGACCTCGCGCCCGAGGGCGACACGCACTACCCCGACTTCCCCGAGGCCGACTGGCGCGAGGCCAGGCGCCAGGAGCACGCGGCGGAGGCGGGGCGCCCGGCCTGGGCCGTGCGCTGGTTGGTACGCCGCTAGGCCAGCGGGCGGCCGTCGGCGTCGGGCACCTTGCGCAGCGCGATCAGCACGAGGTCGACCAGCCACCAGATGCCGAGCCCGCCGAGCGTGACCAGCTTGAGGATGCCGAGGCCGATCTGGCCGAGGTAGAACCGGTCGACGCCGAGCTGGCCGAGGAACACCGAGAGCAGCAGCGTGACCAGCCACTCGCGGGTGGAGAACAGCCCGGGCAGCTGCTGGGCGGCGAACCACCCGCCGCCGGCCAGGTCGCGCAGCTGCGCGTCGCCGCGCAGCCGCCCGGCGAGCGCCATCTGCTGCAGCTCGCCGGGGCCGTAGGGGCCGTACTCCTGGCCGAGGTGGGCGAGCATGTAGCTGCCCCCGCGCACGCCGCTCGCGCCGCGTCCGGGGCCGCCCGGGGCCGGGGTCCACGTCATGGCCACGACGGTAGCCGGGACGCCACGCGCGGCACCCGCGAGGGCGGGGCGGGCGACGTCGCAGGACAGATAGCCTGGGCGGCATGAGCCTGCCTGCCGCACCCTTCGGCCGAATGCTGACCGCGATGGTCACGCCCTTCGACGACGACGGGGCGGTCGACCTCGACGGCGTGGCGAAGGTCGCGGCCCACCTCGTCGACCACGGCCACGACGGCGTCGTCGTCAGCGGCACCACGGGCGAGTCGCCGACCACCACGGTCGCCGAGGACACCGAGATCCTGCGGGCCGTCAAGGACGCCGTGGGTGACCGCGGCAGCGTCGTGGCCGGGGTCGGCACCAACGCCACCGCCCACTCCGTCGAGCTCGCCGCGCAGGCCGAGAAGGTCGGCGTCGACGCCGTGCTGCTGGTCGCGCCCTACTACAGCAAGCCCGGCGCGGCCGGCATGCTGCACCACTTCACCGAGGTCGCCCACGCGTGCGACCTGCCGGTGATGCTCTACGACGTGCCCGGGCGCACCGGCCAGGCGATCTCGCTGCCCACCTACGAGGCCGCCCGGCGGCTCGACAACGTCACCACCGTCAAGTCCGCCACGGGCGACCCCACCCAGACCATCGCGCTGCGTCAGCTCGGCTACGAGGTCTACTGCGGCGACGACGCCCTGCTGCTCGGCTACCTCGCCCACGGTGCGTGCGGCCTGGTGTCGGTGGCTGGCCACGTCGCCGGCCGCGAGCTCGGCCGCGTCATCGAGCAGTACGACGCCGACGACCCGGGTGGCGCGCTCGAGACGTTCACGGCGCTGGTGCCCGTGGTCACGGCGGTCATGGGGGTGCCCAACTACGGCGCGACCACCGCCAAGGCGGCGATGCAGCTGCTCGGCGTCACCGGCAACCGTCACGTGCGGGGGCCGCTGGTCGCGCTCGACGACGACGAGGTCGCGGCGCTCCGCGCCGCCCTGGAGACGGCGGGCCTGCTGTGAGCCACGCCCACCCCGAGCTGTCGTCGCCCCCGGCGCTGCCCTCCGACGGCCTGCGGGTCGTCGCGCTCGGCGGCCTCGGCGAGGTCGGCCGCAACATGACGGTCTTCGAGCACGCCGGCCGTCTGCTGGTCGTCGACTGCGGCGTGCTGTTCCCCGAGGAGAACCACCCCGGCGTCGACCTGATCCTGCCCGACTTCGACTTCATCCGTGACCGCCTCGACCGGGTCGAGGCGCTGGTGCTGACCCACGGCCACGAGGACCACGTGGGAGCCGTGCCCTACCTGCTGCGCGAGCGCGGGGACATCCCGCTGGTCGGCTCCAACCTCACGCTGGCGCTGGTCGGCTCCAAGCTGCGCGAGCACCGCCTGCGCGACACCGTCAAGGCGATCGTGTCCGAGGGCGACCGGCTCTCCTTCGGGCCCTTCGACCTCGAGTTCGTGGCGGTCAACCACTCCATCCCCGACGCGCTCGCCGTGATGATCCGCACCCCTGCCGGCAACGTGCTGCACACCGGCGACTTCAAGATGGACCAGCTGCCGCTCGACGGCCGCATCACCGACCTGCGGGCCTTCGCCCGGCTGGGGGAGGAGGGGGTCGACCTCTTCCTGACCGACTCCACCAACGCCGAGGTGCCGGGCTTCACCACCTCCGAGGAGCAGATCGGCCCCGTCCTCGACAACGTCTTCCGCACCAGCCAGGGCCGACTGATCGTGGCCTGCTTCGCCTCGCACGTGCACCGGGTGCAGCAGGTGATGGACGCCGCCGCGGCCCACGGCCGCAAGGTCGCCTACGTCGGACGCTCGATGGTGCGCAACATGGGCATCGCCCGTGACATGGGCTACCTCACGGTGCCGCCCGACCTGCTGGTCGACGCCAAGCAGCTGGCCGACATGCCTCCCGAGAAGGTCGTCATGATCTCGACCGGCTCGCAGGGCGAGCCGATGTCGGCGCTGTCGCGGATCGCGCAGCGCAACCACAACTTCGTCTCCATCGAGCCCGACGACACGGTGGTGCTGGCCTCGTCGCTGATCCCCGGCAACGAGAACGCCGTCTACCGCGTCATCAACGGGCTGTCGCGGCTCGGCGCGCGCGTCGTGCACAAGGGCAACGCCCTGGTCCACGTGAGCGGGCACGCCAGCGCGGGCGAGCTGCTCTACTGCTACAACATCGTGCGGCCGCGCAACGTGATGCCGGTGCACGGCGAGATCCGGCACATGCTCGCCAACGCGGCGCTGGCCCGCAAGACCGGGGTCCCGGCCGACCGCGTCGTGGTGGCCGAGGACGGCGTGGTCGTCGACCTCGTCGACGGACGTGCCTACATCACCGGCAAGGTCGACTGCGGCTACGTCTTCGTCGACGGCAGCTCGGTGGGCGACCTCACCGAGAGCTCCCTCAAGGACCGCCGCATCCTGGGCGAGGAGGGGTTCATCTCGGTCGTCGTGGTGGTCGACTCCCAGACCGGCAAGGTCGTCAGCGGTCCCGAGATCCACGCGCGCGGGTTCGCCGAGGACGACACCACGTTCGACGCCATCCGCCAGCCCATCGTCGACGCGCTCGACCGGGCCCGGCAGGAGGGGGTCGACGACACCTACCAGCTGCAGCAGACCATCCGGCGCACCATCGGCCGCTGGGTCAGTGGCACGCACCGTCGCCGGCCGATGATCATCCCGGTCGTCCTCGAGGCGTAGCGGGGTCCGCGTGCAGTGGTCTAGGCCGGTGGGGCGTCCGGGGGGAGCGCTGCCCGTTCGTCCGGACGAATGCGACATCCCCGCCTACACTGGACATGCGCGATCGACCCACGCCCAGCCCCGGGTCGCCCGTGCGTCCCTCGGGTGCCGCCCACCGAGCCCCTCGGCGCCTACGCTCACGTCCATCCTCGTCGGAGCCCACGGCGAGCACCGCGCACGCTGCACCTGAGAGCCAGGCCCATGCAACTCACCGAGTCGCCTCGCGCCGAGGGGATCCGACGGCTGTACGAGCTGATGCTGCGCGTGAACGCCTCGACCGACCTCTCCGAGGTGCTCGACGAGATCGCCCGCGGCGTGGTCGAGGTGCTCGGCTACGGCATCGCGGCCATCGCCCGCCTCGAGGGCGAGGTGTTCGTCATGACGACGGTGGCGGGCTCGGAGGAGGTGCGCGAGCAGATCATCGGCCGTCGTACGCCGGTGGCCTCGATCTTCAACGAGTTCGCGCAGGCCGACGAGTGGGGCGTGCTGCGCTTCGTGCCGCACGACCGGATGCCCGACGCCCTCGAGGAGTCGGCCTGGGTGCCCGAGTTCGAGCCCGACGCCGGCCCCGACGCCTGGCACCCGCTCGACGCGCTCTACGCCCCGCTCTACTCCGCCACGGGCCAGCTGCTCGGCAACATGTCGGTCGACCTGCCGCCGGGCAACCGCATCCCGAACCGCGAGGAGCGCGAGCTGCTCGAGATGTTCGTGGTGCAGGCGGGCCTGGCGATGTACAACGCCCAGCAGCGCGAGCGCCTCGGCGACCAGGTGCGCATGGGCGAGATGCTGCGGGCCGTCTCCTCGGCGGGGCAGCTGGCCTCGCTCGACGTCTCGCTGCGCGAGGCGGCCCAGGCCATCGGGCGCGGCCTGCGCACCGAGCACCTGTGGATCCGCTGCTTCCCCAGCGGTGACGTCACGCAGGTCGACGGCACGGCGGCCTGGCCGGTCGACGACGTCGAGCCCTCGCCCGGCACCGTCCTGGTGCTCCACCAGCTCGCGCTGCGGGCGTCCCGGCTGGGCCGGCCCCTCGTCATCGCCGCCGGCAGCGCGCTCGACCTCGACACGGGCCTGCCCGCCGAGCAGGTCGCCGACCTGCGTGCGCTGGTGCAGGAGCACCGCGAGGCCGCGGTGCTGCTCGCCCCGCTCAGCGTCGGCCGCGAGGTGCTCGGCTACGTCCTGCTGGCCCGCGAGCTCGACCGGCCGTGGAGCCTCGACGAGCAGCACGCCGTCATGGAGGCGGGCCGCACCCTCGGGCGCGTGGTGCTCAACGCCCGCCTCTACGACCGCGAGCGCCAGCTGGTGGGCGAGCTGCAGGAGCTCGACCGCTACAAGGGCGAGCTCATCGCCACCATCAGCCACGAGCTCAAGACCCCGCTGACCTCGATCATCGGCCACGTCGAGCTGCTCGAGGACCTCGACACCGGCATCGACTCCGTCGACGCCATCTCGCGCAACGCGGGCCGGCTCAACCGGCTGGTGCAGAACCTCCTCAACTACTCCCAGCTGCAGGACCGCCGCACCTCCGTACGACGCCCGGTCGACGTATGGTCCCTGGCCGAGCAGACGATCGACCTGGTGGCCATGTCGGCCGAGCAGGGCGACGTCGACGTGCGGCTCGAGCCCGCCGACCCCGACGAGCCCCCCGTCGAGGTCAACGCCGACCCCGACGAGCTGGGCAAGGTGCTCGACAACCTCGTCGGCAACGCCGTGAAGTACACCCAGTCCGGCGGCTGGGTGCGGGTCCGGATCCTCTCCGAGGGCCACTACGCCGTCGTCGAGGTCGCCGACGACGGGCTCGGCATCTCCGCAGCCGACCAGGTGCAGCTGTTCTCGGCGTTCCACCGCTCCAGCAACCCCGAGGCGCTGTCGATCCCCGGCACCGGCCTGGGCCTGGCGATCTCGCGCCGCATCGCGCAGATGCACGGCGGCGAGATCACCGTGGCCTCCGAGCTGGGCAAGGGCAGCACCTTCCGGCTGCGCGTGCCGCTGCTCGGCGGCGACGACGGGCCCTGACCTCGGCCTGACTCGCGGCCTGACTCGCGGCCTGGCTCGCGGCCCGACTCCCGGCCGGTCCGGTCGGCGTGTGACGCCAGGGGCAGGAGTGGCGCGCCGGTAGTTTGGCGAGCATGGCGACCCGTACGTCTTCCCCGGCGGCGTCGCGCAGCAAGGCCGGTGGCTCCAAGGCTGGTGGCTCGAGCACGCGCAGCCGATCGTCGGGGACCCAGAGGAAGACCCCCGCGAAGGCTCCGGCGAAGCGCAGCAGCGGCGCGCGCGGGGGTGCCAAGCGCGTCCCGCCGCGTGCCGTCCGCAGTGGTCCGGGGCCGGTCTCACGACTGTCCTGGGCCGTCGGACGTGCCGTGTTCGCCGCCTGGCTGGGCCTGGCCCACGCGGTCGGGGGCGGCGTGCGCCGCATCGGCCACACCGCCGCCGAGCTCGAGCCCGAGCAGCGTCGCGACGGCGCCGGCCTGCTGCTGATCGGTCTCGCCGTGGTGGTCGCCGCCGCGGTGTGGTGGCAGCTGCCGGGCGGCATCGGCGAGGTCGTCCGGGCGGTCGTCGCCGGCTCGGTCGGCGTGGTCGCCTACCTGGTGCCCGTGCTCCTCGGTGTCGTCGCCTGGCGCAACCTGCGCGACCCCGAGCACAACGGCCCCGTGGGTCGGCAGGTGATCGGCTGGCTGGCGCTGCTGTTCGGCGTGCTCGGCCTGGTCCACCTCGCCAACGGCTCGCCCGCCCCGGTCGCCGGTGACACCGGCCCGCTCCAGGACGCCGGCGGGGCGCTCGGCTACGTCGTGGCCAAGCTGCTCACCGACCTGCTCCAGACGCCGTACGTCGTCGCGCCGCTGCTGGCGCTGCTCGCGTTCTTCGGCCTCCTCGTCATCACCGCCACCCCGGTGCACCAGGTGCCCGCCCGGCTGCGCGAGCTGGGGGAGCGGCTGACGGGCGTCCCGCCGCACGACGTCGACGGTGAGGACGCCCCGGCCCGCGGGCGTCGTACCGACCTCGACATCGACCCCGACATGGGTGACCCCGCCTACGACAGCCCCGTGCTGGAGGACCGCGAGGTCGGCAGGCGCCGCCGTCGCGGCAAGGTCGAGCCCGACCAGGTCGACGTGCCCCTCCACGACCCCGCCATGCCGTTCGACGCTGTCGCCGACGCTTTGGCCGAGGGCCACGACGACGCCGCGGGCAAGGAGTCGCTCGAGCCGCCGCCGCACACCCCGCTGCCCGAGCGCGTCGAGCAGCTCGCGCTCTCGGGCGACATCACCTACACCCTGCCGACCAGCGAGATCCTCAAGCCCGGCTCGGTGCACAAGGCCCGCTCGAAGGCCTCCGACGACGTGGTGAGCCGCCTGACCCAGGTGCTCGAGGAGTTCGACATCGACGCCCAGGTCACGGGCTACACCCGCGGCCCGACGGTGACCCGCTACGTCGTCGAGCTCGGTCCGGCGGTCAAGGTCGAGAAGATCACCGGCATCCAGAAGAACATCGCCTACGCGGTGGCCTCGGCCGACGTGCGGATCCTCAGCCCGATCCCGGGCAAGTCGGCGGTCGGCATCGAGATCCCCAACAGCGACAAGGAGATCGTCAGCCTCGGCGACGTGCTGCGCAGCCCCGTCGCCCGCAACGACCAGCACCCGATGGTCGCCGGCCTCGGCAAGGACGTCGAGGGCGGCTTCGTGGTCGCCAACCTGGCCAAGATGCCCCACCTGCTCGTCGCCGGCGCCACCGGCTCGGGCAAGTCGTCGTTCATCAACTCGATGATCACCTCGCTGCTGATGCGGGCCACGCCCGACGAGGTGCGGATGATCATGGTCGACCCCAAGCGGGTCGAGCTGAACGCCTACGAGGGCGTGCCGCACCTGATCACGCCGATCATCACCAACCCCAAGAAGGCGGCCGAGGCGCTGCAGTGGGTCGTGCGCGAGATGGACCTGCGCTACGACGACCTCGCCAACTTCGGCTTCCGCCACGTCGACGACTTCAACAAGGCGGTGCGCGCCGGCAAGGTGCAGGTGCCGCCGGGCAGCGAGCGGGTGCTGGCGCCGTACCCCTACCTGTGCGTCATCGTCGACGAGCTCGCCGACCTGATGATGGTCGCGCCGCGCGACGTCGAGGACGCCATCGTGCGCATCACCCAGCTCGCGCGCGCCGCCGGCATCCACCTGATCCTCGCCACCCAGCGGCCCTCGGTCGACGTGGTGACCGGCCTGATCAAGGCCAACGTGCCGTCGCGGCTCGCCTTCGCCACCAGCTCGCTCGCCGACAGCCGGGTCATCCTCGACCAGCCGGGCGCCGAGAAGCTGGTCGGCCAGGGTGACGGGCTGTTCCTGCCGATGGGGTCCAGCAAGCCGCTGCGCGTGCAGGGCTCCTGGGTCACCGAGGCCGAGATCGCCCAGGTGGTCGCGGCCTGCAAGCAGCAGCTCGAGCCCAGCTACCGAGAAGACGTCACCGCCCCGGCGGCGTCGAAGCGCGAGCTCGACGACGACATCGGCGACGACATGGAGCTCGTGGTGCAGGCCATCGAGCTGGTCGTCTCCACGCAGTTCGGCTCGACCTCGATGCTGCAGCGCAAGCTGCGCGTCGGGTTCGCCAAGGCAGGTCGCCTGATGGACATCCTCGAGAGCCGCGGCGTCGTCGGCCCGAGCGAGGGGTCGAAGGCCCGCGACGTGCTGATCAAGCCCGACGACCTCGACGAGGTCGTCGCCGCCATCCAGGGGGAGCAATGAGCACCACGCACCACGAGCCCGGTCCCGATGCCACCCGCGTCAGCGACGTCACCGACGACCAGGGGCTCGTCGAGCACGACCTAGCCGAGGGCGGCGGCCCCGTCAGCGTGTCCGTCCACCACGACGTGCGCTGGCCGGTGCTGGTCGCGCTCGCGTGCGCCGTGCTCACCGTGCTCGGCTTCTCGCGCGCGCTCTCGAGCGGCGACCCGCTCGACTGGGCGGTCACGGCGGTGCCGGCCCTGGTCGGGGTGCTGATGCTCGCGCTGCTGCGCGACGCCCGCGCCCCCCTGCTCGTCGCCGACGACGAGGGCGTGCGGGTGCGCCGCGGCGCCACCTGGACGGGGCTGCGCTGGAACGACGTCGCCTCCGTCGAGGTCCGCAGCCGCTCCGG
This sequence comes from Nocardioides marmoraquaticus, assembly GCF_054777915.1. Taxonomy (NCBI): domain Bacteria; kingdom Bacillati; phylum Actinomycetota; class Actinomycetes; order Propionibacteriales; family Nocardioidaceae; genus Nocardioides; species Nocardioides marmoraquaticus. The sequence goes on along the minus strand of NZ_BAAHAA010000010.1, from coordinate 11,751 downwards.
GCTGCGCGACGGCTCCCTGGTGCTGCACCTGGTCGAGCCCGAGCCGACCGCCCTCGACGACGACGGCGAGCCGGTCGCCGCCGAGGTCCGCGCCCCCCGCGAGGTGAGCGTGCCGCTCGGCGTCGGCACCCGCACCGAGGTCGAGGGCCTCAGCGGCAACCTCGTCGAGGACCTCGCCTCCCTGGCCGCCGACCGGGTCCCCGTGCGCGTGATCGCGGCGCCCGAGCCTGCGCTCGAGCCGGAGCCCGAGCCGGAGCCGGTGCTGCAGGCCGAGGAGCCGGTCGAGGAGCCGGTGGAGCAGCCGGTCCGCACGGAGGCGGCGGTCGAGCCCGACGATGTCGTCACCGAGCAGATCCAGGTCGTCGTCCTGCCCAGCGGCCGCGACGACGTGCTCCCCGAGCAGCTCGGCCCCGACGACGCGGCCGACACCGCTCTGGAGCCCACCGTCGACGTGACCGACGGGATGGTCGAGCGCGACGAGGCCCCGGGCGAGCCCACCGAGGGCGTGGCGCCCGCGGCGCCGTACGTCGCCGGCCTCGAGCCCACGCGCCCGACCCGCGGTGCCGCGCGCGCCGAGGTGGTGCGCGAGGGCGCCCGCCGGCTGCCCGACCCGCCCGCGATCCCGGCGCAGCGCAGCTCGGGCGTCGAGGTGGTGACCGCTCGCATCGAGGACGTCGTGGCCGAGACCGGCCCGCAGCCGGCCGCCGACCCCGTCATCGGGCCGGTCGTCGCCGCCGCTCGTCATCGCGCCCGGCTCTCCATCGACACCCTGAGCGAGCGCACCCGGATCCGTCCGCACGTGCTCGAGTGCATCGAGGTCGACGACTTCGCCCCGTGCGGCGGCGACTTCTACGCCCGCGGCCACCTCCGCACGCTGGCCCGGGTCTTCGGTCTCGACGCCGACGAGCTCGTCGCGTCGTACGACGCCCACTACGCCCAGCCCGAGATCGAGGCCAAGCAGGTCTTCGAGGCCGAGCTCGCCAGCGGCGTGGGCGGCGGGCTGCGCACCACCTCCACCGGGCCCCGGTGGAGCCTGCTGGCCGCCTCGGTGCTGCTGCTCGTCGGCATCTGGGGCACCGCCCGCGTCTTCGCCGACGACCCCCAGGAGCTGGTCAGCCCCGCTCCCGACGTCGTCGACACGGCCGGTCTCGCCGGTGACGACGGTGAGGCGCCGACGCTGGCCCTGGCAGCGATCAACGTCACGGCGACGGGGGCGAGCCCCCAGGTGGTGGTCCGCGACGCCGAGGGCAAGATCCTGTGGTCGGGCCAGCTCGGCGAGGGCCAGTCGACGCAGGTCATCGGCACCGCGCCGTTCGACGTGACGGCCAGCAACGGCCAGGCGGTGCAGGTGGAGTACCTCGGCAAGGACCGCGGCACGGTGGGTGACAGCGAGGCGGCCGACAACCGTCGATTCGGATGAGCCATGGCGGGTCGGTCATACTCGACCACGGCCATGACGACTCCTGCTGACACCACCACCGCCCCGTCTGACGCAGCTCCCGGCGGCACCACGACCGTCGCGCTCGTGCGCCTCGGGTGCGCCCGCAACGACGTCGACGCCGAGGAGCTGGCCGGCCGGCTGGAGGCCGGGGGGTTCGCCCTCGTCGACGACCCCGCCGACGCGGAGGCCGTGGTGGTCAACACCTGCGGCTTCGTCGAGCAGGCCAAGAAGGACTCCGTCGACACGCTGCTCGCCGCCGCCGACCTGAAGGACGACGGCCGCACCCGCGCCGTGGTCGCGGTCGGGTGCCTGGCCGAGCGCTACGGCTCCGAGCTGGCCGACTCGCTGCCCGAGGCCGACGCCGTGCTCGGGTTCGACGCCTACCCCGACGTCGCCGAGCGGCTGCGCGGCATCCTCGACGGGGAGCGGCCCGAGGCCCACACGCCGACCGACCGGCGCCTGCTGCTGCCGATCAGCCCGGTCGACCGCGCTGCCGCCGAGGCCTACCAGCCCGGCCACGGCGAGCGCCGCCGCCTCGACGACGCGCCGTGGGCCTCGCTCAAGCTCGCCTCCGGGTGCGACCGCCGGTGCAGCTTCTGCGCCATCCCGAGCTTCCGCGGCTCCTTCGTGTCGCGCCGACCCACCGACGTGGTGGCCGAGGCCCGCTGGCTGGCCGAGCAGGGCGTGCGCGAGCTGTTCTGCGTCAGCGAGAACTCCACCTCCTACGGCAAGGACCTCGGCGACCTGCGGCTGCTCGAGGCGCTGCTGCCCGAGCTGGCCGCCGTGCCCGGCATCGAGCGGGTGCGGGCGTCGTACCTGCAGCCGGCCGAGATGCGACCCGGCCTGGTGCGCACCATCGGGGCCACCGACGGTGTCGCGGCCTACTACGACCTGTCGTTCCAGCACGCGTCGGGCCCCGTGCTGCGGCGGATGCGTCGCTTCGGCGACGCCGAGCAGTTCCTCGGGCTGCTGGAGCAGGCGCGCGCGGTCGCCCCGCTGGCCGGGGCCCGGTCCAACTTCATCGTCGGGTTCCCGGGCGAGAGCGAGGCCGACCTCGAGGTGCTGTGCGACTTCCTGGCCGAGGCCCGGCTCGACGCGATCGGTGTCTTCGGCTACTCCGACGAGGACGGCACCGAGGCCAAGGGGTTCGGCGACAAGCTCGACCCCGACGAGGTCGCGGCCCGCACCGCCCACGTCAGCGAGCTGGTGGAGGAGCTGGTCGCCCAGCGCGCCGAGGAGCGCCTCGGCGAGCAGGTGCGGGTGCTCGTCGAGCGTGCCGAGCCCGGGCCCGACGGCCTCGAGGTCGAGGGGCGCGCCGAGCACCAGGGCCCCGAGGTCGACGGCACCACCACCGTGCGCGGCGTGCCCGCGGGCGTGCGGGTCGGTGACATGATCACCGCGACGGTCGTGGCCACCGAGGGCGTCGACCTGGTCGCCGAGCCGCAGGACGGGGGAGAGTCGTGAGCCACGACGCCGCCCCCCGCCAGAGCAACTGGAACGTCCCCAACGCCCTGACGCTGCTCCGCATCGTCGTCGTGCCGTTCTTCGCGTGGGCACTGCTGGTCGACGGCGGCAGCGACACGACGTGGCGCTGGGTGGCGTTCGCGCTGTTCGCCGGGGCGATGGCCACCGACAAGATCGACGGCGACCTCGCCCGCAAGCACGGCCTGGTCACCGACTTCGGCAAGATCGCCGACCCCATCGCCGACAAGGCCATCACCGGCATGGCCCTCATCGGCCTGGCGATCGTCGCCGACTTCCTGCCGGCCTGGCTGTGGTGGACCGTCGCCGTCGTCGTGCTGGTGCGGGAGTGGTCGGTGACCTTCGCGCGGCTGTCCATCGCGAAAGACGTCGTGATGCCGGCCAAGCAGAGCGGCAAGGTCAAGACCACGCTGCAGGGCCTGGCGCTCGGCGGCTTCGTGGCGCCCTTCGGCCTCTACGACGGCGCCTGGTCCTGGCTGGTCCTCCTCTGGTGGGCCTCGGCGATCGCGCTGGCCGGCGCGGTCGTGCTCACGATCACCTCGGGGCTGGAGTTCGCCCGCGACGTCGTCGCCCACCGCCGCTCGCGCAGCGGCCTCGGCGCCTGACGCCCGCCAGGTGCACGTCGGTGTCAGGTCTGGGTCGTTGCAGCACCCGCCGGACGACCGAGACCTGGCAGCGAGCAGCCGCGACGGCTCAGTCGGCCCGCTGGCGGTCGCGGTGGGCGCGGACGTGCTCGCGGTTGCCGCAGCCGGGCGCGCCGCCCTTCGTGGCTCGCTGCGCTCGCACCTCAGGGAGCGGGCGTGCTCCTTCGGACGGCGCGAACCTCAGGGAGCGGGCCCGCACCTTCGGGGAGCGCACACCTCGGGCAGCACGCCGCTCCCTGAGGAGCCCGCGAGGCACGAGTGGGCGTCACGAAGGGCGCCGTACGTCAGTCGGCCCGCTGGCGGTCGCGGTAGGCACGAGCGGGCGTCACGAAGGGCGCCGTACGTCAGTCGGCCCGCTGGCGGTCGCGGTAGGCGCGGACGTGCTCGCGGTTGCCGCAGCCGTCCTCGCAGAAGCGGCGGGAGCGGTTGCGGGACAGGTCGACCACGACGTTGTCGCAGTCCTCGCCCGCGCAGCGCTTGAGCCGGTCGAGCTCGCCGGCGCGGACCACGTCGGTGAAGGCCATCGCGGCCTCGACCAGCATCCGCTGGTCGAGCGGGGCGTCGCTCGGCACGGCGTGGAAGTGCCAGCCGAGGCCGTCGTGGTCGACGAGCTGGGGGAGGGCGTGCTCCTCGGCCAGCGTCCGGTTGACCTCGTCGACGAGGTCGCCCTCGTCGAGGTCCCACCACGTCCTCAGCCGGGGCCGCAGGGCGCGGACGCGCGCGAGCTCGTCGTCGTCGCCCCGCCGGTTGCCCGACCAGCGGAAGTCGTCGAGGTAGCGCACCAGCTGCTCGCGCGAGGTCAGCACGTCACCGTCGTCGCTCGTCTCGCTGTTGACGAGGTCGGCGGCCGCGCGCAGCGCCAGCTCGGTGTCAGCACCGAACGTCATGTTGACTCCTGTCGTCGGTTGTTCCTAGAGTAATCGGTGTCAGGCAATTTGACTCCTGACACCCTGATCGACGTCGACCCCTCGAAGGGTGGTGACCCATGTCCGCCTCCACCTCGACCACCGTGGCCCCCGCGCGCCACGGCTCGGCCGGCCTGGTGGCCGCGCTCGTCGCGGCGGCCGCGTTCGGCTCGTCCGGCGCCTTCGCCAAGAGCCTGCTGGAGACAGGCTGGACCCCCGGGTCCGCGGTCTTCGTGCGCATCGCCGGCGCCGCCGCCCTGCTGCTGGTGCCCACCGTGCTCGCGATGCGGGGTCACTGGCACCTGCTGCGACGTGGCTGGCCGCAGGTGCTGGTCTACGGCGGCAGCGCGGTCGCGCTGCCCCAGGCGGCGTACTTCTTCGCGGTGCAGCACCTCTCCGTCGGGGTGGCGCTGCTGCTGGAGTACCTCGGACTGCTGCTCGTGGTCGTCTGGGTGAGCCTGTCGCAGCGGCGGCTGCCCAGCCGCGCCACGCAGCTCGGCGTCGTGCTGGCGGTGGCCGGCCTGGTGCTGGTGCTCGACCTGCCCGGCCTGCTGCTGAGCGGCGAGACGTCGTTCAGCCTCGTCGGCCTGGGCTGGGGACTGCTGGCCGCGGTGGGGCTCGCGTCGTTCTTCGTGCTCTCGAGCAGCAGCCACGAGGCCTCGCTGCCCCCGATGGCGCTCGCGGGGGGCGGCCTGCTCGCGGCGACCGTGCTGTTCGCGGTGCTCGGGGTGACCGGGCTGCTGCCGATGACCTTCGCCACCGACGACGTCGCGCTCGCCGGCCTCAGCCTGCCCTGGTGGGTGCCGGTGCTGGAGCTCGCCGCCGTGGCCGCGGCGACGGCGTACGTCGCCGGCATCTGGGCCGCGCGCTGGCTCGGCGCCACCGTCGCGTCGTTCCTGGGGCTGGGCGAGGTGCTGTTCGCGGTGCTCTTCGCCTGGCTGCTGCTCTCCGAGCTGCCCACCCTGGTGCAGCTCGCGGGCGGGGCTCTGGTGCTCGCCGGGGTGGTCGTCGTCCGGCTTGAGCAGGTGCGCGCCGACGCCCGCAGGGCGCACGAGACCGCCGGCGCCCCGACCGACACCGGTCACGTGCTCGCCGGCTGAGCCGCCCCACGCCCTAGCCTGGGGCGATGGCCGAGGAGCAGCCCGACGAGGCGACCGAGGCGGTGCTCGCCGCCGCCGAGGAGCTGTACGCCGGCCCGGTCGACGCGTTCGTGCCGCGGCGCACCGCGCTGGCCAAGGAGGTCGCCGCCGCCCACGACAAGGCCACGGGCCAGCGCGTCACCCGGCTCAAGAAGCCCTCGACGGCAGCCTGGGCGGTCAACCTGCTGGTGCGCCGCGAGGCCGAGCAGATCGACCAGGTGCTCGGCCTCGCCGAGTCGTTGCGAGCCGCTGCCGAGGCCCTCGACGGCGCTGAGCTGCGGGCCCTGACCAAGCAGCGTTGGCAGCTCACCACCGCGCTCGCCACCACCGCCCGCCGTCGTGCTGCCGACGCCGGCACCCGGCTCTCCGAGGCCGTGGTCGACCAGGTCGAGGGCGTGCTGACCGCCGCCATGCTCGACCCGGTGGCGGCCCGGGTGGTGCGCACCGGGCGGGTGCTGACCGCCTTCGGCGCCACCGGGATGAGCGAGGTCGACCCGGAGGCGGTCGTTGCCGTTCCCGAGGCGCTCGGGCGCACCGCCGTCGCCGCGGCCGGCGACGACGACGACGACGAGCCTGCCGCTCCGCCGTCGCTCACCCTCGTGCACGACGACGGCGCCCGTCTCCGCGAGGCCGAGGAGGCGCTCGAGGAGGCCGAGCAGGAGGTGGAGGCGGCCGAGTCCGAGCGCGACGAGGTGCGCGCCTCCGTGCAGGACCTCGACGCCCGGCGGCTGCAGCTGCGTGGCGAGGTCGACGAGCTGCGCCGCCGCGTGGCCGAGCTCGAGGACCAGGCCGACGAGGTCGACGACGAGCACGAGGAGGCCTCGGCCGCGCTCGACGACGCCGAGCACGTGCTCGCCGAGGCCCGCGAGGTCGCCGACAGGGCCCGCCGGGCGGTCGAGGAGCTCCGCTAGCCGCCGAGCGTCGGTGCGCCGGCGTACGGTGCCGAGATGGCCGGCCCGACCCCCACTCCCGTGATCGACCCAGCCGCGCCCGACCAGGCCGAGCTGCTGCTCCGCTACCTGCAGCGGGCCCGCGAGCAGCTGCTCGCCACGCTCGACGGGCTGACCGAGCACGACGTGCGTCGTCCGCTCACGCCGACCGGCACCAGCCTGCTGGGGCTCGTCAAGCACGTCGCGACGGTCGAGGCGGGCTACCTCGGCGAGCGCGTCGGCAGGCCGTTCCCCGAGCCGATCGCCTGGGACACCGAGGCGGCGTACGACGACGGTCTCGACATGTTCGCCGCGGCCGACGAGACCCGGGAGCAGCTGACGGGGCTCTACCGGCGGGTCTGGGAGCACAGCGACGCGTCCGTGCGCGCGCTCGGTCTCACGGCGCCCGCGCGGGTGCCGTGGTGGCCGGCCGAGCGCCGCGAGACCACGCTCGGGTGGCTGCTGGTGCACCAGCTCGACGAGACGGCGCACCACGCCGGGCACGCCGACATCCTGCGCGAGGGCCTCGACGGGGCGACGGCCCACGGCGGCGACGGTCGCGACCCCGCCTGGTGGCCGGCCCACCTCGCCCGCGTCCAGGCCGCCGCCGACGCCCACGCCTGAGTGCTCTCGACCCGTCCCCGCATGTGTGGAACGATCCAATGCGTTTGAGCCCCCAGACCGAGGAGAGCAGATGCGCGTCGGAGTCCTGACCGGAGGCGGGGACTGCCCCGGCCTCAACGCCGTCATCCGGGCCGTCGTCCGCAAGGGCGTCGGGGAGTACGGCTACGACTTCGTCGGGTTCCGCGACGGCTGGAAGGGCCCGCTCGAGGGTGTCACCACCGAGCTCGGCATCGCGCAGGTGCGCGGCATCCTGCCCCGCGGCGGCACCATCCTCGGCTCCTCGCGCACCAACCCCTTCAAGGTCGAGGGCGGCGTCGAGCAGATCAAGAAGAACCTCGCCGACCTCGGCGTCGACGCGCTCGTCGCCATCGGCGGCGAGGACACCCTCGGTGTCGCGACCAAGCTGCACGACCTCGGTGTCAACGTCGTCGGCGTGCCCAAGACGATCGACAACGACCTCAACGCCACCGACTTCACCTTCGGCTTCGACACCGCCGTCAACATCGCGATGGAGGCCATCGACCGCCTGCACACGACGGCCGAGTCCCACCACCGGGTGCTCGTCGTCGAGGTCATGGGCCGTCACGCGGGCTGGATCGCGCTGCACTCCGGGATCGCCGGTGGCGCCAACGTCGTGCTGATCCCCGAGCAGCCCTTCGACATCGAGCAGGTCTGCGCCCACGTCGAGGCCCGCTTCGAGAAGCAGTACGCCCCCATCATCGTCGTCTCCGAGGGCGCGGTGCCGAGGGAGACCGAGGGCGAGGACGGCATGACGCTGGTCTCCGGCGAGAAGGACGCCTTCGGCCACGTGCGTCTCGGCGGCATCGGCGACCGGCTCGCCAAGGAGATCGAGGACCGCACCGGCAAGGAGGCCCGCGCGGTCGTCCTCGGCCACGTGCAGCGCGGCGGCACCCCGACCGCCTTCGACCGTTGGCTCGCGACCCGCTTCGGCCTGCACGCCATCGACGCCGTCCACGACGGCGACTTCGGCACCATGATGGCGCTGCGCGGCACCAACATCGCCCGCGTCCCCCTGGTCGAGGGCACCGGTGAGCTCAAGCTCGTCGACCCGCGCGAGTACGCCGAGGCCGAGGTCTTCTTCGGCTGACGCCGCGCCGGTGGTGCTTTTCGTTCGAAAAGCGCCACCGGGGCTGACCGCGAGAGCGAGCTAGCCGGCGAGGTGGGCCCAGTCGCGGCGGAGCCGAGACCAGGGGCCGTGGGCGGCGACGCGGCCGTCGCGGAGCACGACCACGGAGTCGGCCAGGGCGAGGGCGGCGGCCTTGGAGGTCGCGCCGAGCACGGTGGTGCCGCGGGCGCGCAGCGCCTGCCACAGCTCGATCTCGGTCGTCGCGTCGAGGGCGGAGCTGACGTCGTCGGCGAGGAGCAGCTCGGCGTCGGTGGCGAGCGCGCGGGCCAGGGCGAGGCGCTGCACCTGCCCGCCCGAGAGCCGTACGCCGCGGTGCCCGACGACGGCGTCCGGCCCGCCGGCCTCCTCGAGGTCGCGGCCGAGCCGGGCGTCGTCGACCGCGGGGTGCAGCGAGCGGTCGGCGTGGTCGAGCAGCACGTTGTCGGCGAAGGTGCCCGAGAGCACCCGGGGCACCTGGGCGACGTGGGCGACCCGACCGGGACGCAGGAAGGTCTCGGGGTCGTCGACCACGGTGTCGTTCCACCGGATCGTGCCGGTGTGCTCGACGAGGCCGGCCAACGACCCGAGCAGGCTCGACTTGCCCGATCCCACCTGCCCGACGACGAGCACGAGGTCGCCGCGGCGCAGCTCGAGGTCGACGTCGGCCACGCCGAGCGTGCCGTCGTCGTGGACCGCGGCGACGCGCTCGAGGCGGAGCCGCTCCAGCCGCTCGGTGGGAGCAGGCGCCGGCGGGGGAGCGGTGCCGGCGACCAGGTCGACCTGCGGCGGCAGAGCCATGAGGTCGCCGCCGCCGGCGAGCCGCGAGGTGACCCGGGCCCACTCGCGCACGCCCGGCGCCTCGGTGATGGCGCGGGCCGCGACCTGGCCGAACCAGCCGAACCCCGAGACCACGCTGGAGACGAGCAGCGCGGTGGCGAGGTCCCAGCCGCCGGCGAGCAGCACGCCCCAGGCGACCACGACGCCGACCTGCACCATGACCACTGGCACGCCCTCGAGCAGCGCGAGCACGCGGTGCTCGCGCACCGCGGCGTCGACCCGGCCGCCGTCGACGCGCGCGAGGTGGCGACGGGTGTCGTGGGTCGCGGCGGCGAGCTTGAGCGTGCGGGCCGAGTCGAGGCACGAGACCAGCGACCGGCCGAAGGCGGCCCGGCTCGCCGAGGCGCTGGCGGACGCGGCGCCGGCGCGCGGGGCGCCGAGGACCGAGGCCACGGCGGAGACGGCCATCACCGCCAGCAGCACCGTGCCGGCCCACACGTCGAGGCCCAGGGCCGCCGTCGCCACGGCGACGAGCAGGCCGTTGGTCACGTCGACCCACCGGTCGGCGTAGCGGGCGAGCCGGTCGGAGTCCATGGCCCGCGCCACGATCTCGCCGGGCGGGGTCCGGGGGAGCCGACGCTGCGCGGTCTGCCCGGCCAGCACCGAGGTGCGGACCCGCAGCATCACCGCGATCCACCACCGGGGGTAGCCGCGGATCGCCTGTGCGACGACCACAGGCGCGGCCAGCAGGGTCACGGCGACCAGGCCCACCCACCCCCAGGGCACGGTCCCGCCCTGCTCGAGCTGTTGCACGGCGCGGCCCCAGGCGAAGGCCGTGAGGGCGCCGTAGGCCCCGAGGAGCACGGCGAGGAGGAAGAGCGCGGCGGTGGCCAGGCCCCACCGCGGGTGGATCGACAGCACGCGCAGCGTCAGCCGGGCGAGCGAGAGCCCGCCGCCGGGCTCGGGCCGTGGCGGCGGCGTGGTGGTGCGGCGGGCGCCACCGATCGCGACCGGGCCCCCGGTCTCCGAGACGGGGGCGGGCGGGGCCTCGACCTCGGCGCCGTACCCCTCGGGGAAGCCGGCGGCCGTCAACAGGTCACGCAGCGGCCCGTCGACCTGGGCGAGCTCTCGCCGGGGCCCGTGCTGCGAGACCCGACCGGCCTCGAGCACGACCACGTCGTCGGCGCGGGCGATCGTCGAGAGCCGGTGGGCGACCAGGACGCCGGTGCGGCCGGCGAGCAGCCGGTCGGCGGCCCGCACGACCTGGGCCTCGGTGTGGGGGTCCATGCGCGCGGTCGCCTCGTCGAGCACGACGAGACGCACGTCGCGCACCAGCAGCCGGGCGAACGCGACCAGCTGCTCCTCGCCCGCCGACAGCGTCACGCCGCCGGGTCCGAGCGGGGTGTCGAGACCCTCGGGCAGGCCCGCGACCCAGCCCTCGAGGCCGAGCTCGGCGACGGCCGCCTCGACGCGGTCGCGCCCGACGTCGGCGAAGAGGGCGACGTTGTCGGCGAGCGACGCGGCCAGGACCTCGGTGCGCTGGCTGACCACGCCGACGGCTCGGCGCAGCGCGTCGAGGTCGACGTCGAGCACGTCGCGGCCGCCGAGCATCACCGAGCCGCGCTCGGGCTCGACGGCTCGCGAGAGCAGGGAGACCAGGGTCGACTTGCCGGAGCCGGTGCGGCCGACGACCGCGAGCGTGCGGCCGGCGCGCAGCCGCAGGTCGACGCCGTCGAGGGCGAGCCCGTGCCCGCCCGGGTAGCCGAAGCGCAGGTCGCGCAGCTCGAGGTCGAGCGAACCCTCGGGCAGGTCGAGCCCGCCCGCGGGCTCGGGCGGGGACTCGAGCAGCTGCCGCAGCCGCACCACGGCGCCGAGGCCCGCCTGCAGGTCGGGCAGCTGCTCGGCGAGCCGGGCCACCTGCCCCACGAAGGTCGAGGTGACGAGGAAGAGGGTGACGAGCGCACCCACTCCCAGGCGGTCGGCGGCCACGAGGGCCACTCCCGCGACCACGATGCCGGCCAGCAGGGCGTGCAGGACCAGCCCCGCGCGGCGGGTGACCCGCACCTCGACCCGCAGCACCTCGTCGAAGCGGGCGTGCACGGTCGCGGCCAGCTGGCCCGTACGGCGCAGCAGGTGCGGCCGCCCGAGGCTGGTGCGCAGGTCGTCGCGCCCGGCGATGCCCTCCTCCATGGCGGCGGCGTGGTCGGTCCAGGCCATCTCCTCGACCACGCGGCGGCGCCGGATCTCGGGCAGCATCCCCCGCACGGCCAGCAGCGCGACGGTCGCGGCGACGGGGAAGAGCACCCACATCGGCCACCACGTGACGCCGGCGACGACCCACAGCGGGAGCGACACCAGCGCGGTGCGCAGCGCCTCCCAGGCGGCCGTGCGCAGCAGGGTGCCGATCTCGTGGGTGTCGTCGTCGACCCGGTCGAGGACCTCGCCGACGGCCTGCTCCGAGAGCGCCGACAGCGGCTGCGCCAGCGCGGCGGTGACGAGGTCGGCCCGCAGCCCACCCTCGGCGCGGTCGACCACGACCGACCACACCACCCGGCCGGCGGTGTCGAGCAGGGCGCCGCCGACGACCGCCAGCGCGAGCAGCGCCACCAGCGCGCCCGTCGGCCCCTCCGCCAGCCGGCCGGCCAGCACGCTCCCGGCCGCCTGCCCGACGGCCCCGAGGGCGG
>NZ_BAAHAA010000009.1:0-147691 GCF_054777915.1 Nocardioides marmoraquaticus | reverse complement strand
TGGTACTGCGACCGGGAGGTCGTGGGAGAGTAGGACGTCGCCGGACAATTCTTAGTGGCTGAAGGCCGTCCCCCGCGGGGGGCGGCCTTCAGTCGTTTACCCACCTGTCGACCTCGGTGGGTACACGCAGTCACACGTACGACGGAGAGCAGGACAGACGTGGCAGAGCAGCAGGGTGGTCGCGGTGATCGTGGTGGCCGCGGCGCCGGAGGCGGCGCAGGACGCGGTGGCACAGGACGCGGGGGCGCTGGACGCGACGGTCAGGGGGGCCGTGGTGCCGGCGGCCGGAGCGGTGAGAGCCGCGGCGGCCAGGGCCGCGGCGGCCAGGGCCGCGGCGGTCCGAGCCGCGGCCGGTCCGACGATGCGGGCGGTCGTGACGACCGTCGTGGTGGCGCGGGTCGCTCCGGGCCGGGGCGCCCCGGCGAGGGTCCCCGTTCCGGCGGTCCGTGGCGTGACGGGCAGCGTGCCGGGCAGCGCGACGACCGGCGTGACTTCCGGCGTGACGATCGGCGGGGTCGGCCGACCGACCAGGAGCGCACCGAGAGCCAGCAGCGCTACGACGGTCCCGACATCCCGGAGCACATCACGGGCAAGGAGCTCGATCGCTCGCTCGCCTCGCAGCTGAGGTCGCTGCCCGACAAGCTCGCCCTGCGGGTGGCGCGTCACCTCGTCGCGGCCGAGGAGCTCATCGAGTCCGACCCGCGCACCGCCTACGAGCACACGCTCGCGGCCCGGGCCCGCGCGAGCCGGCTGTCGGTGGTCCGCGAGGCCGTGGGCGAGGCGGCGTACGCCGCGGGGGAGTACGCCGAGGCCTTGACCGAGCTGCGGGCCGCGAAGCGGATGAACGGCGTGCAGGACTACGTCGCCATCATCGCCGACTGCGAGCGCGCGCTGGGCAAGCCCGACAAGGCGCTCGCGACCATCCGCAACGCGCCGCGCGAGAAGCTCGCGCCGCCGCTGCTCGCGGAGCTGACCATCGTCGAGGCGGGCGCCCGTCGCGACCGCGGCGAGCTCGACGCGGCGCTGCGGACGCTCGAGAACGCTCCCCTGATGTCGAAGTCGCGCGAGCCGTGGGTGGCGCGACTGCGCTACGCCTACGCCGACGCGCTGGTCGCGGCCGCCCGACCGGCCGACGCCGTGACGTGGTTCCACCGCGTGGTCGCCGTCGACCACGAGAGCTTCACCGACGCGGCTGACCGGGCCGCAGCCCTGGAGCGGGAGCTCGGGTGACGGCTGACGAGCGCGCGCTGCGGGAGCGCTACGACGTCGCGGTCCTCGACCTCGACGGGGTGGTCTACCGCGGGCCCGACGCCGTGGCCGGCGCCCCCGAGGCGCTGAACGCTGCGCAGCAGCAGGGCATGCACCTCGCGTTCGTCACCAACAACGCCTCGCGGCCGCCACGGACGGTGGGCGACCACCTGCGCCGGCTCGGCGTGGAGGCAGCCGACGACGACGTCGTCACCAGCGCCCAGGCCGCTGCGCGGCTGCTGACGGAGCAGCTCGACCCCGGCAGCCGGGTGATGCTCCTCGGGGGCGAGGGCCTCGACGAGGCGCTGCGCGAGCGCGGGCTCGAGCCGGTGACGTCGCTCGACGACGAGCCGGTCGCGGTGGTGCAGGGCTACGGGCCCGACGTGCCGTGGAGCCGGGTCTCCGCGGGTGCGCAGCTGGTCGCCGAGGGCCTGACCTGGGTGGCGAGCAACACCGACATGACCATCCCCACCGCGCGCGGCACCGCGCCCGGCAACGGCGCGATGGTGCGCCTCGTCGCCGAGTTCGCCGGGCGCGAGCCCGTCGTGGCGGGCAAGCCACAGGCGCCGCTGTTCGAGGAGACCCTCGACCGGGTCGGTGGGGAGCGTCCGCTGGTCGTCGGCGACCGGCTCGACACCGACATCGAGGGTGCCGTCACCATGGGCTGGGACAGCCTGCTCGTGCTGACCGGCGTGTCCGGGCTCGACGAGCTGGTCGCGGCGCCGCGCGAGCGACGTCCGACGTACGTCGCCCCCGACCTCGCCGCGCTCGCGGCCCCCGGCCGCGTGGCCGAGGTCGACGACGAGGGCACCGCCCGCCTGGGCGGCTGGACGGCCCGCGCCGACGGCGACCGGCTCGTCGTCGAGGGCGACGGGGACGGGCTCGACTGGTGGGCGAGCGTCGCCGCCGCGGCCTGGCGCCACCTCGACACCCGCGGCTCGGCCGTGCTCACCGACGGGCTGTGCCCGCCCGGGTAGCCTGCCGCGCATGGACGACGCCGCGACCACGCCGCTGACCGCTGGCTCGACCGCCGGGCCGGTGCCCGGCCCGCCCCCGTCCGCACGGCCGGCCGTCGAGGTCTCCGACGACGACCTCGCGACGCTGCTGGCCCCCCTCGACGGGCTCGACGAGCGGCCGGTGGGCGAGCACCCCGCGGCGTACGAGGAGGTGCACGGGCGCCTGCGTGCGGTCCTCGCCGGCGATCCGGTCGTCCGGGACGCCGCCCCCGAGGCCTGATGGCGCCACGACGGCTGCGGCTCGACGCCGAGCTGGTGCGGCGCGGCCTCGCCCGGTCGCGCGAGCACGCCTCCGAGCTCGTCGCCGCCGGCAGGGTCACCGTCAACAAGGAGGTCGCGCGCAAGCCCGCCACCGGGGTGACGACCGACGCCGACCTGGTGGTGCGCGACGACGACACGACTCCTGACTACGCCAGCCGCGGTGGGCACAAGCTCGCCGGTGCCCTGGCGGCGTTCGCTCCCCAGGGCCTCGCGGTCGAGGGACGCCGGTGCCTCGACGCCGGTGCCAGCACGGGCGGCTTCACCGACGTGCTGCTGCGCGCCGGGGCACGCGAGGTGGTCGCCGTCGACGTCGGCTACGGCCAGCTCGTCTGGCGGCTGCAGGACGACCCCCGGGTGGTGGTCCGCGACCGCACCAACGTGCGCGAGCTCGACCTCGAGACGACCGGCGGGCCGGTCGACCTCGTGGTGGGCGACCTGTCCTTCATCTCGCTGCGGCTCGTGCTGCCGGCGCTGACCGCGGTGACGGACCCGGCGGGCGACCTGGCGCTGATGGTCAAGCCGCAGTTCGAGGTCGGCAAGGAGCGCCTCGGCAAGGGCGGGGTGGTCCGTGACCTGAGCCTGCGGGCCGAGGCCGTGCGTGACGTCGCCGCGGCAGCGGCCGGTCTGAGCTGGGGCACCCGGGCGGTGTGCCGCAGCCCGCTGCCCGGGCCGTCGGGCAACGTGGAGTTCTTCGTGTGGCTGCGTCGCGACGCGGGTGAGCTCGACCCTGAGCAGGTCGACCGGGCCGTGCGGGGCGGCGACCCGGGGTCGTCGGACCCGGGTGAGAGGCTTCAGGAGTGACCGATCCCGCTGCCCCCGGCACCCGCCGCGTGCTCGTCGTCGCCCACGCCGGCCGCGAGGAGGCGCGCGAGGTCGCCCGCGACGTGGCCAAGGCGCTGATCAGCAACGGCATCGTGGTCCGGCTGCTGTCCGACGAGGCGTCCGAGGTGGGGCTGTCGGTCACCGAGGGCGTCGAGACCTGCACCCCGGAGACGGTCGGGGCCGAGGAGTGCGAGCTGACCCTCGTCATCGGGGGCGACGGCACGATCCTGCGCGCCAGCGAGCTCACCCACGGCAGCGGCACCCCGCTGCTCGGCCTCAACCTCGGTCACGTCGGCTTCCTGGCCGAGGCCGAGAGCGAGGAGGTCGACACCGTCATCGAGCGCATCGTGGCGCGGCAGTGGATCAGCGAGGAGCGGCTCACCCTCGACGTCGTCGTGCTGCAGGACGGCGAGGTCGCGACGCGCACCTGGGCGCTCAACGAGGCCAGCGTCGAGAAGGCCGCCCGGTCGCGCATGCTCGAGGCCGTCGTCGAGGTCGACGGGCGCCCGGTCAGCCGGTTCGGCTGCGACGGCGTCGTGCTCGCGACCCCGACGGGCTCGACCGCCTACAACTTCAGCGCCGGCGGCCCGGTGGTGTGGCCGGAGGTCGAGGCGCTGCTCATGGTGCCGATCAGCGCGCACGCCCTGTTCGCCCGGCCGATGGTGGTCTCCCCGAGCGCGACCCTGGCCGTCGAGGTGCTCGACCGCACCGAGGGCTGCGGGGTGCTGTGGTGCGACGGGCGCCGCACCGTCGACCTGCCGCCCGGGGCCCGCATCGAGGTACGCCGCGGCACCGTGCCGTTGCGCCTGGCCCGGCTGCAGGCGGCCCCCTTCGCCGACCGCCTCGTCGCCAAGTTCGGCCTCCCGGTCGAGGGTTGGCGAGGCGCGGCCGAGCGACGCTGGCAGCGTGCGGAGCAGCGGCCCTCCCGGCGACCCGTCCAGCGGCCCGACGACCGGGGCGAGCCGTCGTGATCGAGGAGATCCGGATCAGCTCGTTGGGCGTCATCGACGCCTCGGTGCTCGAGCTGGGCCCGGGCCTGAGCGTGATCACCGGCGAGACCGGTGCGGGCAAGACCATGCTCGTCACCGCCCTCGGGCTGCTGCTCGGGGGCCGGGCCGACTCGGGCTCGGTGCGCAGCGGGCGCCGCAGCGCCCGGGTCGACGGCGTCGTCACGGCCGCCCCGGGGGTGACGGCCCTGACCGACGAGGTCGGCGGCGAGGTCGAGGACGGCCGGGTGCTGCTCGGGCGGCAGGTCTCCGCCGAGGGCCGGTCCCGGGCGTTCCTCGGCGGCGCCGGCGTGCCAGCGGCGACGCTGCAACGGGCGGGGGAGCAGCTGGTCGCGGTGCACGGGCAGTCCGACCAGCACCGGTTGCTGCGCACCGAGGCCCAGCGCGCTGCGCTCGACGCCTTCGCCGGCGCGGCGCTGGCGCAGGTCGCCGAGCGCTACTGCGTCGCCTACCACCGCCTGCGCGAGGTCGAGGCCGAGCTCCGCGACGTGCTCGGCTCGGCTCGCGAGCGCGCCCGCGAGGCCGACCTGCTGCGGCTCGGCCTCGAGGAGGTCGAGCAGGTCGACCCCCAGCCGGGCGAGGACGACGCCCTCGCCGCCGAGGAGACCCGCCTCGGCTTCGCCGACACGCTGCGTGCCGCGGCCGAGCAGGCGCGCGAGGCGCTGTCGTCCGACCAGGACGCCCCCGACGCGATGGGTGCGGTCTCCGCCGCCCGCCAGGCGCTGACCTCAGTGCGCGAGCACGACCCGGAGGCCGCGTCGCTGGCCGACCGGGTCTCCGAGGTGAGCTACCTGCTCGCCGACGTCGCCGCCGACGCGGCGTCGTACGCCTCGGGCGTCGACACCGACCCCGCCCGCCTGGCGGCGGTCAGCGAGCGGCGGGCCGCCCTGACGGCGCTGACCCGCAAGTACGGCGACACCGTCGAGGAGGTGCTGGCGTGGGCCGAGACCTCGGCGCAGCGGCTGCTCGCCCTCGACACCTCCGACGAGCGCGTCCAGGCGCTGCGCGACGAGCGCGCAGGGCTGCGCGAGGCGTTGGCCACCGACGCCGACGCGATGACCCGGCTGCGCCGCGAGGCCGGCGACGACCTGGCGACCCGGGTGCAGCGCGAGCTGGCCGCCCTCGCGATGCCGCACGCCCGCGTCGAGGTGCGGCTGGGGCGCACCCCTGACGAGCGCGGCCTCGAGGTCGGCGCGGAGCGGCTCGCCTTCGCCGCCCACGGCGTCGACGAGGTCGAGCTGCTCCTCGCCGCCAACACCGGCTCCGAGCCGCGTCCCCTCGGCAAGGGGGCCTCGGGTGGCGAGCTCTCCCGCGTGATGCTCGCGCTCGAGGTCTGCCTGGCCGCGACCCGGCCCGTGCCCACCTTCGTCTTCGACGAGGTCGACGCGGGCGTCGGTGGCGCCGCGGCCGTCGAGATCGGCCGCCGCCTCGCCGACCTCGCTCGTGACGCGCAGGTGCTCGTCGTCACCCACCTTCCGCAGGTCGCCGCCTTCGCCGACCAGCACGTGGTGGTCCGCAAGAGCAGCGACGGCAGCGTCACCACCTCGGGGCTCGAGGTGCTCGACGGCGAGGGTCGCGTGCGCGAGCTGTCGCGGATGCTGGCAGGGCAGGAGTCCTCCGACACCGCCATGGCCCACGCCCAGGAGCTGCTCGAGATGGCCCGCGCACGCTGACGAGTCGCGCGCCACGCTCGCCGGCGTGCGACCCGGCCCGCGAAGCCTGTTAGGCTCGAATCCCGTGGATCACTGCTTCATTCGCACCCACGGGGAGTCCTCTTGGTAGCACCGCAGCCGACCAAGCACGTGTTCGTGACCGGAGGCGTCGCCTCCTCGCTCGGCAAGGGGTTGACCGCCTCGAGCCTGGGCCGGTTGCTCCGCTCGCGCGGTCTGCGGGTGACGATGCAGAAGCTCGACCCCTACCTCAACGTCGACCCCGGGACGATGAACCCGTTCCAGCACGGCGAGGTGTTCGTCACCAACGACGGCGCCGAGACCGACCTCGACGTGGGGCACTACGAGCGCTTCCTCGACACCGACCTCGGCCAGATCGCCAACGTCACCACCGGGCAGGTCTACAGCTCGGTCATCGCCCGCGAGCGACGCGGTGACTACCTCGGCGACACCGTGCAGGTGATCCCGCACATCACCAACGAGATCAAGGACCGGGTGCTCGCCATGGGCGGTGACGACGTCGACGTCGTCATCACCGAGGTCGGCGGCACCGTCGGCGACATCGAGTCGCTGCCCTTCCTCGAGGCCGCGCGACAGGTGCGCCACGACGTCGGTCGCGACAACGTGTTCTTCCTGCACGTCTCGCTCGTGCCCTACATCGGCCCGAGCCAGGAGCTGAAGACCAAGCCCACGCAGCACTCCGTCGCCGCGCTGCGCTCGATCGGCATCCAGCCCGACGCCGTGGTCTGCCGCTCCGACCGCGAGCTGCCCGCGTCGGTGAAGAAGAAGATCTCGCTGATGTGCGACGTCGACGAGGAGGCCGTGGTCACCGCAGCCGACGCCCCGTCGATCTACGACATCCCCAAGGTGCTGCACCGCGAGGGCCTCGACGCCTACCTGGTGCGGCGGCTCAACCTGCCCTTCCGCGACGTCGACTGGACGCTGTGGGACGACCTGCTCCGTCGTGTGCACCACCCCAACGAGGAGGTGACGATCGCGCTGGTCGGCAAGTACGTCGACCTGCCCGACGCCTACCTCTCGGTCGTCGAGGCGCTGCGCGCCGGCGGTTTCGCCCACGAGGCCAAGGTGACCATCGACTGGGTGCCCTCCGACGAGTGCCAGACGCCCGAGGGCGCCGCACGCCGGCTCGGCGACGCCGACGCGATCTGCGTGCCCGGCGGCTTCGGCATCCGCGGCATCGAGGGCAAGCTCGGCGCGCTCACCTACGCCCGCACCCACAAGGTGCCGACCCTCGGGCTGTGCCTGGGCCTGCAGTGCATGGTCATCGAGTACGCCCGCTCCGTCGCCGGCCTCACCCAGGCCGCCTCTACCGAGTTCGACCCGCAGGCCCCCGAGCCGGTCATCGCCACGATGGCCGAGCAGGAGGCCTTCGTCGAGGGGGCGGGCGACCTGGGCGGCACGATGCGGCTCGGGCTCTACCCCGCCGACCTCGCCGACGGCAGCGTGGTGCGAGCGGCGTACGGCGAGGCGCAGGTGCAGGAGCGCCACCGCCACCGCTACGAGGTCAACAACGCCTACCGCGACCGGCTGGCCGAGGCCGGGCTGGTCTTCAGCGGCACCTCGCCCGACCGCGAGCTGGTGGAGTTCGTCGAGCTGCCCGGCGACGTGCACCCCTACTACGTCGCGACCCAGGCGCACCCCGAGCTGCGCTCGCGCCCGACCCGACCGCACCCGCTCTTCGCCGGCCTCGTCGGCGCGGCGATCCAGCGCCAGCGCGAGCTGGAGATCCCGATCGAGGGCGACGCCCGACGTCGTCGGTGGGTGGCCGACCACGAGCTCGAGCCCGCCGAGGACCTCGAGACGGCCGAGGCCTGAGGTGCCAGGTGCTCCGGGAACCCCGGCGGGGTCGGCGCTGGCCGACCTGCCGGGCAGCTGGCCGGTGGTCGAGAGCGAGACCGTCTTCGGCGACCACCCGGTCTTCGGCTTGCGCCGAGACACGGTGCACCGCCCCGACCACCCCGACGACACCCACGCCCGGCTCGTCGTCGAGCACCCCGGTGCGGTCGTGGTGCTGGCGGTCGACGACCAGGAGCGGGTGTGCTGCCTGCGGCAGTACCGTCACGCGGGCCAGGGCTGGTTCGTCGAGCTCCCGGCCGGCCTGAAGGACGCCGCGGGGGAGGACCCCCGTGACACCGCCGCGCGCGAGCTGCGCGAGGAGGCCGAGCTGCAGGCCAGCGACTGGAGGCTGCTGCTCGACCTCGTCCCGAGCGCAGGCATCCTCGAGGAGCGTCAGCAGGTCTTCCTGGCCCGGGGGCTCTCGCCCGTGAGCCGCGGCGACTTCGAGCTCCACGGCGAGGAGGCCGAGATGGAGCTCTTCTGGACCCCCGTCGACGAGCTCGTCGGGGCGGCGCTGGCCGGGCGGATCTCGGAGAGCCCGCTCGTCGCCGCCGTGCTCGCCTACACCCACCTGCGACGGGAGGGCCGGCTGTGATGGTCTCGACAAGCTCGACCAGCGAGGGCGGGGGCTCGACCAGCGGGGGCGGGGGCTCGACCAGCGGGGGCGGGGGCTCGACGGGCGAGGGCGGCGTCGACGTCGCGGCGCTGCTGCGCGAGCACCCGGTGCTCGACGGGCACAACGACCTGCCGTGGGCGCTGCGCCAGCGGGTCGGCTACGACTTCGGTCGCGCCGAGCTGACCGACAGCGAGGTCTGCCGCGGGCTGGGGCTGCACACCGACCTCGACCGGATGCGGGAGGGTGGGCTGCAGGCGCAGTTCTGGTCGGTCTTCGTGCCCTCGACGCTCGCACCCGACGAGGTGCTGACCGCCACCTTCGAGCAGGTCGACGCCGTGCACACGATGGTGGCCCGCTACCCCGACCAGCTCGCGCTGGCCACCGGGGTCGCCGACGTCGAGCGCGCGTGGTCGCAGGGCCGGGTCGCGAGCCTGATGGGGGCCGAGGGCGGGCACCAGATCGGTGGCTCGCTCGGCACGCTGCGGGCACTGCACCGGCTCGGCGTCCGCTACCTGACGCTGACGCACAACGACAACAACCCGTGGGCCGACTCGGCCACCGACGAGCCCGTCCTCGGCGGGCTCAGCGACTTCGGGCGCGAGGTGGTGCGCGAGATGAACCGCCTCGGCGTGCTGGTCGACCTCAGCCACGTCAGCGCCGACACGATGCGCGACGCGCTCGACACCACGAGCGTCCCGGTCGTCTTCAGCCACTCCTCGGCACGGGCGGTCACCGACCACCCGCGCAACGTGCCCGACGACGTGCTCGGCCGCCTCGCCGACAACGGCGGCACCTGCATGGTCACCTTCGTCCCGCGCTTCGTGAGCACGGCGGTGAAGGAGTGGGACGAGGAGGTGCAGGACGCCGCGGCGGCCGAGGGCGTCCGCCACACCGACCTGACGGCGTACCACCCCTTCGCGACGCGGTACGCCGCCTCCCACCCCGAGCCGGTGAGCTCGCTCGACGACGTCGTCGCGCACGTCGAGCACGTGCGCGAGGTGGCCGGGATCGACCACGTCGGTCTCGGCGGCGACTACGACGGTGTCGACCGGCTGCCCGAGGGACTCGAGGACGTCGGTGGCTACCCCCGGCTGCTGCAGGCGCTGGCCGACCGCGGCTGGAGCCGGTCCGACCTCGCCGCGCTCACCTGCCGCAACGTGCTGCGGACGATGTCCGACGCCGGCCTGCGCTGAGACCCTGCGCTGAGACCCCGCGTCGAGACCCCGCGCCGAGGTCGCGGTCGCCGACCCGTCGGCCCGGGTCGGTCGGTGGCCGGGCATAGACTCCCGAGCACTCTAGGGAGGAGCCCACGTTGCGCATCGGTGTGCCCAAGGAAGTCAAGAACCACGAGTACCGCGTCGCCATCACCCCGATCGGCGTCCACGAGCTGGTGGCCCACGGCCACGAGGTCACGGTGCAGTCCGGGGCGGGCGAGGGCTCGCAGGTCCCCGACGACGACTACCGCGCCGCCGGCGCCACGCTCATCGACTCCGCCGACGACGTCTGGGGCGGCGCCGAGATGGTCCTCAAGGTCAAGGAGCCGGTGGCCGAGGAGTACCACCGGCTGCGCGACGACCTGACCCTGTTCACCTACCTCCACCTCGCCGCCGACCAGCCGCTCACCCAGGAGCTGGTCGACCGCGGCACCACCGGCATCGCCTACGAGACGGTGCAGCTGCCGTCGGGCTCGCTGCCGCTGCTCTACCCGATGTCAGAGGTCGCAGGCTGCCTGGCCCCGCAGGTCGGCGCCCACTCGCTGATGAGGGCCCAGGGCGGGCGCGGCGTGCTGCTCGGGGGCGTCGGCGGCGTCGCCAACGCCAAGGTCGTCGTCATCGGCGCGGGCGTCTCGGGGCAGAACGCCGCCAACATCGCGCTCGGCATGGGGGCCGACGTCACGCTGCTCGACACCGACCTCGACAAGCTGCGGATGTCGTTCTGGCGCTACGACAACCGGGTGCGCGGCCTGGCGTCGTCCAAGCTGGCGATCGAGCAGCAGGTGACGGAGGCCGACATGGTCATCGGCGCGGTGCTCATCCCCGGTGCCAAGGCGCCCAAGCTGGTCAGCAACGACCTGGTCTCGCGGATGAAGCCGGGCTCGGTGCTCGTCGACATCGCCGTCGACCAGGGTGGGTGCTTCGAGGACACCCGGCCCACCACCCACGCCGATCCCACCTTCGAGGTGCACCAGTCGGTCTTCTACTGCGTCGCCAACATGCCCGGCGCCGTGCCCAACACCTCGACGTACGCCCTGACCAACGCGACGCTGCCCTACACCGTGGCGCTGGCGGACAAGGGGTGGCAGCAGGCGTGCCGCGACGACCGCTCGCTCGCGCTCGGCCTCAACACCTGGCAGGGCCGGGTCACCAACGCCCCCGTCGCCGAGGCCCACGGCATGGAGAGCGTCACGCTCGACGAGGTGCTTGCCGGGTCGTGAGCGATGACCAGGAGGGCGCGGGGGGCCCGGGTGGCACTCGGGGTCCGTCGCCGCTGGTGCGCGCCGTGCGCACCTATCTCGACCACCTCGTGGTCGAGCGGGGACTGGCGGAGAACTCCGTCACCTCCTACCGCCGCGACCTGCGGCGCTACCTCGAGCACCTCGGTGCGCGCGGCGTCACCTCCCTCGACGAGGTGACCGAGCGGGTCGTGACCGACTTCCTGGTGGCGCTGCGCGAGGGCGACGCCGACCACGCGCCGCTCAGCGCGAGCTCGGCCGGCCGCACGGTGGTCGCCGTACGCGGCTTCCACCGCTTCGCCCTGGCCGACGGGCTCGCCACGACCGACCCGTCGGCGGGCGTCAAGCCGCCGGCGCCGGCCAAGCGGCTGCCGAAGGCGGTGCCGCTGGCCACGGTCGAGCAGCTGCTCGACGCCGCCTCGGCCCCCGGCACCCCGCTCGCGCTGCGCGACCGCGCCCTGCTCGAGGTGCTCTACGGCACCGGTGCGCGCATCAGCGAGGCCATCGGGCTCGACGTCGACGACGTCGAGCTCGACTCCGACGACCCGGTCGACCACACGGTGCTGCTGCGCGGCAAGGGCTCGAAGGAGCGGGTGGTGCCGATCGGCAGCTACGCCCGAGCCGCCGTCCGCGACTACCTGGTGCGGGCCCGGCCGGCGCTGGCGGCCTCCGGAGCGGGCTCGCGAGGCGCGCTGTTCCTCAACGCCCGCGGAGGCCGGCTGTCGCGGCAGAGCGCCTGGGCGGTGATCGTCAAGACTGCCGACCGGGCCGGCATCACCGCCGAGATCAGTCCCCACACGCTGCGGCACTCGTTCGCCACGCACCTGCTCGACGGCGGGGTCGACGTACGCACGGTGCAGGAGCTGCTGGGACACGCCTCGGTCACCACGACGCAGGTCTACACGCTGGTGACCGTCGACAGCCTGCGCGAGGTGTACGCCGCCGCCCACCCGCGCGCGCTGGGCTAGCCGGTCGGGCGCTCTCGCGCCTAGGGTGGCGGGCGTCCCGCAGCCCGGCCGAGGAGCACCTGTGCGCGAGATCGTCGTCTTCAGCGGCAGCGCCCACCGGGGGCTGGCCCGCGGCATCTGCTCCGACCTCGGCGTCGAGCTGTCGTCGGTCGAGATGACGCGGTTCAGCAACGACTGCCTGCAGGCGCAGCTGCAGACCAACGTGCGCCAGCGCGACGTCTACGTCGTGCAGCCGCTGGTGCCGCCGACGCAGGAGCACCTGATGGAGCTGCTGCTGATGATCGACGCCGCCCGGGGCGCGAGCGCGGCCTCGATCAGCGCGGTCGTGCCCCACTACGCCTACGCCCGCTCCGACAAGAAGGACGCCTCGCGGATCTCGCTCGGCGGGCGACTGGTCGCCGACATGATGGCCGCCGCCGGGGTGCACCGGGTCATCACCATGACGCTGCACGCCCCGCAGGTGCACGGCTTCTTCTCGGTGCCCGTCGACCAGCTGACCGCGCTCGGCGTGCTGGCCGAGCACTACCTCGACGGCGACCTGTCCGACGCGATCGTGGTCTCGCCCGACCTCGGCAACGCCAAGAGCGCCGGGCAGTTCGCCCGGCTGCTCGGCCTGCCGGTCGCCGCGGGCTCCAAGCGTCGCGTCGCCGACGACCGTGTGGTGATCGACTCCATCGTCGGCGACGTCGCCGGGCGGCGCGCCATCGTCATCGACGACGAGATCGCGACCGGCGGCTCCATCGTCGAGCTGCTCGACAAGCTCGCCGAGGCGGGCTGCGTCTCCGCCTCCGTCGCCTGCACCCACGGGCTCTTCGTCGGCAAGGCCGTCGAGCGGCTGCGCACCCACCCGATGATCACCGAGGTCGTCACCACCGACACCGTCCCTCCGCCCGTCGACTGGCCCGAGCTGGAGGTCCGCTCCGTGGCAGGGCTCTTCGCCGAGGCCATCGCCCGCGTCCACGCCGGCGAGTCGATCTCCAGCCTCTTCGACGGCGTCGACCCCTCCCTCGGCCCGCCGCAGCCGAAGCTGTTCGGCTGAGCTGTCCCGCCCGGCCGGTGAGAAGTCCCCGGTGAACCGGGGACTTCTGACTGGATCGGCCTTGATCAAGGCCGATCCAGTCAGAACGAGGCCGACCAGTCGGCGGCCCGCACGCCGCCGGGACCCACGTGTGCCAGGACCAGCACAGGTGCCGACGGTCGGCGGGACCCGCGCGATCGGGCCCTCGGGGGGTCGTGAGGATCCACCGGTCCCGCGGGGGCACCGCGCACCAGGGTCTCTCCGCGCGGAGAGACCCTCCCGCAGACGCCCCGGACCACGACTCGCGGCGGGTCGCTACCGGGCTGGAGGGCTCGACGGGACCACGATGGGTCGGACAACCGAATGTCGACATGTAGTCCCGGGCGGGGAAGGTCCGGGGTCGGCGCCGACGGGTGGGGTGGGGAAGCCTCGCCAGGAGGAGAGCAGCACATGAGCGGTCCCGACCGTCACGACCTCGGAGGCACCTCGGCCACCTCGATGCCGCCGATGGTGCACCCGTCGATGCGACCCGTGGTGGCGCAGCAGCCGACGTACGACGCACCGGTGCTGCCCTTCCAGGCCCGCAGCCCCGAGCCGGCCCCCGAGGTGGTCGTGGGTCCCACGGGCCGGCCGATGCCCGACCTGCCCGTCCCGGGCCCGCGGCGTACGTCGGAGAGCGGCGAGCGGCTGCCGGCGCGCGTCATCTCGATGTGCAACCAGAAGGGTGGGGTCGGCAAGACCACGACCACCATCAACCTCGGGGCGTCGCTGGCCGAGTACGGCCGCAAGGTGCTGCTCGTCGACTTCGACCCGCAGGGCTCGCTGTCGGTGGGCCTCGGCATGAACCCCCACACCATGGACCTCACGGTCTACAACCTGCTGATGCAGCGCGACGTCACCCTCGACGAGGTCGTCGTGCCGAGCGGCGTGCCGGGCATGGACCTGCTGCCCTCCAACATCGACCTGTCGGCCGCCGAGGTGCAGCTGGTGCACGAGGTCGCCCGCGAGCAGACCCTGCAGCGGGTGCTCGCCCCGGCGCTCTCGCAGTACGACGTCATCCTCATCGACTGCCAGCCCTCCCTCGGCCTGCTCACGGTCAACGCGCTGACGGCCTCCGACGGCGTCGTGGTGCCGCTGGAGTGCGAGTACTTCGCGCTGCGCGGCGTCGCGCTGCTCAAGACCACCATCGACAAGGTGCGCGAGCGGCTCAACCCACGCCTGGAGGTCGACGGCGTGCTCGGCACGATGTTCGACGGCCGCACCCTGCACGGCCGCGAGGTGATGGAGCGGCTCGTCGAGGCGTGGGGCGACAAGGTCTTCCACACCGTCATCCGTCGCACCGTGAAGTTCAGCGACTCGACCGTGGCCGGCGAGCCGATCACGTCGTACGCCGGCGGCACGCCGGCCGCTGAGTCCTACCGTCAGCTCGCCCGGGAGGTGCTCGTCCGGTGCCCCGACGCGTGAGCCTGCCGGCCGCTGACGACCTCTTCCGTCCCAGCGCGCCGACGGGCCGCGCGGACGAGGCGACCACGCCGACGCCGCAGCAGCGGCGCGCACAGGTCGCGGCGGTGCCGGAGGAGCCCGACGACGACGCCTCGCGCGGCCGGCGCGCCAGCGGGCGGGTGCGCCACGACGAGAAGATGACGGTCTACGTCACCGCCGACGAGCTGCTCGACCTCGAGCACGCCCGGTTGTCGCTGCGGCGTGACACGGGCCTGGCGGTCGACCGCGGCCGGATCGTCCGCGCGGCCGTCGCCATGGCGCTCGCCGACCTCGACGAGCACGGCGAGGACAGCGACCTCGTGCGCCGTCTGCGCCTGCGGTGACCTCGTGACCGCGGTGGTCTCGACGGGCTCGACCCACGAGGCCGAGATCTCGACGGGCTCGGGCGCCGAGCACGACGTGGTCTCGACAGGCTCGACCAGCGGGGGAGCAGCGCGGGCGCCGTTCGCGGTGCGGCTCGACAACTTCGAGGGGCCGTTCGACCTGCTGCTGACGCTGATCGGCAAGCACAAGCTCGACGTGACCGAGGTGTCGCTGTCGAAGGTCACCGACGAGTTCATCGCCCACATCAAGGCGGCGGGCGACGTGTGGGACCTCGAGCAGACGACGTCGTTCCTCGTGGTCGCCTCCACCCTGCTCGACCTCAAGGCGGCGCGGCTGCTGCCGCAGGCGGAGGTGGAGGACGAGGAGGACCTCGCGCTGCTGGAGGCGCGTGACCTGCTGTTCGCGCGGTTGCTGCAGTACCAGGCCTACAAGCAGGTCGCGGGCGTGCTCGAGCGGCGGATGGCAGACGAGGAGCGCCGTCACCCCCGAGCCGTGGGGCTGGAGGAGCGCTTCGCGACGCTGCTGCCCGACGTGCTGATCGGGCTGGGGCTGGAGGAGTTCGCCGGGCTGGCGGCCACGGCGCTGGCGCCCAAGCCGGAGCCCGAGCTGGTGCTGCACCACATCCACGCCCCGGCGGTCAGCGTGCGGGAGCAGGCGGGCCACGTGCAGGCGCGGCTGCGTGCCGGTGGCACCCTGACCTTCCGGGCGCTCACGGCCGACGCCCCCGACACGTTGACGCGGGTGGCGCGGTTCCTGGCGCTGCTCGAGCTCTTCCGCGAGGGCGTGGTGGCCTTCGACCAGGCCACGGCGCTGGGCGAGCTGAGCGTGCGGTGGACCGGCGCCGGCGACACCGAGGTCGAGATCGAGGACGAGTTCGACGGGAGCCCCGAGGCCGCCACGGGCCCGGCTCCCGCAGAGGAGGACGCATGACGGAGACGGTGGTCTCGACAGGCTCGACCAGCGAGGTGGGCTCGACCAGCGAGGTGGGCTCGACCGGCGAGGACGTGCCGCTCGCGCCGCTGCGGCCGGCGCTGGAGGCGCTGCTGATGGTGGCCGACCAGCCGCTCGACGTGGCGACGCTGGCGAGCGCCACGCGGCACCCGGTGCCCGAGGTCGAGCAGGCGCTGGCCGCGCTGGTGGGCGAGTACGACGCCGACGGTCGCGGCTTCGAGCTGCGTGACGTCGCCGGCGGGTGGCGCTACTACACCCGCGAGGAGGTGGCCCCGGTCGTGGAGGCGTTCGTGCTCGAGGGCCAGCAGGCGCGGCTCACCCAGGCGGCGCTCGAGACGCTCGCGGTGGTGGCCTACCAGCAGCCGGTCAGCCGCAGCCGCGTCAGCGCGGTGCGCGGCGTCAACGTCGACGGGGTGATGCGCACGCTGCTGACGCGCGGGCTGGTCGAGGAGGCCGGCACCGACGTCGAGAGCGGCGCCCACCTCTACCGCACCACGACGTACTTCCTCGAGCGCATCGGCGTCACCTCGCTCGACGAGCTGCCCGAGCTCGCGCCGTTCCTGCCCGAGCTCGACGAGGTCGAGCAGGAGCACGTGCGCGAGACCGCGCTGCCGCAGCAGCGCGGTGAGAGCGCCGACGACGCCGGGGCGGGGGAGTGAGTCGCGAGATCGAGGTCGACGACGAGGGTCTCGTCCGGCTGCAGAAGCTGCTCGCCCAGTCCGGCGTCGCGAGCCGACGCAAGTGCGAGGAGCTGATGCTCGACGGGCTCGTCGAGGTCGACGGCGAGGTGGTGACCCGGCTCGGCACCAAGGTCGACCCGCGCACCGCCGTGGTCAAGGTCGACGGGCGCCGGCTGCCGCCGGTCAGCGACCACGTCTACCTCGTGCTCAACAAGCCCCGCGGTGTCGTGTCGACGATGTCCGACCCGGAGGGCCGGCGCTCCCTCGGCGACCTGGTCGCCGCTGCTCGTCCTGCCCGGCCCGAGCGCCTGTTCCACGTCGGACGGCTCGACACCGACACCGACGGCCTCATCCTGCTCACCAACGACGGCGACTTCGCCCAGCGCCTGGCGCACCCGTCGTACGAGGTGGCCAAGACCTACGTCGCCGAGGTCGACGGCGTGCCCGACAAGGCGGTGCTGCAGCGGCTGCGCGACGGCGTCACCCTCGACGACGGGGGCGTCACCGTGGAGCGGGTCAAGGTCGTCACGCGCTCGCCCGAGCACGACCGTGCCGTCGTCGAGCTGGTGATCCACGAGGGACGCAACCGCATCGTGCGACGCCTGCTCGAGCACGTCGGGCACCCGGTGCGGCGGTTGACCCGCACCGCCATCGGCCCGGTGGTGCTGCGCCAGCTGCGCCGCGGCGAGATGCGCGAGCTGAGCCAGGACGAGCTCGGCTCCCTGCTGGAGGCGGGCGGGCTCTGAGCGCCACGAGCCCGGTACGCTCGGGCGTCGGACCGAGGGCGAGGAGGAGCAGGTGCACGTGCGCGCAGTCCGCGGGGCCACGCAGCTCGACAGCGACACCCGCGAGCACATGCTCGACCGGGTGGCCGAGATGGTCCGCACCGTCATGGAGGTCAACGACCTCGAGGTGCACGACTTCGTCAGCATCATCTTCACCGCCACCTCCGACCTCACCTCGGAGTTCCCGGCGTACGCCGCGCGCCAGCTCGGCTTCGACGACGTGCCGTTGATCTGTGCGCGCGAGCTCGAGATCGAGGGCTCGATGCCGCGGGTGGTGCGGCTGATGGCCCACGTCGAGACCCACATGACCCGCGAGGACGTCACCCACGTCTACCTCCATGGCGCAGCCGCGCTGCGCCGTGACCTCAACCGCGTGCGCGCGGTGCCCGACGCGTGAGCGCGACCCCTGGTCTGACCGGTCCGGTGCACGTCGTCGGCACCGGCCTGCTCGGCACCTCGGTCGGTCTCGCCGCCCGCCGCGCCGGCCTCGAGGTGTGGCTGAGCGACGCCAGCCCCGAGCACGTCCGCACGGCCAGCGGTCTCGGTGCCGGGGCTCCCGCTCCCGCCGACGGCGCGGCCGAGCTCACCGTCGTCGCGGTGCCGCCGCGCGCGATCGCCGACATCGTCGCCCAGGCGCTGCGCCGCGGGGGAGCGGTCACCGACGTCGGCAGCGTCAAGGGCGAGCCGCTCGAGCGACTCCGGGCGATGGCGCCGCCGCGCCTGGCGTCGTACGTCGGCAGCCACCCGATGGCGGGCAGCGAGCGGTCCGGTCCGCTGGCGGCGTCGGCGGCGCTCTTCGACGGCCGGCCGTGGGCGGTGACCCCCGCCGACGGGGCCGACCCCCGGGCCGTCGAGCTGGTGACGGCGCTGGCGCGGCTGTGCGGGGCCGAGCCGGTGCGGCTCTCGCCCGACCAGCACGACCTCGCGGTCGCGCGGGTCTCGCACGTGCCCCACCTGCTCGCGGTGCTGACCGCCGGTCGGCTGGCCGGAGCCGACGCGGGCCACCTGGCGCTCTCGGGCCAGGGCGTGCGCGACGTGACCCGGGTGGCCGGCGGCGACCCGGCGCTGTGGCGGCAGATCCTCGGGGCCAACCGCGGCGCGGTGACGCAGCTGCTCCGCGAGGTGCAGGCCGAGCTCGACCGGCTCGTCACCGCCGTCGACACCGCCGACGACGACGGCCTGGTCGGCATCCTGACCCGCGGGGTCGACGGCACCCGGGCGATCCCGGGCAAGCACGGCGGGCCGCCCCTGCCCACCGCGTCGGTGTACGTCGCCGTGCCCGACCACCCGGGCGAGCTCGCCCGGCTCTTCGGCGACGTCGGCGAGATCGGGGTCAACGTCGAGGACCTCCGCATCGACCACGACCCCGCCCGACCGGTCGGCCTGCTCGAGCTGCTCGTGCGCGAGGACGCCGCCGCCGGCCTGCGCGAGGCGCTCGAGGCCCGCGACTGGACGACCCACCGGTAGGCTGCGGGGTCGGCAGCAGCCCAGCAGCAGGTGAGGAGCAACGCGGTGAGCAGGCTCGTGGTGGCGGTGGACGGGCCCTCGGGCTCCGGGAAGTCGAGCACGGCGCGGGGCGTCGCGACCCGGCTGGGGCTGCGCTACCTCGACACCGGCGCCCAGTTCCGCGCCGTCACCGCCTGGATGCTCGACGCCGGCGTCGACACCGCCGATCCTGACGCCGTCGCCGCCCGGGCGGAGGAGCCGGCGCTCGCCTCCGGCACCGACCCGCAGGCGCCGACCATCACCGTCGACGGCACCGACGTCGCCGAGCGGATCCGCTCGCAGCAGGTCACCGACCACGTCAGCGAGGTCGCCGCGGTGCCCGCCGTGCGGGTGCGGCTGCTGCGCGAGCAGCGTGAGGCCATCGAGTCGGCCGTCACCGAGGCCGCCGGCATCGTGGTCGAGGGTCGCGACATCGGCTCGGTCGTCGCGCCCGACGCGACGCTCAAGCTCTACCTCACCGCCGACCCCGCGGCCCGGGCCCAGCGGCGTACGGCCGAGAACGGCGCGGGCGACGTCGAGGCGACCCGGGCCAGCCTGCTGCGCCGCGACGCGATCGACTCCGGCCGGGCCACGGCCCCGGCCGTGCAGCCCGACGGCGCCGTGCACCTCGACACCACGCCGTTCACGCTCGAGGAGGTCGTCGACCAGGTCGTCGGGCTCGTGCGGGCGGCGGCCGACGCACCCTCGTGACCACGCCGACGCTGGAGCGCACGAGCGAGCCACCACGTACGACGCTGCTCGTCCGTGCCCGGCCGACGGCGCAGCGGCTGGTGCGCTCGCGGTGGCGCGTGGAGCAGCACCACGCCGAGCGGGTGCCGCGCACGGGCCCGCTGGTGCTCGCCGCCAACCACGTCGGCTGGCTCGACGGGCCGCTCCTCGCGATCTGCGCGCCGCGGCCGGTGCACGCGTGGACCAAGGTCGAGATGTTCGCCGGCCGGCTGGGCGGCTTCCTGCTCGCCGCCGGCCAGATCCCGCTCGACCGTGACCGGGTCGACACCCGGTCGGTCCGCACCGCGCTGACCTGCCTGGAACAAGGTGGTGTGGTCGGGGTGTTCCCCGAGGGCCTGCGCGGCGCCGGTGACATGGCGTCGTCGCGAGCCGGAGCGGCGTACCTCGCGCTGGTCAGCGGCGCCCCCGTGGTGCCGGTGGCCTTCCTGGGCACCCGCGAGCCCGGTGGCGGGGCCGACGCGCTCCCGCCGCGGGGCGCCCGCATCGCGATGACGTACGGCGCACCGCTCGACCTGGGGCGCCACGACTGGCCCCGCACCCAGGCCCAGGTGCGCGCCGCCCACGACCAGGTGACCCGGGCGGTGGTCGCGACGGTCCGCGAGGCCGAGCGCACCACCGGCCTGCGGCTCCCCGGCCCGCTCGGGCCGGACCCCACGACTCCCGAGGAGAGCACCACCCATGACTGACATGACCCCCGAGCCCGGCGGCGCCGACGTCCGCACGCCCGTGCTCGCCGTGGTCGGCCGGCCCAACGTCGGCAAGTCGACGCTGGTCAACCGCATCATCGGCCGCCGCGAGGCCGTGGTGGAGGACCGTCCCGGCGTGACGCGCGACCGGGTGTCGTACGACGCGGTCTGGAACGGCCGCGCCTTCACCGTCGTCGACACCGGCGGCTGGGACCCCGACGCCCGCGGCCTCGCCGAGCGCATCGCGGCCCAGGCCGAGGTGGCCGTCGCTGCCGCCGACGCCGTGCTGTTCGTCGTCGACGCCGGCGTCGGCATCACCGACGCCGACGAGGCCGTGGTGCGCATCCTGCGCGCGTCGAAGAAGCCCGTGGTGCTGGCGGCCAACAAGGTCGACGACGAGCGCGCGGAGGCCGAGGCCTACGGGCTGTGGAACCTCGGCCTCGGCGAGCCGATGCCCGTCTCCGCCCTGCACGGCCGCGGGTCGGGCGACATGCTCGACGCCATCCTGGCGGCGCTGCCGGAGGCACCCGAGGAGGCCTTCGGCGAGGTCGGCGGTCCGCGGCGCATCGCGATCGCCGGGCGGCCCAACGTCGGCAAGTCGTCGCTGCTGAACCGGCTCGCGGGCGAGGAGCGCGCCGTCGTCGACGACGCGTCGGGCACCACCGTCGACCCGGTCGACGAGCTCGTCGAGCTGGGCGGGCGCACCTGGCGCTTCATCGACACCGCCGGCATCCGCAAGCGCGTCAAGCAGGCGTCGGGCCACGAGTACTACGCCTCGCTGCGCACCGAGACCGCGATCGAGCGCGCCGAGGTCGTCGTGCTGGTCATCGACGGTTCGCAGTCGATCTCCGACCAGGACCTCCGGCTGATCCAGGTCGTGCGCGAGTCGGGCCGCGCGCTGGTCATCGCGTTCAACAAGTGGGACCTCGTCGACGAGGAGCGCCGCTACTACCTCGACCGCGAGATCGAGCGCGACCTCGTGCAGGTCGGCTGGGCGCCCCGCATCAACGTCACCGCGCGCACCGGCTGGCACGTCGACCGGCTCGTACCGGCGCTCGACAAGGCGCTCGAGGGCTGGGAGACCCGCGTCGGCACCGGTCAGCTCAACAACTTCCTCGGCCGCCTGGTCGCCGAGCACCCCCACCCCGTGCGCTCGGGCAAGCAGCCCAAGATCCTGTTCGGCACCCAGACCCAGGTCTCGCCGCCGACCTTCGTGCTGTTCACCTCCGGCAAGCTCGACGACGGCTACCTGCGCTACGTCGAGCGCCGGCTGCGCGAGGACTACGGCTTCGCCGGCACGCCGCTGCACATCTCGCAGCGACCGCGGGAGAAGCGCAAGCGCTGAGCCTGGCTGCGGCACCGGACGTCATGCGTCCTGGCTGTCCCGGCGACCGCGACGCATGACGTCCGGCGCCCGGGGCGGCGTACGGTGCACGGCGTGGAGCTCGAGGTCAGCGGCGAGGTGGTGGAGTGGCGCGGGCCCGCGCCGTACCACTTCCTGGTGCTGCCGGACGACGCTGCGGCCGACGTCCGCGAGGAGGCGGGCCGGCTGTCGTACGGCTGGGGCATGGTGCCGGTGCGCGGCCGGGTCGGGCAGACCGCCTTCACCACCGCGATGTGGCCGCGCCAGGGCGGCTACTGGCTGCCGCTCAAGGACGCCGTACGCCGCAGCGAGGGGCTCGCGCTCGGTGACGAGGTGCACGTGACCCTCTGGCTCGACGACCACACCTAGTCGTCGCCCGCCGGCTGGTCCCCACCGCGCGCACCGCTCGTTGGCGCACCGCCGCTCGTGGCCGTGGGTGGGTGTCTCCGACGGCTGGCGCGCGACGAACCACTGCAGCGGTGCGCCGCACGCCTCGCACAGGTGGCCCGGGGGAGAGCTGTCCGTCATCGGCCGACCAGTGCCCAGCCGCCGTGGCTGTGGTCCGGCGGGTCCCCGACACGAGGCGTGCGGTCGACCCTCCTGCACGCCGGCG
This sequence comes from Nocardioides marmoraquaticus, assembly GCF_054777915.1. Taxonomy (NCBI): domain Bacteria; kingdom Bacillati; phylum Actinomycetota; class Actinomycetes; order Propionibacteriales; family Nocardioidaceae; genus Nocardioides; species Nocardioides marmoraquaticus. Next base: position 125,616 of record NZ_BAAHAA010000009.1, on the reverse strand, counting down.
AGCCCGATTGGGGTGCTGCCGACCCCCTGCGGTAACCTTCCGGAGGCTCGGACGCCAGCACGGCTGACGGGCCATCGGGCTGTGGCGCAGCTTGGTAGCGCACTTGACTGGGGGTCAAGGGGTCGCAGGTTCAAATCCTGTCAGCCCGACCGAGAAACCGCAGGTCAGAGGCAGTGTCACCGCAAGTCGGTGATCGCCTCCGACCTGCGGTTTGTGGTTTGACCGCCAACTTGACCGCCAAAGGGCTGCGTTCGTTTTGATCGCAGCCACTGGCTCCCAGGCCTTCGGTGAGTACGACATCGGAGGACCACATGGCACGACGCACCAAACGACCCGACGGGCGATACGTCGTCAACATCCGCGTGGAGCAGCCCGACGGCACACGCAAGCGCGCGTACTTCTACGGCCGCACTCAGGCCGAAGCCCGCGCGAAGGCCGAGGCCGCGCAGGCCCGGGTCGCAGCTGGGGGACCCGTCCGAGACGACAACCAGCCGCTGAGCGCATGGCTACATGAGTGGCGGGACACGTTTCTGCGCGCTAGCGACCGCGCGCCGTCCACCAAGCAGATGTACGCCGGCTTGCTGGCGCGCCACGTTGATCCCGTCATCGGTCACGTCACGCTTGCTCAGCTGCGGCCGACCGACATCGCCCGCGTCCTGCTCTCGATGGAGCAGGCGGGCAAGTCCGCCAGCACGCGGCGTAACGCTTACGCCGCGCTCCGCGCTGCGCTGGACGACGCAGTTGCCAACAGTTTGCTCGCGCTCAACCCGGCCGTGCGGGTCAAACGGCCAAGCGCCGACCACACTGAAGCGGTCAGCCTCACCCCCGCCCAGGTGGCTCGACTTCTCGAGGCATCTCGGGGTCTGCGGTACCGCGACGTCCTGCGGTTCATCCTCGGTACCGGGGTGCGGCGGGGGGAGGCGCTCGCGCTGACCTGGTCCGAGGTGGACCTCGAACGCAGTGAGGCCCGCATCGTCGGCAGCCTGGTCCGCAGCGGCGGGCGGCTCGTCGTGTGACGGCCGAAGACGAAGCATTCACGTCGCGTTGTGGCGCTCAGCCCGGCCGTCGTCGCATTGCTCAAGGCGCATCGGGCTGCCCAAGCCGCCGAGCGACTCAAGGCAACCAACTACTGGGCCGAGACCGGGTTCGTCTTCACCACCGAGCTCGGCGCCCCGGCCGACCCGCGCAATCTGCTCCGAACGGTCCAGCTCGTACGCGAGAAGACCGAGCTGCCGCCAATGGGAGTGCACACGCTGCGTCATACGTACGCGACAACTGCCCTACTCGCGGGCGTCCCGCTACACGTCGTCTCGAGGAATTTGGGCCATTCCTCGATCGCGATCACCGCCGACGTCTACGGGCATGTCACTGACGACGCCGCTCGAGCAGCGGCCAGTGCAGTCTCAGATGCGCTGAAGCTGTGAGGCGATGTAGGCCTCGATGGAGGCACGAGTCACGAGCGATCGCCGACCGATGTGCACTCGGTCGAGGTCGCCGCGACAGCACATCCGCCAGATCGTGGTCCGCTCGACGCCGAGCTGTCGGGCGGCCTCGTCCTGCGACACCAGGAGCGGTGCCGCTGTCGTCACAGGTGTCTCCGCAGAGGCAGGTTGCTGTGGCAATTCACCCCAGGATGCCTTGGCTGCAGCCCGATGGTCTGTCGCTTGGTGGTTCCTGGCGTATCCCATGACAACCAAGGTCGTGTGAGAGAGGCCGAGCGATCACGCGGCTGTGTTAGCAGCCGCGACTGAGCTGCGCAGCCCGCTCGCGGAGGTGTCAGACGTTGTAGTTGAGCGTCCCCGACCCCGGGGAGTGTTGAGCAGTGTCGTTGCGTGCCGTCTTCCCAGGTCACAGGCCGTGTTGTTGTGTGGTCTGCTGGCGGCCCGTGTCGTCAAATCGGGCCGTCTCGTGGACTCCGCGTGCATTCAGCGGGTCGCGAGCGCCACCGCCTCCCATGCCAGCGCCCTGACCTCGGTCACGTCCTCGGACCGCAGCCCCGGGTCGTCCTCGGCTCGCTCGATCACATCGAGCGCCCACCAGGCAGCACCGACGTGGGGCCCGTCGACCACGGCCCCGCCCACCTCCACCAACACTGTCCTATCGTCGGTTACGGGAGATTCCTACGCGCCAATACAGCGTGGTCGCAATGGACGATGAGGCGACCAATGCCAGGAACGCCATGGGGGGCAGGCTGGGCTCTGCCAGCATCCGTCACATAACGCCCCTACGAGGTCTGGCTGTGCACTAACCAGCCGTGCGACTCAAACACGGAAACATGACGCTGGCGCGAGTCGTCTAGAACGAGTCGCCCGCGACCAGCCCGGCCAGGGCGGCGAGAAGGCATGCCCCGATCCAGAAGAATCCGAAGGCACGCACGAAGCGCCCGCCGAGCGGGCTGCCGGGTGCGTCAAACTTGCGGTGCACGCGCTCACTCAGGGCCTTCCGCTGCATTGCAGCGATCTGGTCGGCGTACTTGATCATCGGCACTCCTAGTAGCGCCCACAGCGCGAATGCGCCGACCATGACCCAGTTTGGCGACATCCGGTGAGATTATGGCCCCGCCGCACGTCTCACGCCCGAACCGTCCAGTTAAGTCTCGGCACCGACTGGTACGCGTCGACGCTGCTGCACGCGGGGGAGGGCATCAAGACCGTCTCTCACAACCTTGCGCTCGTAGTCTGTTTGCCACGAGCGTCGTCGAAGGTTTCCTTCTCGGCGCGCCGCCCAGTTACGTCAGTCGAGCCCGTCGAGGGCTATTGCCATGTTGTCGGGGCCGTCGGTTGCTCGCACATGCGCTGCAAGGCGTGCGTGGTCAGCGCGTATCCAGTAGAACGCGCCGACCTTGCGGTGGGGGATCGTGCCCTTGTGACACCGCTTGCGGATGGCCTGGCCAGTCAGGCCGATCATCGCGCCGGCGTCATCCGGCGTCAGCCACTCGTGTTGATAGTCAGGCGTTCTTGGCGGCTTGGGTTGGCGGCGGGCATCCATCCTCGCCTCGTGCTCGGCTGCGGCCCGGGCGCGTTGCGCAGCAACACGCTCGACCTCAGCGCGGGAAACGACTCCCACGTGACCCTGGCCCCCGCGTCCGTTCGCAACACGCGTCAGCACAGCGCGGTTCAGCAGCTTGAATGTGCCCGATTCGCTGATGCCGAGGAGCTCGGCGGCCTCGGCGGCGCTGAGCAGATCTTCGCTCATGTTCGCGAGGCTATATGGGCTCGCGCCGCGATTGCGGGCCTATCCACACGCTCCCTCGGAGCCCTGCGACGAAGGCTGGGCACGTGCCTAGGAAGCGGCCGCCCTGGGACTTGCGTCACTGAAGGTCCCCGGCGCCTACTGCATCCGCCTGCGGTGCGTACCAGAGGCCGGCCAGCGTCTACACGTTCGGGGAGCAGGCACGCCCTGACGCCCTGACCTTTCTGTGGGACCCAGCTTCGCGGATTTGCGATCGTCGAGCGCCAGCTACACGCGTCTCTGAGCGCAGCGTGCGGGAATCCTGCGATGACCACCGCACCGAGACATCGATGTCCGATCGAATGCCCGAAGGGCGCCGATCACGACCCCGACCGCACGGGCCGATGCACAGGCTGAGACTGTCAGACCGTCGCTGAACACTGGAGCCCATGGCCGACCGCTACGACCCCGGCACTGAGCCCGATCGGCCGGACTACCGCCATCGCCGGCCCGCCACGCCCTGTCAGATGCTCATCCGCATCGACGGCGTTCCAAAGTGGTGCCCCGGTTCGCTCTCGATCTGGGCCTACCGCTCGTGGTACGACCCGCAGCGCTATGGCCCGGACGGATGGTCGGCGTGGGGCGAGTGGTATCTCGACACCAGGCGCAAGTGGTCGGGGTGGGCGCACTAGAGCGAACTGCGGCCGGCGGGACGGTACGACCGCTAGCCGAGCCTTGGGGCGGAGCGAGAACTGCTCGCTTCTTCAGCCAGCCCTGCTTGTTCTCGGCAGAGGAGGCGGCATCCCATAGGCGGCGGATTGACGCACGTCGAACCTGCGGCCCCGCAAGAAGGTCCCGTGCTGTGCTCAGCCTCGGCGGCCGTCAGCCGCGGTGTTAGCTGAGCCAATGAACGCCATCTCGGAAAGCACGTCCTCGACGATGTCGCCGGTCAGGTACTGGTAACTCTGCGGGGGGCGCGCCACCCCGAATGTGTCGGTTAACGGCAACGGTTCCGCGGGCGCGAGCCGGTCACCGACACGGATGCCGGTCCCGGAGACGCGTCCGTCGTAGTAGGTGAAGAACCCGTCCTCTGAGATGCCGGCGATCTTCTTGAACCTGCGCCACAACGTCTTCGGATGCTCGACGTCTTGGCCGGTAACGGTGAATGCGCCGATGACGGCGGACACGGGAGCGGTCGCGTACACGAGGACGTGAGTGACGTCGTCGGCGACGGGCCGCTTGCGAAACTCGACCTGCTTGGTGCCGTCAAGGATGGCTTGCGCGTATTGCGGATGGATGGACATCAGCACGACCCGACCAACTGTGCCTGCGCTCACAGCGGAGTTCGAGGTCGGGCCGGCGGTCACGCGGCCAGGTTCGGCAGTAGCCATTGCAGTCCTTCCGGGGAAAGCTCTGCGATCGACTGCGGGGTGCGGGTCAAGACGCCGGCTGCGACCGCCTCGCGAATCGCGATCGGATTGTCAAGCGACTGGTCGTGACGAAATGAGAGCGCGAGTACCTCTCCTCGACGGCACATCGCCTCGATGTCGTATTGGGAGTAGACGGTGCGCGTTCCGACCGCAGCGGCGAGTTCCGCCGGGTCTGAACTGCGCAGTACCTGCTCCACAACGCCCACAGCGGTGATTCTGGCGTCCCCGTCCCTTGTTTTTGTGAAGACGAGGCCGTGCCCCGGCCGTACTTTCCTGCTGGGTGCGTGGCACAGGTACGCCTTGCGGATCGCGTTCCCGCAGCCGACCGCACCGCCGAGGATGGCCGCGTCTTGGCGGGCAGTATCCGCGTCGGGGAACAGCAGCTGGTGGTAGCGGCCCTGGATTGGGACGACATGCGCTCGCTCCACGTACAGATTGCCCGGCCCGTACGCAACCGCGTACTTCAACGGGTCGAGCTCGGGCGCATCCTCGGCCGGCGCGAGCCGCTTGACGAGGACCACCTGCCCGTTCGGCGCCCGGGCGCCTTTTAGCACGGTGAACCCGAACAACCCGAGCCACTCAATCAGCTCGATCTTGTCGGGCAGCACTTCGACGTAGGCGGTGTGGTGGCCCTCGGCACGGGCGTGTTCGATGCAGGCCTTCAGAAGCGCCTCGCCACGTTTCACACCTTGATGGGACTCGGCGACTTTGAAAGTGCACAACTTCAACACCCGGTTGGGAAGCCCGTACGCCTGCTCCGTCTCGTCTTTCAAAACCGCCATTCCGGCTGGCGCAGCCGCTTCCCCAAGCACGATCACAGGCCGCTCAGGAGCCACGACCTTCGCGCGCCACCATGCGGCGAAGTCCGGGTAGTCATCACGCAGCCCGTCGAACACTTCCGCGGTCAGCGGCACCTCGTACGCCTTCACGTGCTGCGCGTCCGGAGCCGTTAGCAGCGCCGGCTCGCCAGCGAGCGCCGAGAACATGTCTAGCGCGTCTGCGAGCGATAGCACGTTCTCCAGGCCGGCGCGGGTCGCGCGAGCACGCAGCTTCTTATCCTCCGTGACCAGCCAGCCAGCGCGGCCGGTGGCGAAGCTGCTCAGCACCTCTAGGTCGGCCTCGTCGTTACTGTTCAGCCGCCTCGGGAAAACCTGGCGCAGAACGCCGTCGGCCGGCACCGGATTCATCACGATGTACCGGTCGAGCGCTCGCTGGCGGCGAGCGTGCAGGTCTCCGTCCTTGACCTGGAGCAGGTCCATGCGGGTGCCGTGGCTGAGCAGGACGCCGTACCGGATTTGCTGGATCAGACGGACCAATTCGGCTGCCTCGGGGCCGTTCGTCGCGTCGTCGACGTTTGAGTGGTCCTCAAGCGCGATGAAGATGTTTGAGTCGATTAGAACGCACAACTGTGTGCTCGCGAGGGTCGTGGCCTTCATCGACGTTGCCGCAGCCGCAGTGGACATGAATTTCCCTCCCGCACCGACGGTAGCGAGTATCACGGAGCGTAGGGGGCACAAGCGCACAACCCTTTCAGCTCGACTCGAACTCGGCGCCCGTCGTCAACATGTCGAATTCACTCCGGCCGAACGCATCACTTCGGTCGTAGACCGAACGTTCAGCAGGACACGAGCGAATGCGGGGCAGTTCAGGGAGCGTCTGCGATCCACAAGATCTATCGCCTAGATCGCTCGGGCGGGCCTCCAGCAACGTGACCGGCCGCCTCCCGAAGGATGGGCGCAGTCCCTCGCCGACGTAGCGCACGGCCGGATCGCGGCGGAAGGGCGCGGGTTACGGATCCACGTGCTGGCGCCAAGCACGGACCAGTTCCCCGCCGTTCGCGTAGAGGACGCGATTTCCCAATCGGCTAGCGTCCTCGATTTGCTCTGTCGCGAAGCGGAGGTCTTGGACGGAGTAGAAGGCCCGGTCGTACCCGCCGCGAGCAGTTCGGCGAAACAGCCCGTCGCGCACGAGGAAGGCGTGAAGTACATCGTTTCGGTGTCGGCGTGCGGAGTCGAGCGCCGACAGAAAATCGGACAGCTCAGGAAAACGCTTCGTGTCCAAGCCCTCGAGTCCGCGCTGTAGTCCGCCCAGGGGGTCGTCGAACATGACCGAGTCGGTGACGCCGCCCAAAATGCGGGCGAGATCGAAGCAGATGGTTGTCAGCTGCGCCGCCGCCAGCGTCGTCCTTCCAATTTCGAAGAGGTAGTTCGCGTGGCTGGCGCTCTCGGGATCACCATCAGTGGTCGTGCCGTCATTGGTCACAGCGCGATTGTCGTCGGCGGTGCAGCCGGATGCGGATCTATGCCGAGCTAGACACCTGCGACGTAGGCGGTGAGGAAGTGGACGCCGTGACGATCGAGGTTGCCTCGGGCGCGGTCGTAGTGCTCGGTTGTGCGCGGGTCAGCATGTCGGGCCAGGATCTGGGCGTCGCGCAGCGGGACGCCTGCGTCGAGGGCGTTGGTGATCGCAGCGTGCCTCAGCGAGTGCGGGCTGATGTGTCGCGGGATGCCGGCTGCCTTCGCGACCCGCAGCACCATCCGATAGACGTCACGGCGGTCGATCGGCGCACCCGAGACGGGTCGCCGCACCAGTGGTCCGCTGGTGCGTTCGCCGCGACAGGCCTCGAGCACGCGCAGGACCGGGACCGTGAGAGGCATCGTGGCGGGCTTGTCGCCCTTGCCGACCAGGTGCAGGACGCGGTGGCCGCGCAGGGTCTCGGCGTAGTCCTCGATCCGCACTGAGGCTGCTTCTGAGGCTCGGAGGGCGTTGATGCCCAGCAGGTAGGCCAGGGCGCCGTGGTGGACGGTGATGGTCTGAGCGATCTGGAGGAAGCGGATCAGCTCGAGTCGGTCCAGGCCCTGGGTCCTCGACTCGTCGTGGTGGACCTTGGGTAGTCGGGCGTACACCGCCGGGTCGGCAGGGATGAGGCCGTCGATATGGGCGAAACGGAAGAAGCCCCGGACGCCGTGCATCATCGTGTTGGTCGAGGACGCCATCAGTCCAGCGTCGCCCAGGCTGCGGATGTAGAGCTCGACGTGAGCTCGCTGGATGCCGATCAAGGGATCGAGGCCGGTGGTCTCGCACCACTGGAACCAGCGGCGCAGTTGGTAGGAGTAGAGCTCGTGGGTGTGTCCGGCGTACCTGGCCAGGAACGAGACTGCAGCTAGTTGTGCGGTTGTCATGGACAGGGGCTGGAACGGCAGGAGCCGCGTCGGATTGGACATGGAGCACCTCATGCGACGAACCAGCGCGAGGCCCGGCCGCGCTCGCCGCTGACACGACGAGGCACTCGAAATTCGGACGCTACCGCTGGCGCCTGCCGTAAGCAGGCGGCGGTAAGACGCCGGCCGCGGCACCCCCTTTGCGAACAATGCATGTTCAGGGTTGGTGCTCTGTAGGGTCCAGCCATGGCTCTCGAAACCTCCGGAATCACGGCATGGACGTTCATGCAAGAGATCCCGATTCCGCCCGACGTTTCTGAACTAATGGTGCAGGGCGAGACTCCGGTCGCCGCGTTCAAGACCTTTCGGGACAGCGCGGTCTTCACCACCAAGCGACTGATCGTGCGTGACGCGCAGGGCATGACCGGCAAGAAGGTCGAGATCTACTCCCTGCCGTACAGCTCCATCAACATGTGGTCCTCGGAGAACGCTGGTCGGCTCCTGGACATGAACGCAGAAATCGAGATGTGGACGCGGGCCGGACACATCAAGATCAAGGTCGGGAAGGGCACCGACATCCGGCGTCTGGACTCATTGATCGCTTGGGCCGTGCTCAAGTAACGGCGGACTCCAGGATCCGTCGTTTCCCCTGGCGCGGCGATAAGACGCCCCTGTTCCCAGGGCGGGATCGCATAGATCGCCGGGGCCGCGCGTTCAGATCGTTCGCAGCCACGAGGTTCGTCTAGTGTGTGACGAAGCGAGCTCGCCGATGAGTCGAACGGTCGGCGCCTCGGAACCCAGGGTTTCGCTGTTGCGACGGCGTCGCCCAGGCACACTCACCCCATGACGAGCGTGGATGAGCATCGCGCGCGGTTCCGAGCCGAGCTGGAACGTCTCGGGGCGGAGCTGTCCGGGTGGCCTGACGTCCTCGGCGACAGCCGCCTGTCCGGCGAGGCGCGTCTCTCCGGCGTCCTGGTGCTGCTCGAGGAGTCGCAGCAAAACGTCCCCATTACGTTCAACATTGTCGAGGTGGGGCGTGAGGACCACACCCTGGACGTCTGGGGCCGGCCCCGCGAGCCGTGGGTACAGCTGAGCCGAGTCGCGTTGCCGTGGACCGCGGCCACCGCCACGCTCGCCCTTACGCTCGTCCAACAAGGTTTCGGCGCCGATGAACGAGCCACCGCACTCGCCCTGCGCGGAGCCAAGCAGGTGTGCGACCACGGTGAGGCGGACGCGGCGCTCCTCCACGCCCTCCGCCGCTACGTCACCGAAACACGCCTCGATGTGGTGGAGGGACAGGAGCAGCGCGACCTGCACGAGCTGGCCCTCCGGGCCCTGGCCGCGTCCACGCCCCCGGACCTGCTAGATCTGTCCCTGGTCGCCGACGGCGACCGGTGGGGCACGCGTGCACGCGACGCCGCACGGGACCTGCCCGCCAGCGACATCGCGCCCCTCGTCCGGCTCCTGGGCGACCTCGGCCGCCGACGACCCTCACAACGATGGCTGCGCCAAGTCGCCGACGCGCTGCGCCCCGATGCGGCCATTGCTTTGCTCGAGACGTGGGTCCGACTCGCGGCCGAGGCCGACGTGGTGTCGCTGTATCCGGGCTTCGCCCCCAGCGATGTCGGCGTCACCGCGATGGGGACCTTGTTCCGCGGCACGAACGCCGACATCGTCCGCGCCGCCGCGCTGGCCACCACCACCATCCCCGACGCGTCGTGGCCACCGCGGCTCCTCGGCGAACTGGCCCTGCGCGGCTCGGCCCACAACGGACTCGCGGGGTTCACCGAGGCACTGGCGCTCAAGGTCGCCTCGGCGTCCGTCGACGCGCTGGTCACACGTGACACGGCCGAGGACCGCCGAGTGCTCGCAACCCTGCTGGGGGACCTGCACCGCAAAGACCTGGTGCGCAAGGTCGGCGCGGCGCTTGGGCGCGACAGCGAGGCCGCGGCACGCACGGAGGCGATCCACCAGGCCAAGACCAAGGAGATCCGCCGCAAGGCCAGCCGGGCAACCGAGAAGGCACGAGCGGCCATGGACTCTCACCTCCGGGAGCACCTCGGTAACCCGCTGCGGGCGGCCGGTCTGCGAGGCGGGCCCCGCACCTGGCACCGGCGCCACACCGACCGCGAGGACCGGGTCACCATCAGCGTGTCGACCGGCTGGGTGCCAGACGACGACGGCCTCACCACCGGAGTCGGGGTTCACCTCAGCTACGGCACCCGCTTCGCCACCGCCCACCCCGGCGACCACCCGGACGATGAGGTCTCGGGCCACAAGAGCCTGGACGTCGAGATGCACCACGTGCTGGACGGCGATACGTCCCCCGACCGGCTGCGACACCTTGCCACGCTCATCACACAGACGGCCGTCCCATTCCTGGACACCCTCGGGCAGTACGCCGTCGCCCGCGACGTGCTCGAGCGGGATCAGGGCATCCCGCAGGACGCCGAACCGTTCATGGGACCGGCCCCCAACCAGATGCGCAGCGAGTCGCTGGGCCTGCTAGCGCTGGCCTCCGGTGACGGCGCTACCGCACGACGCCACCTCCGAGCGGTCCACGCCGCACTCGTCTCCCAGGCAGACGGCGGCACAACCGGCTACGAACGGAACTACGCCCGCGACCGCCTGCGCTTTTGGGCAGACCGCCTCCGCGCAGCCGACGCCCTGCCGTAATCGGGGACGGACAGGCGCCCATCGACGTGCCGGCGAAGCCGTCAACCCGCCCGCCACGGACCGATGCCCCCACGCGGCCCAAGCGGTGGCGCCAACGTCGATCTCTGAGCCATGGAGAAGGCCAGCAGGGCTGTCTGTGCGCACCGTCGGATGTGCCGGCAGGCGGCGGTATGACACAGGAGTTGGGTGTCTCAAGCCGGGTCGGCGCCGGTACGGCGATCGTGATCTTCGCCGTTGGGATCGGTGGCCTCGCCCTTCTAGTAAATGTCAACGGTCGCGTCGTCTTCGGGCCGCGGTCGGCGGGCGAGCAATTCAGCCAGTTGGCTTAGGACGGGGGCAAGTTCACCGCGCAGCTTCGGGTGGCTACTGGTGGCGTAGGCCGGCCACGGTGCCGGCAAGGTAGCCCGGGGTTAGTCTTCGGCGAGGTGTCGGGAGAGCCTGGCCCAGGCTGCGGGTTCGGGCTCGGGCCGTTGGGGTCCAGCACCTTCGATAAGTGCCTTGAGTTTCGCGATGCTGTCCGGCTCACCCTTAAGGCTGCCGGGAAGTATCGCGGTCACGACGTCCTCGAGCAGACTGGCGACGTCCTCAGGGTGGTCTGTGATGGGTAGACACACCTGCAGTGCCCGCGTGAGGGTCCAGGCGCTAATGCTGGGGATGCCGTCGGGCCCGAACAGCAGGCCGCTTGCGACTCCAAGCCGGTAGGCGGCCGGCCAGTTCTCCAGGTCTGGGTCTTCGACGGGGGCCGCCACACCTTCACCAGCAACAACGAAGGTGCCTTGGGCGGCTCGCTGGCCGACGGCCGCGCCGATGGCTCGGGCGTGGTGCGACTCCTGGTTGCGCAGGTCGGCGTCTCGCAAGCGTTCGGTGAGGCTCCCGCCGTAGAACACGATGCGCCCGTTGGGGTCACCGACAAGGTCTCGTACGAGAGTCTCGGGACGCCCGTTCGCGAAGTGGTCGACGCGGCGGAGAGCCCAGCGCGCCCACAGGAGGGAGCCGTCTTTAGCGAGCTGCAGCATCTCGTTCTTTACCTCTGGACTGCGGGCGCGACCGTGACCCGACCCGTAGTTGTTGCGGATGTTGCTCATGGAGATGGCCATCTTGCGGGCCTGGGTGGCGAGATCACCGAAGGGTGACGTGTGCTCCAGCTCGATGCCGGGTTGCTGTGCGAGAAGCGGGTGCGCCTTGTTTACTACCGTGTCGAAAGGCGCGTTGCTAGCGGCTGGTTCCCCGGCGAGGTCGAGGATGACCTTCGCGATGGCCTCAAGGGTGCACTTGAGGTACTCGAGTGCTTGGGCGTCGTCATCGGCGCCCTCGGCGCGTGCGAGGCGCTCGAGCTCGACTGCGATCGCGTCACGTCTGGCGTCGCCGATGCGCTCGGGCTCGTGAAGCCCGTAGCGCTCGAAGTAGTTCTGATTCACCCGGCACAGGATGCCAAGTTCTGGTGGCGTTGGCCTCGGCAGGCACCGACCCTAGGACGGGTGGTGCACAGCGCGATCGACAGTGAGTCGACATGCGGGCGAGGACAACGGCCGCTTGGCGTGAAGTCCGGGGTGCGCCCGCGACACTGGACGCGTGACGTCCTCAGACGAATGTGCTCGTCGCATCACCAACGCGGCGCAGTTGCAGACCCTGCGACGCATGTACGGCGACCTTGATGGGTGGCGCGAGCGTTCTCGCGGTCTCGAGGAACCCGAGCCCGGCAGTGAGATGGCGCTCGATACCGAGGCGACACACGGGCTCGGGACGCCCTTTCATGACCTCGCCCGGCACCAGTTCGCGTCAGGAACGCAGCACCTGAACATGGCGCGCGTCTGCATCGAAGCAGGAGAGGCCTTTCCGCTCGCGCACCCCACGGCGCTGAGAGGAGCACTCTTGGGGGCCTCGCGGGGAGTCTGGATGTTGAGCCCCTCCGACGCCACTGTACGCCGCTCCCGTGGGGCACGGGCTGCACTCGAGATGCACCGGCGACTGCTCGAGTGGGTGGAGGAGCCAAACAACGGCCTCGACGATGCCGGACGCGGCCAGGCCCGGGGCGTGGTCGAGGACCGGATCGCGGATTTGGAGGCGCGCGACGGAGTGAAGGCGGAGCGTCACTTCGACACCGTGGTCATCCGGGAGGCAGGTCGGTCCGTGTTCTCGGAACCGAGCCTGCAAGCCGGCATCGTGGCGCTGTGGAGGCAGCTCAGCGGCGACGCCCACAGCCTGGTGTGGCCCAACATGACACGGTCCAGCACCAAGCGCGTGCGAGTCGGGAGGGATCCGCGGTACCCGGTGCCGATGGAGGAGCTGACCACGGGTGGCGACCTGCGCGAGTTCGTAAGCGAGTTCTCTGCGGTGTTCCGTGTCCTCAAGGTCGGCTGGTCGTTGTTCGACCAGCGTTGCACCGCCGAGTAAGCGCCAGACCCGAATAGCCGAGATAGCACTGCGACGGCAGGATGCGCGTCATAGCAGCGGCAAGGTCAGGCTCGGCCTACCCGACACCGAGGCGCGCCAGCACAGCAGCTGGTGCTCTTGAAGCTCGCCGAGCCGAATGGTCCGGCGGTGGGTCATCCGCCACGAACCGAGCTTGTAACCGTGGTGGACATGAGGAGCAGCTGCCTGCGCGTGGCCGTGGGCTTGACGAAGTCTCGTAGCGCTTCGGGTCCGCCTTCCCACGCGTACACACGCACGTGCCACACCCACCCCGGTACGTCTACGAGCTGCTTGATGCGCTCTGCAGGCAGGTCGTCGGTCTTGTGTTGTGGCCGCTGCGCGATTACCCACTGCCCCAGGCGCAGCGGCGCCTCGTCACCAGTCGGTGTCGCGGTGTCGGCGGCCTTGAGGTGGCCGGTGGGCACGCGGGCGTGACCTGCACGGGCCGCGAAGTGACGCACGAGTCGTTCGAACGACACCGCTCAGTGCACGTTCGTGCCCGACAGCGAATGAAGTAACCGCGCGCGAGTCAGGAGGGCCAGAGCTCCTCCGATCCTCGACGCGACACAACGGCTCCAGGCGTGATCCGCTTGGCGCCCAGCAGCCACTGAATTAAGGGAGTGACAATGTCTGAATGTGACATCGCACAGGACGATCTACGCGAGCTGACAGCTGCGGACCAGGAGCTTGTCGAAGCCGTAGGCAACATGAGCGAGCGCGCCATCGGGCAGCCGTGGCACCCTCAGACAAGCAACGGGGCCCTGCTCTTCCTGCGCTACGGCGGGTTCTGGGGACGACTGGCGGCTCGTGACGTCAGCAGCGAACTGCGCCATATCGAAGAACTCGCCCGGCGACGCGGTTCATGGCCGCTCCTGAGTGCAAGGTCGGGCGAGGTACGGGTCGCCATGACCTCCTACCAACGATCCGCAAACCGCTGGAGGATTCTGGAGCAAGGCGGGCTGGCTGCCACAGCGGATGAGCTGATCCACCTGATCGCAGGCGGACCGCCGTCGCCGCGCGCGGCGACGGAGCTCGAGTGCGGCGAAGACATTTCGGGCAATGTCCCGAAGCGAGTCGGGCGCGTGTCCTACGACGCCGAGTGGTGCCCGGCCTGCGCTGAGTCGATGACACGCGAGGTCCGTCCCGAGACGGAATGGGCACTCCACCGGAAGCCAGCGGGGTGAACTCGTCGTCGCGGACCTGCGGAGCCAGGGAGTGGAGCAGGTGGCGCCACTCCTCGAGCGCGGGCGTGTGGTCGCCGGTGACGGCGCGGTTGAGGCGTCGCTGCCAGATCGCGGAGGCCTTCTGCAGTTGCGGGGCACCGGTAGGCCGGCGGTCATCGGCGGGGACTTGCATGGCCGCGCGCCAGACCTCGACGTCGGCCACCGTGGTGTCGGTCGGGCGCAGGCCGTTCTGTGCCCACGCCGGCAGACCGCCCCCGTCTGCTTGGTCGCTGGCGCGGCGGCGGACCTCGCCGGCGATCTCATCGACCAGCTGTGCGCGCTGGGTCAGGTAGCCACCCCAGTGCGGGTCGTCGGCCAATCGGGTCGGGACGCCGGGCATCCAGGGCAGTGGGCCGGCGCCGGCGTTGCGGAGTCCGGAGGCGTCCAGACGCCAGTCGAGGACGGCGGCGCGGTCGCGCGCGGTGTCGAGCTCGCGGTCGCCGGCTGCGGCCCGTAGCGCCTCGACGGGGTTCTCACCTGCGGCTCCGAGCAGGAGCAGATGAGCGCGCAGCGTGGGCCACGCAGCCTCGTCCGACAGACCGGGTGCCAGCTGATCGACGGCGAGGTCCAGCGCGCCGACGAGGCTCGTCTCGGTGCCGTCGACGGACCGTGTGGTGTCGTGGCGCAGCAAACTCTCGGCCGCGACGTAGAGGCTGTCGAGGTAGCGCTGGGCTGCTTCGCCGAGCCGGGTGGCGGCGTCGGCCTGCTCGCGGAGGAGGCTGCTCGCCGATCGCGCGGCGTCGTCGCGGGCCAGGATCGATTCGAGGATGTCGGTCGAGGTGAGGGGGCGCACCAGCGTCGGGTGGATGACCGAGTGGGGGTCACCGTCGCCGACAACTTCGAGGTAGACGTGGTTGGCATGGGCACCGCGGCTCATCATCGTGTAGAGCTGTTGGCGCGACTCGGTGCCGGTGGCCAGGCCGTGCATGCTGTCGGCCGTGACGCCCTGGGCTGTGTGGACGGTGCAGGCGTACCCCAGCTCGGTGGCCTGCGCGACGTAATCGCTGGGCAGCCTGACCGTGCGGCCGTGGCGGGTGTGCTGGACGGTCAGGTCGCCGTCGTCGTGGATCTTCAGGACGCTCCAGCGGTCGCCGTTCTTGACCCAGTCGGTCGCCGAGGCACGCAGCCGGCGATCGTTCTCGCGGGTGATGATGAGCTCGCCGAGCGTGGCCTCGTTGCCGTCGGAGAGGCGGCGCACGCGGCCCGGATCGCAACCGCCGGTGACGCTCTCTTGCGCCAGGCGGTGGGCACGAGCCTGCTGGTTCAGCTCGCTGACCAGGTCGCGAGTGGGGGCGAGCATGATCGAGTCCAGCCCGGCGGCGCGGTCGGCCTGCCAGGCGCCGAAGACACCCTCGGTCATAGTGGCGAGGTCGCCCACGTGCACGCGGCCGCGGTCGAGGTAGAAGCCCAGCGCCTCGGGCTTGCCCTCGCGGAGCGCTAGCGAGGCGCCACCCTCGGCGGGGTCCTTGAACCGCACCAGCTCGCTGAGCTGCAGCGCACCATGGGTGGCCTGGATGTCGCGCAGCACGCCGCCGGCGCCGATGGCGGAGAGCTGCTGGTCGTCCCCGACCAGGCGGACGCTGCCGCCGCGCCCGACAATGTATGAGACCGCAGCATCCAGCGAGAGGGTGTCGGCCATGCCGGCCTCGTCGATGACGACGAGGGTGGATGAATCAATGCCGGCCACCCAGCCCGGGAGCCCCACGTACTCACCGGTGCCGGACGCGCGCGCCTGCTGCAGGGAGTGAGTCAGGTTGGCCAGGGTGTCTATCTGCCTGTCGGTCTGCGCCCCCATCGACGAGCGCAGTGCGTCGGCCGCCGCCGCTGAGGGAGCCAGGCCCACGACGGCGCCGCCGCCGTCAGCCCACGCCATGGCGAGCGCGCGCATGGCGGTGGTCTTGCCGGAACCGGCGGGCGCGATCGCCAGCTGGAGGCGTGCACCCGAGGTCGCCATCTCGCGGACCAGCGTGGCCTGCCCGGCGTTGAGCGTGACGCCGTTGGCCGTCGACTCCAGTAGTGCGAGGTCGACCGACGACGCCTCGACGGCGTACCCGTCGTGCTGGCCGGCGACGTCGACGAGGCGCCGCTCGGCGGCGAGGACCCTGCTCGAGGTGAACATGTCGGAGCCGGCCTGGGTGTAGACCGAGGCGCCATCGGCCCGACGCAGCTCGACCGGTTCGCTGGTGGTGTCCCACGACCGCGCCATGCTCATTGAGCGTCCGTCGAGCACCTCTCCCACGAGCAGGTCGACCACCTGCGCGACCTGTTTGGTGGGGACCTCGGCGCCACGGACCTGGCGCTGCGCCTCGGCGTAGACGTGCCAGTACTGCCACGTGCTGCGGCTGCCCTCCATCGTGGCCACGATCCGGTCGGTGGCCCCTTCGATCCATGTTGCGAACCACGCAGAGTCGGCCAGCGACCGGGTGGCTCCGCGTTGGTTGAGGTTGGGGTTGAGGGCGCCGTGGACCATCTGCTTGACGCGCTGCGGGGTGCCGAGCACCTCGACGGCCTCGCGGTGCCACGCCTCGCGCTGCTCGGCCTGCGACCGCGGCTCGTGCTTGGCCTCGCGGGTCTCCAAGGTCGCCTGCTGGGACAGCTGGATGGTCTCGACCGGCGTGGGCGGGCGGCCATGGGTGGCCTGGAACGCCGCGGCAAGGACCTTGCGGCGATCCTCGACGCTGACGCGGCGCTTGGAGAACCGGCGGTTGAGGTCGGGATCGACGCCGACGATCTCGCGCACCGGCCGCCTGCGGGCGTCCTCGTTGGGGCGCTCGGCGAACCGCACCCCGAGAGCGTCGACCAGGTGCCGCTCCAGGGAGGTGTTGTAGGTCTCCGAGGCCGAAACGACCGCCTTGTGCAGCGGCCGCCCGTCGATGGCCAGCCAAGCTCCGTCCAGCGTCTTGACCTTGTTCGAGATGGCCAAATGCGTGTGCAGATCGGGATCGCCGGCGCGGGAGTCGCGGTGGGTGAATAGGGTCCCGATCAAGCCCTCGACGTCGACCTGGCGCACGCCGTTGGTGCCCCGTCGGGTCCACAACGCCTTGGACTCGATGAAGCCGACCGCGTCTCTGATCGCGGCCCGGTGGGCACGCTCGATCACCGCGGCGGTCTTGGAGTCGGAGATCGCCCACAGCACCGAGACGCTCTTCACCGGGGAGAACGTCAGGTCGTAGCCGGCCACGGCGTTAGTGCGCGGGCGCGAGTGCTTGGCGATGGTAGCGGCCAGCTCGCGGGCGTCAGCCGGGTCGCGGCCGTGCTCGGCGCGGAACAGCTCGGTAGCGACCTCGGTGCGGATCCAGGCACGTTCGTGGGCGGGGACCGCCCAGTCTCCAGGCAGTCCTGCGGTGCGGTTGACGGCCTCGATCCGCTTCGCGACCTCGATCCGGAACGCTGAGACGTCGTTGTCGTAGACCTTGTAGGGGGTCCCGAGCCGCGTTGCGTGCCTGAGTTCAGCCGCTGTAGGGGGGGCTTGATGCGGCTGGCGCGGACCCGCGTTGAGGGTGCGCTCCCGTTCGGCTGCTAGCGGGTGGTGGCCGGAGCCGAAGAGGCTCTGCATCTGCTCGGCGGTGACCACGTCGCCGACGTCGAGACCGTCCAGGCTTGCCATGCCGGAGCCGACCCATACACCCGGGGTCTCGCCCTTCTCGGTGTAGTAGGTCGCGAGTCCGACGTGTCCCTTGTCGGTGGCATCGAGAGCGGCGACCTGCCGGGTCAGGTAGTCGTACCCCGAGCCGGCGGTGAGCTTGTGGATGCTCATGGTCACGCCCTCCTAGGTCATTTCGAGGCCCGGGGCGGTCACGACAGCGCACCTTGCTGCGCGTGTTCTCTCTGTTCGACACACCGAGAATGCAAGAGGTGTGTGGCACTTCGACGGTTCGATCTTGATGGGGGGACGCGGTGGGTCGTTGCAGTCGTGATGGCTGTCGGGGTCAGCTTCGGATTCAGATGCGGCTGCGTCGGGTCTTTTCGGTGGCGTACGGCGTCCCGGTCGTCTTGGTCCGGGGTGCGGCGGACGTTGTCACCGACGGCGCGCCGGGACGGATCCGCCGGTCGGTGATCGGTGCGGGGGTTCCGGTTGTCATAGGTGGCTGACGTGGTCGGTTCCTAGACGAGCGAGGCAAGATGAGTCAGCAGACAATCAAGCAGCGGGCGCGGCGGATAGCACGTGAGATGGCCGAGCGTCGGCGGCGCGAGCGCGCCGGCCGCGAGAGGCGCGTCGTCGGTCTGGTCGAGCAGGTGATGGTCGCGCTCGGCGAGCGCGACGCGATGGTCGCTGCGGCCGAACGACGCGCGGGCGAGGCGCTACGGGAGATGACCGAGCAGGAAGGTCTCTCGCTGGGGGAGGCCGTGGACTGGTGCGGGGGCACGTTGTCCAGCCGAGAAGTGACCCGACTGCGACGTCTCGCGGTCACACCCCCGGTCGAGTCGGGCAAGCAGCCGGGCTAGCACCCAGGCCCGCTGGCGGGCGAGGGCGAAAAGCGTCCAGCAGGGGAGTGGGTGACGGTTCGTCGGCTAGATGAAGCAGCCGCTCTCGGGTCAAACTCACCAATCACTGAATCGGGGACGGTTCAAAGTGGTGGGGCGCTCGCCAAGGGCCCTGGTGCCGTGGGCTGGACGGCGACGTGGCTGTGGAACAAACTCTCGCGTCGGCGCTGCGGCCCATCGTCCGCGGGGTCGCAAACCTGTTGGACATGTAGGCCGGAATGCTGCGGGCCCTCGGAAAGATCCCCGGGTTCGGGTGGGCGAAGATCGCTGCTGAACGAATGGCCGGTGCTGCCCGCGATGCCAGGGAGCTCGAGGCGGGATTTGCGAGTCAAGAAAAATCGGTCACCGTCAAGGTCGACGGCAGATCATTCGCGGCATGGCCAGCGGCGGAAACCTGCTGGCCTCATCAGCGAGCCCGCGGTAGCCCGGTGGGGCCTGCCGGACCTTCCTGGTGGCGAGATCGGACCTGAACTGTTCGTGCCCTCCAACAGCGGCCGCATCGTGCGCTAGTCCGGAACCCGCCGCACGACCGGAGGCAACGCACAGCCCATCATTATCAAGGTCGACGGAGCACTCGACCCCAGCGCGGTCGGCAAGCAAATCCAGACAGTCCTGCTAGTTATCACGCGGCAGTGTGGTGGCGGATCCTTCGGGCTGGCCTGACGATGGCTGCCATGAGCGGCCTCGAACCCATCCACGAGCTCTCCGACGGCACCCTCGCCGTGTTTGTCGACCCGGACGCGAACGTGATCTACGACGAGCACCAGTACGGGCAGCTCGCCGCTCGTGAGATCGCGCCTGACACATGGGACACGTGGCTCACGCTCAAGTCGGGCGTGCCTCGCGAGACCGCCGAGGAGGTCGCGCCTGGGCGAAGTACCGGGTCGACTTCCTCCTCGAGCTCGGCAACCCCGCCGCGGCCGGCTGGCACGAGTCGCAGAGCATGCTGAACACCTGGTTCCTCACCTGCACGCTGCAAGACCTGCCTCTTATCGATCCGGACCTGTAGTGGCTCGCCGAAGTCGGTGACGCTCACACTGGCCGGCTGTGAGGTGCAGGTGTGTTGCGGAACGCGCTTCGAAGCCGAGATGGCGCTGACCTGATGTATAGGGGCCGCGTACGGTCCGCTCATGGCTTCAGGTGTTACCCGCAAGGGACCCGGGTGGTTGGTCGCAGTGAGTGCGTGCCTCGGGGTCTTAGCCCTCTGGGTGGCCTTCAAGTTCATCATCACCGATGCAGAGCTACTGCTTTCCTACATCAGGGCGCTGCTCTGGCCTGCCGTTGTGCTTGTCACGGTCTTCACGTTCCGCGAGCCAATCCAGCGCAAGTTCGCTCAGCTGTTGCGCGTCGAGGGGTTGGGCGGCGCTGTTGAGTTCGGACCCCAGCAGCTCGAGGACGATCTGCGGCGCGACGTTGAACAGTTGACCTCCCTTGACGAAGAAGACGTTCAGGCGGATGTCACGGACGCGGATACCGCCGCTTTGGAGCAACCCGCGGTGACGAGCGAGCCGCCTGTCGAACGTGAGGAAGAGCCTCAACGGGTAGTAGCCGGCAAAGGGGCGCCCCGACCTCCGCTTCGCCTGCAACAGGAGTTGAGTGACCAGCACGTTGAGGATCTGGTCGATCTGGCTATAGCCGCTGGGACGCCTCGCGAGGCCGAGGCTTGGCGACAGAAACTGCTCAGCGAGCCGCAGTTGGGCCGACGCCTCGTCATGAAAAGCCTGCGCGGCTCCCTGCGCTCGGCGGATCGGCGGGCTGCAAGTACACGAGACAGCATTGAGAGCATCGTTCAGAAGAGTGCGGCGTGGGGATACGACGTTGGTGCGTCGGGGTCTGAGCCGCTCGTGCCAGACATCCAGTGGAATGACGACGGCTCTTGGCACATCACGACGGCAGTTCCGAAGGCTGTTCGAAGCGCCCCGAGTCGCAGTCGCAGCGACCAAGACGACCTGCGAGACCTCGTGAATCCACGACGCCACGTTGAGCGCCTTGAGCGGGAAATCATCGCGATGGAGAAGAAAGCCACGAGCCCGCTAGGGGGGCTGACCGCGGCGTCGTTGTCGGAGACCCGGTACTTAGAGGAGCTGAAGAGTCGTCTGAGCACGATTGACCCCGGGAACCCGTTTGGAAGAGGCTTCTGAGACGAGACGGCTCGCGGCTCAGATGGCTTCACGGCATAAGTCCGTCAAGCGCGATGGCAACTGTCTCGGAGCCGTCCGTGGTGCGGACGTTGGCTGCGATGCGTACCTCTATAGTCAGCAACTCTGTCAGTCGCGTTGCCTAAGGTGCCCTTGATGACGCGCCCGATCCGTTGTCGTACACCGAGCCGTGCGATAGGAGGGAGAAAGATTGCAGAATCTCTTTTTGGGCGCACTCTTGACACTTCTTGGGACCCTCCTCGTTCAGCTGGCGGTAGTGCCAGCCGTTGATTACCGCAGGCGGCGCGCTGAGCGCTGGCTGACCTCACTTACAGACTTGGGCGAGTGGCTGGTGCGGGAGCACGACTCAGTGGCGCGGAATCTGGCCTGGCGGCAGAATCGAGTACTGAAGGCCCGTGAAACCTGGGATCTGGACTGGCGCGATATGCGGAAGCTGCAGAAGGCGTTAGACCGGTGGGACCATACTGCGAAACCGCACAAATGGCAGGCTCGATTCGAACTGGCGCATCGGAATCTCGATGACGCGTCTGACGATATGACTCGGTCAATGAAAGAACTTTTTTGGCTGATGTCGAGGATTGAGGCAAACTCGACGCGGCCCTCCAGGACGCGTCTACTCCGAGCGCTTCACCGGAACATGTGCCAAACAGCAGCGGCGTGGCAAATGCAGGCCGTAGAGGGCTTCTACGACGTCACAACATTGAGTGAGGCATCTTTCGACGGCATTGCGATCGAGCTGGGTGTCCTGGAGGAGGCTCACACCACCGCTCAGGCACGCCTGGCGGCTGAAGTGAGACGGATGTTGGCGAACTACAGCAAGGCAAGAGCATTAGCAACGGACCCGTTCGAGGAAGCCGTAGCCGCACGTTGAACGCTTCTCGAGTACAGGCAGAGGCGCCTCCAGAAGCCCAATTCTCCGGTGGGTTGCCACGATCCACGATCGGAATAGTTGGACGGATGCGCTGCGCGATCACGGTCTCAGCCGGAATGAAAGCGAACTGGAGCTGCGACTTGCGGCCGAGATGGCCAATCAAGATTCTGCCCGCGGGTGATGAGTGGGCGGATCGCCAGCATCTGTCTGAGGCGTCCCGCACAATGTGCATATGGAGACGCTTGAGACGGTTGGGTTCACCGGGGCGCTGATCACGGTTCCGCTGGCGATCGTCGCGTGCATCTCGATCGGCGGCACTCGACACCCCCGGTGGGTCTCGGCGGTGGCGTTCGCTCTGTCCGGCGTCACAGCCTGTGCCTTCGTGGTCTACGGGGTTACCTGGGGCCTGGCCTTCGACTACGTGGACCGCTACGAGAACGTACCGGCGTCGATCGAGGTGACCTCGACGGCCGCCGTCACGAGTTGCTTCGTCTCGAGCCTCGCGGTAGCCGCACTCGGTCTCTACCGGCTCACCCTGGCAGTTCTGCCCGCCACGCGACCTCGCTCCGCGCATAGCTGGGGGATACGACTAGGCCGATGACGCGTGCTAGCGCGGATCGCCCACTCTCAGCCTCCAGTCGAGGGACACGACGGCAACTCCAGTGACACGTGCCGGTGGGCTGGGTGTCCCAGCGGGCCATCGCGCTACGAAAGCTGTCCGGCGTCTCGTCGCTCCTTCGCCGGCAACGTGGGGCATCTCCGCCGGTCATGACTCAGTGTTAGAGGCTTGACGACGGTCGGCGACTATCGACATCGACTGCCCGTCCTTCTACGACCCCGACGGTGACCTGCTCCTCGCCTTCACCGGCAAGATCCCCTACTCGGCGGTCCCCACCACCGTCATCTTGGGCAAGGACGCTCGGGTCGCCGCCGTGGTCGTGGGTGAGGTGTCCAGCCTGACAACACTGTCGGACCTCCTGGACGACGCACAACAGTCCTGAGCGGCGACCCCGGAGGGCCCGAGCGCGGCCCCGGAAGGCACCCACCACGCAGCGGTGATCCCTGCGGTCGAGGGGGTGGGATCGGCGACGTCGCGGGAGCGTCTTGCCCGGTTCATGCGGGACCGTCCGCACTGGTCAGACTCCTGTACCAGAGTGCTGAACCAACGGTCGCCAGACCGAGGCTAGCGACGACACCGGGCGAGGCCAGGTCAGTGCTGATGATCCAGGCCCAAGGCGCAACCCGCGGCACCGATCCCTCGCTGCGACGACGACGCCACCAGCGTCATCCCGCCGTTGCGGAGGGATGCGGCGTTTAGTGCCGCACCGCCAGCAGCGAGCGGAGCGAGGTAGACAACGCTCGTCAGAGCGAGGTTCAGCGGATCCGCCAACCCGGGCAACAACGACGACGTGTCTGGTGTCGTCGCAAGAGCGAAGGCCGAGACGCAGCTGACCCACCCGACCCACCGGGCGGGTGACTTGAGAGTCGCGACCCAGTAGACCGCGACGGCGGAACGCAACGACAGCAGCGAGAATCCGGGGTTCACTGCGGTGCTCCACCAGTCTGGTTGCTGGGGTGGGCGAGGCGGCGGTAGGCAGCCTCGACGTCGCCACCGGTGACGTTCTCCCGGTCCTTTCCGCACATTACGGTGATGTCGCCCGCGAACACGGCTCGGCCCTTGGTGAGGACGAGGACTTCGTCGGCCAGGGTGGAGACGTCCTCGACGAGGTGGGTTGCCATGACCAGGGTCGTCGTCTGGGTGACGATGCGAGGTGCGCGAGGAGGTCGGAGCGCTGCATCGGGTCCAGGCCGGCGGTGGGTTCGTCGAGCAGCAGGAGGCGTGGCTGGTTGATGAGCCCGGCGGCGAGGCAGAGCCTCTGGTGCATGCCGCCGGAGAGGGTGCCGACGCGGGCGGCGGCACGGTCGGTGAGGTCGACTTGGTCGAGCACCGTCGCGATGCGGTTGGCGATGCGGTCGGCGGGCACGTTCTTGAGCCAGGCGACGTAGCGGAGAAACTCGGTGCACGTGTAGCCCGGGGTGATACGGAGCCGTTGGGGGACGATCCCGAACCCGGCGCGGTAGGTCCGGCGGGCGCTTATGCCGTGACCGAGGGGTTCGCCGTCGACAGCGAACGTTCCAGCCTTGGCGGTGCGGGCCGTCGAGAGGATCGAGAACAGGGTCGACTTCCCGGCCCCGTTGGGGCCCAGGACGGCGATGGAGCGACTGCGGAAGGTGGCCGAGACGTCGTCGAGGACGGCTGGGCCCCGGCGCCCGTAGGCGAACCTCAGTCCGTCCAGCTTCAGAGTCGACGGCGAGCTGCCCGTGGCTGCAGGTCCGGCGGTGTCAGGCATGGCGGACGGCCCGCAGCCGGTCGACCTTGGCCGAGAACCTCTCCCACGCCGCCTGGCGTGACACCCCGAGCGCTGCCCCTATCGCCGCCCACGAGACGCCGCGGGTGCGAAGCAGGTCGACCCACTCGACGAGGAACAGGTGGCTCTGCTCGGCGTTGGCGGCAATGAGCGTGAGGTTGCCGAGGAGGGCGGTGTCGTCAGCGTCGCCCCAGGGCGGCATCGCGTCGCTGACGGGGGTCGGATTGGAGTCGAGGACAGCTGCGCAGTGAGCGGCGCACGTCTTGCAGATCATCGCGCCGAGGCCCCCGGCGAGCTTCTCCTCCGGGATGCCGCGTTTGCCGCAGAACGAGCACACCTTGTTCCGGACATCAAAGTCTACGGACATCTCCTCGCTAGCAATTCATCGAACGGTGACCCGCGATACGACAGGACAGTCAGGTCGCCAGGCGGCTTAGGAGTGGCTAGGACACCCTCTTGCGTCAAGGATACCCTGACAGTGGGCGAGGTTTCGCCCTCTACATGGTCGGGCCAGCCGACTGAGTCGTCGACGCAGCAAAACGACGCTGGATGGGATGAACGCTCCCATCCAGATTGAACGTCGCAGTGGCGATCTGGGTGCGAGTCGACGTGTGGGTGGCGCCTGCGGTGGCGACGAACTGAAGCCAGCTGAGCGGGCGTGCGTGACGCTTCGCGACTGGAGTTGCTCAACGGCCGTCGGCGCTGTCGGCTCGACCTGCCACGTCGGGTGGGACCAGCGTCCGTGACTCGGCGTCACGGGGTCGCTGGTTTGAGTCGGCGTCATAGGACTGCCGCGGGTCAAATCCGGCCAGCAGATGTCCGCTCAGCCCGTTCGAGTCATCAGCTTCGTCGTGGTCATCTCGACCATCGTGGTGGTGGTGGTGGTGGTGGTGGTGGTGGTGGAGGAGGCGGTGGTGTGCGCGCCTGCTTCAGGGCTTCTCGCACAGTGCGCGCGCGTCTGGCGAGGTGTAGTTGCTCGCGAAGTGGTCCCATCCCGCCCACCGCCGCGATTCGCACGACAGCTACGTCGGTGGCGCTGCGCCGTTTGGGCGAGATGGAGGTCTCTACGTGCCAGCCTCGGTGGCGGGCGACGTGCCGGCCTGTCGCGCGGATCAGGTCGATCCGTAGGTCCTGCTCCGGGGCCCGGAGCCACTTGCTCCTCGTAAATTCCCAGTTCGAGGAGCGCGGTGGTGATGAGCTCGGCGAGCTGGAATCTGGATTCGCTCATCGGGCCGGCCGCGGCGTGGACGAGTCGGGGCTCGCCGAGGCTGTTGCAG
Source organism: Nocardioides marmoraquaticus (assembly GCF_054777915.1). NCBI lineage: Bacteria > Bacillati > Actinomycetota > Actinomycetes > Propionibacteriales > Nocardioidaceae > Nocardioides > Nocardioides marmoraquaticus. The sequence goes on along the minus strand of NZ_BAAHAA010000009.1, from coordinate 100,382 downwards.
GGTGGGAAAGTCTCGCTAGGGCGTGCGACGAACTGGGTCTCACAAGTCGACGCCCTTGTCTCGGAGCACTGTTCGCGGGTCAACGGTCACGTCTGGGTCTGAGCGTGCTTCGAGGTGGAGGTGTGGACCGGTGACGTTCCCAGTGGCGCCGACGGTGCCGATGACGTCACCCGGTTGCACTGGCGCACCTGGCGAGACCATCGTGGTGGACTGGTGGGCGTACCAGAGCTCGGTGCCGTCATCGAGGCGAATGACCGTGCGCAGTCCGTAGGCGCCGGACCAGCCACTGCTGACCACTGTGCCATCGCTCACTGACCGGATGGGCGTCCTGCTGGCCGCGGCGAGGTCCACGCCGGTGTGGCCTGCGGCCCAGTTTGAACCCGACTCGCCGAAGGTCGCTGTGACGCGGTAGGTGAGCAGCGGCGCCACCCACTGGTCTGCCTCGAGCTCGGAGGCTCGACGTGCGGCCCGCCGAGCTGTGCGTTCTTGTGCGGCGACGCGTGCTGCAACGTCGGCTGCCGACGGTGTGGCCGAGGCATCCGGGGCGGCGGTCGCGCTTCGTGCGGCGTCACGACTCACGGCGGCCCGTCGCGCTTCGACGTCCGTTGTGATGAGCCCGCTGGTGCGCCAGTTGTTCTCGCTTTTCGCCTGGCCTGCAGGTGCCGAGGCGTCGCCGTGTGCGTACGCCGACAGCGCGACCGAGGCGAGAACCACGGGAGTGATCACGTGGCGTTTTCGGGGGAGCGGTGCACCGGGTGGGCTCACGTGGCGAGCGCGCTCTCGACGAGCGCCCGGAGGGTTGGGCGGGTGACTTCGCCCACGACGCGTGACGAGACGCGGCGCCGGCGGTCGATGACCACTGTGGTCGGGACTGCGGTGGTGGTGAGCGTGCCGCCGAACGCCAGGGACACTTGGGCAGCGTCGTCGGGGTGGACGCTGGGGTAGGGGACGTCGAACCTTCGCTCGAACGCTTTAGCTGCGGCGGGGTTGTCGCGAACGTTGAGACCGAGGAAGCGGACGTCGCGGTTGCGGTATGCGTTGGCGACGGCACGGAGCGCAGGTGCCTCTGCTCGGCACGGCGCGCACCATGATCCCCAGACGTTGACCACGGTGACGACACCGTCCAGACGTGAGGCGTCGACCCGACGACCGTTGAGTAGGCGCGCGGAGAAGTTGTCGACCGACACTCGGCTGGCGGCGTCGAACTCTTCGATGACGCCATCGTCGGAGCCGTCGAGGATGACTGAGGGCGTCGGCGTGCTTGAGCCGCCGACGCACCCGGCCAAGGTCGCCAAGGTCGGGCCGGTCGCGAGAAAGAGGAAGGCTCGACGGCCGGTCCTCGCCGAGGTCGTCACGACTCGCACACTACTATCGCATCTAGTAGCAACAAACTTTCGGAGGTAGTTGGTGACCGTCCAGACCAAGATCGCGGTGTTCCTCGGCGCGGTGCTCGTCTTGATCGTTGGAACGATCGCGATTGGGCTGGTGATGTCGCGCGACGATGAGCCGGTGTTGGCGAGGCCGTCGAGCGAGGCGGGGACGCGTCTGGTCCGAGACGACAGTCGCGTGATGGGGAAGAAGGGCAGCAGCGACGTCATCGTTGTCGAGTTCTTGGACTTCGAGTGCGAGGGGTGTCGGGCCGCCTATCCGCTGGTCGAAGATCTGCGCCAGCGGTATGCGGGGGAGGTCACTTTCGTGGCGCGGTACTTCCCCCTGCCGAGCCACTTCAACGCCGAGCGGGCTGCGCGTGCGGTCGAGTCGGCGGCACGGCAGGGGGAGTTCGAGGCGATGTACCAGCGAATGTACGAGACGCAGGCGGAGTGGGGGGAGCAGCAGGTGCCCCTGGATGACGTGTTCCGCACGTTCGCAGCCGATGTCGGCCTCGATCTGCAGCGCTACGACGCCGACTACGCCTCCGACAAGGTCGCCGCACGGGTCCAGCGCGACGTCGAGGATGGGCTAGCGCTCGGGGTCCAGGGCACGCCCACCTTCTACGTCGACGGCGAGCCGTTGCAGCTCCGCACGGCTCAGGACTTCTACGACGCCATCGACGAGGCGCTGGCGCGCTGAGCGTGGAGGGTTTGCAGGAGGTTGTCCTGTCCGGTCCGCTCCTGGCCGCGGTCCCCGTCGCGGCCTTGGCCGGGGTGCTCTCGTTCTTCACGCCGTGCTCGCTGCCGCTCGTGCCGGGTTACCTGTCCTACGTGGCCGGCATGGCCGGGGCCGACGGGTCCCCGGTCACCGCCGAGCTCCGTGGCGACGCAGTACCCCGGCGACAACGGGCGCGTGTCGTTCTCGGGGCCGTCTTGTTCGTGGGTGGGTTCGCCGCCGTCTTCACCGTTTACGGCGCGCTCTTCGGCGCGGTCGGGGCCGTCCTGGTGGCCCACCAGGACACCGTCATCCGAGTTTCGGGCGTGCTGACGATCGCCATGGGGCTGCTGTTCGCCGGGCTCGGGCAACGATTGCCTGTCCTCGGACGCACCATCCGGGTCATCGCTGCGCCGCGGGCCGGTCTACTGGGCGCACCCCTGCTGGGCGCCGCCTTCGGTGTGGGGTGGACGCCGTGCATCGGGCCTGCGCTCGCGGCTGTGCTTGCCCTGGCGACGTCGGCGAGCACGGCGGGCCGCGGTGCGGCCCTCAGCTTCGTCTACGCCCTAGGCCTAGGGATCCCCTTCGTGCTCGCCGCGCTGTCGTTGACCAGAGCCATGCGTGTCTTTGCCTGGGTGCGGCGCCGTACCCGGTGGCTGACGGTCGGCGGCGGCGTGGTGCTCGTCGTGGTCGGGCTGACGCAGGTGACCGGGGTGTGGTCAGCCCTGATCGCGTCGCTCCAGGGCACCCTGCTGGCCTGGCAACCGCCAATCTGAGCCGCGAGCGCAGCATTCAGCAGCAAGTGTACAGTTCAGTCTGTGCTGACACTTCACGATCGTCTCGACACCATGTCGCGGCTCGGCCGGGCGATGGTCGATCCGACCCGCTGCCGCATCCTGCTGCACCTGCTGGACGGGCCCGCCTTTCCCGGCGACATCGCCGAGGCACTCGACCTCACCCGGCCCAACGTGTCCAACCACCTCGGCTGTCTGCGTGGTTGTGGGCTTGTCGTGGCCGAACCGCAGGGACGGCAGGTGCGCTACGAGATCAGCGACCCCCACCTGACCCGCGCCCTCGAGGACCTGATGTCGGTCGTGCTCGCCGTGCGCGACGGCTCCCCGTGCGCCGACGCGGCGTGCAAGGTGCCTGGGTGCTGCACCGAGGTGCGCGAGGAGACGGGTCGATGAGCGGGGGATGCTGCTCCGACGACCGCGACGGCGCCTGCACCTGCGCGCACGAGTCGACACCTCAGCAGGGCCCGCCCGTCTCTGGCGCCCGCGCAACACTCACGCGCAGCCTCCGCATCCACGCGCTCCAGGTCGACGACTGCTGCGCACCGGAGACCGCAACTCCGGTCGCAGCGACGGAACAGGTCGCCGACGACTGTTGCGCGCCCCCCGCGCCGCCCAGCGATCCGCTGGCGCGGGCCGAGCACCTGCCGTGGTGGCGCGACCGCACGCTCCTGCTCCCGGCGATCTCGGGCGTCCTCGTCGTGGCGGGCCTGATCGTCGGGTGGCGGGTCTCGGAGCCGGCAGGTCTCGTCCTCGACTGGGGCGCGCTGCTGGCCGGCGGAGCGACGTTCGTGCCGGGCGCTCTGGTCAGGTTGCGCCACAGGCGGCTCGGTGTCGGGCTGCTGATGACGATCGCCGCGGTCGGTGCGGTGGCGCTCGGTCGGGTTGCTGAGGCGGCCGCGCTGGCGTTCTTGTTCTCGATCGCCGAGGCCTTGGAGCACCGGGCGATGGCCGGGGCGCAACGTGGCTTGCGGGCGCTGCTCGACCTGATCCCCCAGACCGCGCGGGTCGAGCGCAGCCCGCAGGAGCAGACCCTCCCGGTCGCCGAGTTGCAGGTGGACGACGTGCTCCTCGTCGCCGCAGGCGAGCGGGTCAGCACCGACGGCGTTGTCGTCAGCGGGCGGTCGGGCCTAGACACCTCCGCGGTCACGGGCGAGTCGATACCCGTCGAGGTCGGGCCCGGCGACGAGGTCCTCGCCGGATCCGTCAACGGCGCCGGGAGCCTGAGGGTGCGCGCCACCGCGCCTGGTTCCGACAACTCCTTGACGACGATCGTGCGCCTCGTGGAGGAGGCGTACGCCCGCAAGGGCGAACGTGCCCGCCTGGCGGACCGGATCGCACGCCCGCTGGTCCCGGCCATCCTCGGCCTCGCTGCTGTCGTGGCGGCGTTCGGGCTGCTCACCAGCGACTCGTTGCTGTGGCTCGAGCGTGCGCTGGTCGTGCTCGTGGCGGCGTCGCCGTGCGCGCTCGCCATCGCGGTACCGGTCACGGTGATCTCGGCGATCGGTTCGGCCAGCCGGCTCGGCGTCGTCATCAAGTCGGGCGAGGCGTTCGAGCAGCTCGGCACGGTGCGGGGGGTGGCCTTCGACAAGACCGGGACGCTGACACGCAACGAGCCCGAGGTGGTCGCGGTGGTGACGGCGGTCGACTTCGACGAAGCGACCGTGCTGCGGCTCGCGGCCGCGGTCGAGGCCGAGAGCACCCACCCGCTCGCAGCGGCCTTGCTGCGAGCGGCGTCCGACCGCCCGCGCGCCAGCGATGTCGAGGAGGTCGCCGGCCACGGTCTCCGGGGCACGGTGGACGGTCACGCCGTCCGCGTCGGCAGCCCGCGCTGGGTGCCCGCCGGTCCGCTGCAGGAGGCGGCCCACGAGATGTCTGGTCGCGGGATGAGCCTCGTCGTGGTGGAGGTCGACGGCCAGGTGGCCGGGTTGCTGGGCATCCGCGACGAGCTCAAGCCGGAGGCGGTCGAGACAGTCCGGCAGCTACGTGCCCGCGGGATGCACGTCACGATGCTGACCGGCGACAACGAGCGCACTGCCCGCGCCCTCGCGGCCGAGGTGGGCATCGACGACGTCCGTGCCGAGATGCTTCCGGCCGACAAGGCGGCCGCGATCGAGGAGCTGGTCGGGCAGCGTCCCACGGCGATGGTGGGCGACGGGATCAACGACGCCCCGGCCCTTGCCGGCGCCACGGTGGGCATCGCCATGGGGGTGACGGGGTCGGCCGCGGCGATCGAGTCGGCCGACGTCGCGTTCACGGGCTCCGACCTGCGGCTCATCCCGCGCTCGCTCGAGCACACCCGTCGGGGACGGCGACTGATGACCGGGAATATCGGGTTTGCTCTCGCCATCATCGTCGTGCTCGTCCCGCTCGCACTCTTCGGAGTCATGGGTCTCGCGCAGGTGGTGCTCGTGCACGAGGCCGCCGAAGTGCTGGTCATCCTCAACGGCGTACGCGCTGCCCGCATCGCGGCGACGCCACTGACGCCCATTCATGTGACCCAACACCGGCCATGAATCCGATCCAGGTGATCTCACGCATCACGGAGGCGCGCCGCCGGGTCGGGGCGCCGGGGGTTAGTGAGGACGGCCAGCGCGCGCAGGAGCATGGCGTCGCGACAGCATTCGCGCGGTACTGGTGAGGTCAGGACCGCGGGGTCGCGTGACCTGTTCGTGTCTGCGGCTGCCCTGTAGAGCTGAGGTGGCCCGGAGCAGTCGAAAGAACTCATTCGTGCAGCGCGTCGGGATGGGCGATCTCGCGTCGCCGGACGGCCTCGCTCTCCAGCTGGAACGTGCTGTGGTGGATCGCGACGTCGAAGTGCTCGGCGACGCAGGCGCGCACGTTCGCCAGGGTCTCCAGTGCGTGGCCGTCGTTGAAGCACTCGTCGTCGACGACGACGTGCGCCGTCAGGGTCGGTAGGCCAGTCGCGACCGTCGATGCATGCAAGTCATGCACATCGCGGACGTGGGGCTGACCCAGGAGGTGTCGGCGCACCTCGTCGAGGTCGAGGCCGTGGGGAGTGAACTCCATCAGCACACTCGTGGTCTCCCGCATCAGGGTGACCGCTCGCGGAACGATCAGGGCAGCGATCAGAAGCCCGGCCAGCGCGTCGGCCTGCAAGAAGCCTGTCGTCGCGATCACGACGGCAGCCACGATCACGCCGACGGAACCGAGCGCGTCGTTGAGGACCTCCAGGAACGCCGCCCGCATGTTGAAGTTCGACGAGCGGCTCGAAGCGAGCACGGCAATGGCGGCGATGTTGGCGACAAGCCCGATGACACCGAAGACGAGCAGCTCGGTCGCCGGCACCTCGGGGGGCTCGAAGAGCCGTCGTACACCCTCGACGGCCGCATAGGTCCCGACGACGAGCAGCAAAGTGGCCTGGCCGAGCGCGGCGATGACCTCGATGCGGCGGAAGCCGTAGGTCCGCCGACTCGTCGCCGGGCGGGCCATCAGCGTTGCCGCCACCAGAGCCACGAGCAGTCCGCTGGCATCGGTCAGAGCGTGAGCAGTGTCCGTGAGCAGAGCGAGACTGCCCGTGACCACCGCACCGACCGCTTGAGCCACCACGATGACCGCAGTGATCGCAAACGCGACCCAGAGTCGACGCCGGTTAGAGGTGCCGCTATCGCTGGCCGACGGGCCGTGATCATGTCCTGCACCCATGTCTGCTGAACCTCCTCCTGAATCGTCACTAAAGCCGTGACAGCACCCGAGCCTGCCGACCACATCTCCTTCGCACCCCACCGAGTAGGCCCCGTGTAGGCGACGAGGCCAGCGAGCGCGACCCAGGACACCCCCCCGGCACGACTCGCGGAAGGGTTGCCTATGTCGCGCGTCGCACACACGTGGCGTCTCCGGTCTGCGTCCTCACAGAGCCAAGACGTGGACGTGGTCGTAGTGATTCTGTGTGACCGAACCTCGGTCCTCCATCCCACGGAAACCCTCACCGTCGCGCGCGGCAGACCAGATCTGACGAGCATGGATGACGTTCGACAACCCGAGCTCGTTGCGTAGCGAATAGAGATAGTCGCGAACCTGTACCCCCCGCGTACCGGACACCATGATGTCGATCGCGAGCCCGGCGCTGTGCTCGCCGCGCCCGGCTCGACCGCCATAGGTGGTGATCTCCGGGAAACGGGCGCACACGGCGTTCATCACTCGTTGCGCAGCCGGGGCGAGGCCGCCGGACGCAGCGACGCCGTTCGCGCACGGCCCGGCGCCGATCGCCGCGGCGGGCGGAGTCTTCACGGGCTTCGACCGGCTCAGGTAGCGGGCGGTGACCCAGTGCGCACGCCGGTCGACCACGACGAGGGCAAACCCGTTGCGGCGTGTCCCGGTGGCCCCGACGCGTTCGCCGTCATCGACGACACCACGCGACCGGGAGTCCGGTTGCGGGCGGTATCGCAGCTTGAGGGGGGCCGTGGTCCACAGCTTCCGCTTCACCGCGGGGACCAGCGGCCGGACCGCGCCCCGAACAGTGGAGCGGCTGGCGGATCGTTCGCGGTCGGACGCAACCGCCGATCCGCCCGACGATCGGCTCAAACCTCCCGTCGACGGTCCCGGGGTCGGGGGCGGCGCCGACCGTGCCGCGAGGTTCTCGGGTGCCTGGAGCGGGGCGGTAGTTCCCGAATCGTTCGTCGTTGGATTGCCAACCACATTCACGAGACCAGCGACCGTGAGCGCGATGACAACGACGACGATCGCCGCCGCCGTAACCTGTCGGTGCAGTCTTTTCGCGTAACGGCGAGGACGTGCATGGTTCATGCGAGAGCCACCATCTTCCGTGTGGGGGGCGGCGATGACGTGCGCGGCCAGAAGGGAGCGGGCGGGCATCACCTGTCCTACTATTCAAAGTAGTAGAGCAGATGGCCCGGGAAGCCGCCACTCGATCGCACTCTTCAGGCCGGTTGCAGCCCGTCACGCCCCGATCCTCGTCGCCAAGTGGTCAGCGCGGGCGGGGCTGTCCCGGCGCGGTGCATCCGACCGAGACGACGCTCGACGCTTCTCGCTCGGTCCTCACGACCACCTCGAACCTGCGAGTGCCCTCGAAGCCCGTGGCGATGAAACTCTCTTCGCCGACGGCGCTGCTGTCGGCGGCGGTGGCACGGATGAGGCACGACGCCCGAACGCGTGGGTCGTCGAGCTGCACCGTCACGCTGGCTCGCGCTTGCCTGCCGTCTGCGTCGACACTGAAAGTTTGCATTTGTGACTGGACGACTGGGGAGCTCTGGTCGGCGATCACCCACGCGAGCCAGGCCAGCCCGACGGACCAGACGACGACCGCGAGGAGCACGGTCGGCCACCGGCGCTTGCGCTTCCCGATGCGGCCGTACCGTCCCTGCATCGCGGTATCCGCAGGTGGTTCGTTGCGCACGTGTCGGCTCGCTCTCGTGGCTCGCTGGGGGCAGTTGCGTCGCCGGGTCGTCTAGGTGTCGTGGCTGCTGCCGGGACTCGCCCGCGGCAGAGAACGCGGTTGAGCAGCCAGGGCCGGAGTGGGGAGGGCCGGTGACTACTATACGGCGTAGTAATTGCTGTCCGTGGCGTGTCCCGATCCCGGACTCTCAGCGGTAGGCGGAAGCGAGAAGACCTGGTGGATGCTCGAGCGGTGGACGCACCCGGATCGTTCGGCGGCTCAGACTGGCTGCTGTTGTGGGAGCCCGACCCTGTCACGATGGCGGTCGCCGCACTGATGCTCCTCGGCTACACGTACCTCGTCCGGCGCAGACCCTTGGACGAACGATGGCCACCTCGCACCACCGCATGGTGGGTCTCTGGCTGTGTTGTGGCGGTGTGGGCTACCAACGGGACCCCGCAAGCGCTCAGAACGACCCTCTTCAGCATGTACACGACGCAGCTGGTGCTGGTCGGACTCCTGGTTCCGGCTCTCCTCACGCTCGGTCGACCGGTGGCACTCCTGCGAGGGCACGCAGGGGCGTCGTCGAGGTCCACTGGGGTCACGCAGAGGATCGCCGACGTGGTGGTCCGGGTTCGTGAACGCCTGCCGCTGGAGATGTCGGCGGTCGGTGTGTCGTGCCTCGTGTTCGTCGCGACCTCTACCCCGGTCGTCGTCGCGAATCTGGAATCGAGAACGGTTCACTACGTGACGCTGTGCGTGGCCCTCGCGACAGGCGGACTGTTGGCGACCGGCGTCACGCGTTCCGTCACGCCTCGTTGCTCGGTCCGGCGCCGGTCGTTGATACTCCTCACGGTCGCGGTCGTGCTGGCGGCCTACTGGCTGTCGCTCGTCAACCAAGTCACGCCCCGGGCGTGGGACTGGTTCGTCGCAGTCGATCGAGCGTGGGGTCCCTCGGTCACGGGCGACCAGGACAATGCCGCCGTCATCGGCTTTGTCTGCACCGTCGTCTCGGTGCTGCTGATGCTCGAGCTAGCGGTCGTCGGACGCGAAGCGGCCGCAGCCGAATCGCGCTGACGGGTCCATCAGCGGCGGTCCAGGAGATCCTGCAGCACAGCGATCTCGGAACGCTGACTCTCTCGCATGGATTGCGCCAGTCGCTTGGTCTGTGTGTTTTCGACGAGCCCCACCGCTGCGTCGGCCATCGCGACCCCGGCACGGTGGTGATCGATCATCAGGCGCAGGAACAGCCGTTCGGCGGGCACACCGTCACTGGCTCGCAGACGACGCATCTGCGCGGGCTCGGCCATCCCTGGCATCGACCTCGAAGCGGTGCTCTCGACTCTGGCGTCGGTCATCTCGGCCGTGCCGTCAGCGGAGCTGCCGCTCATGCCGCTCATGCCGTTCGTCCACTCCATGGTGCGCCCGGGGGCCGCAACCTGCGACAGGCCCCAGGACCGCAAGAGGGCGAACATCTGCCCGGACTGCTGTTGTTGTCCCAGGGCGATGTCGTAAGCAAGCCGGCGTATCGCCGGGTCAGTCGATCGGTCTCGCACCAGCATGGACATCTCGACGGCCTGCGCATGGTGGACCTGCATGTCACGCAGGAACCCTGCCGCGGCACTCTCGTCGTCGGGGGACTCGGGAGCGCCGAACTTGGACCCGACGAGCAGTGCTGCCGCGACCAGGAGCGCGACGAGCACCACCTGTACTGCTCGCCGCCGGGAAGTCCGGATCCGCGGGTCGCCAGCTCGCGAGCTGGCGCAGTGACCCGTCCGGGCCGACATCTGGGTGTAGTCGAACGAGGGGTCATCGGCATCGCGGTCTGTCATCGGTCAGCCCTCGACGGGCTCGCCCTGCAGCGGTACTGCGGTGTCGGTGCCGCTGGTGCACGCGGCACCGGGCTCCGGCACGTCGTCGGCCAGGGTGTAGTCGCGGAGAAAGCGGCCAAGACGAGGGTCGTCGACACCATCGAGCTCGATCTGGTGGCCCCAGCTCGAAGCCACGACAGGGGCCGGTAGGTCCTCACGGGGCGACAAGATGGCGTAGGTGGAGGGCATGGCGTCCGCAAGTCGTCGGACATCGGCTTCCGGCAGCGATGGGTCGTAGGTCACCCAGCTGGCTCCGTGCTCCATCGAGTGGACGGCGTTCTCGCTCTGCACCGGTTCGGTGTAGGTGCCGCAGTTGAGCCAGATCCCGTTGTGCTTGCCGCCCGCCGGGGGGTCTTGTGCGTACCGCACCGGTCCGGCGACGTGGTCGGTCACGACCTCGAAGTCCTCGACGCCTGTCGCCAACGCCTCTTTCTCGACGCTCACGGACCGCAGCCCATAGGCCGTCGCCCCGACGATGAGCGCCAATGCCACGGCCACCGCGGCCCACAAGACGGTGGTACGAGTGCGTTCGCGCCGCCGTTGCTGTGCCCGCACCTGTTCTGCGCGGCGGGCCCGGTCGCTGGCGCCACCGGCTTGACCGTGTCGAGACATCATCTGGTTCTCCTCAGGTGATCATTACTGGTCGAGCCGTGCCGGCCGTCAGGCCCTGGTATGGGTGTGCCGGGTCGTCGGCACGCCACCCCGCCCCGCGGCACGAGGGTGTCGGTGTTCGCTGCGGCAATGGGTCCGGCCGGTTGAGTGCCGCGGCCGCGCCGCGTGGTCAGCCTCGGTTGTCATGTCTCGACAGCGAGGTCAGGTAGGCGTTGTAGGCAGTCCGATCGGCGTCTCCGTCGCGGTCGGCTCGCCGGTCGAGTCGTCGCTGCTCACGGTGGTCCGCCTTGACCCACTGCACGATCAGTGCCGCGCCCACGATCAGCAGGGGGTAGTCGCCGAGCGCCCAGCCGATGGAGGCCCCGGTGTACTGGTCCCGGGCGAGGGTCGCTCCCCAGGTGCGCCCGAGGGCGTCGAACCAGCTCTCGGCGAGGACGGTGGTGCTGGCCATGAGGGACACGGAGTAGAACGCGTGTGCGCCGAACGTCACCATCAGCAGGAGCATCCGGTAGTGGAAGGCGGGTCGGGTTACCCCGGGGTCGATCCCGATCAACCCGGACGCAAAGAGGTAGCCCGTGATGAGGAAGTGCAGCACCATCACCACGTGGGCGGTGTGTGAGCGCAGCGACAACTCGAACAGGCCGGTGCTGTAGAACACCACGAGGCTCCCGACGAACATCGGGGCCGCGACCAAGGGGTGCGCGAGCAATCGCGCGATCCGGTGGTGGACCAGCGCGAGCAACCACTCCCGAGGGCCGCGCGTACCGTCGCGACGTCGGGGCACCGAGCGTAGGAACAACGTCACGGGGGCCGCGAGGACGAGCAAGGCGGGAACAGCGGTCGCGATGGTCATGTGCTGCACCATGTGCATGCTGAACAGGACCCGGCCGTAGACGCCGGGTGCGCCACTCGTCGCCCACACCAGCACCGCCCAGCCGGCGACCCAAGCGATCGTGCGCCCCGGGGACCAACGATCTCCTCGCTTCTGCAGCCGACGCACCTGACGTAGGTACGTCCACGTCGCCACGATCGCGACCGGTACGAAGAACGAGTCGACGCGCCAAGCAGAGAACCACCTCAGCGGTGTCAGCTCGGGTGGCAAGTCGTAGCCGAGCAGCGCCTGCGAGGCGCTGAGCACTTGTGACGCGTCCGGAGGATCAGTGCGTGCGAGCGCTACTCCTAGTGCCATGGCGAGGCACAGCAGTGCCACCTCGCCCGCGACGAGCCACGTGAATGCAGTCGTGTCGCCGGCCTCGAGGCGAGCGAGGGACCGTCGGCGGTGCCACCATCCCGCCGAGCCCAGGAGCAGCAGGAGCACCGCCTTCGCGACGAGCAGCGAGCCGTAGGCGCTGACGAGGTCTGCGGGACTCGACACACTCAGCAGGGCCGCGGCGGTCCCGGACAACGCGACCGCGATGTAGCAGGCGCCCGCGATGGGGGAGAAGTGCCGGGCAGAAGCCGCCAAGGTCGACGGTGAGCGCCGAGCGACGCACACCAGGCCGATGATCCCGCCGACCCAGACACTCATCCCCACGAGGTGGGCGAACAGCGAGTTGACGCCCCAGTCGTGGTTGAGGTCGCCGGCGGAATGGCCCACCGTGGCCAGAGGCCACAGTGCTAGCACTGCAAGTGCGACGAGCACCGCCAGACCCGTTGTACGGCGAAGCCAGATGGCACCGATCGCCACGCACGAGGCGATCGCAGCGCTGAGGAGCAGGGCACGGCCGAGCTCGAAGTCGACCGCGAACCACGCGACTTGCTGCAGTGCACCCGGTGTCGTCAACGACCAGCCGACTGCGTCGGACCAGGAGAACGCGATGAGGGCGAGGCATGTGAGGCTCCACAGCATGGCTGCCGCTGAGGCCCCAACGGTGAGCCGAGCGCGCGTGCCGGAGATGACCTCGTGCGGCTTCGACCCGAGGTTGGGGACGCAGCAGGCGGCGAGGACCAGGAACCCGAGCGTCGTCGCCGCCGCGGTGTCGCGGATCACCTGTGACACTCGCAGACCCCACGCGGTTGCGAGTCCCGCGTCCGGGAGGCCTTCGACGACGTCCGGGCGCAGGCTGCCCACCAGCCAAGCGCCGAGGATGGCGGCGACGGGAGCGAATGCGACCGCTGTCACCACCAAGACCCCGACGACGGGACGAAGAGAACCGGATCCTGGGCAGTGGTGGTCTGAGTCGGCTGACCGGGAGTCCCCACCGTTCGGTGGCCGCGGTCCGGTAGCGGTCTTGTCGGTTGGCCCGACACATGCTGGTGACCCCAAGGCATCTGGCCGTCGCGGAACGTCGGGGGAGTCGGTTCCTCGGGGGAGGCGTCTGGTCGTCACTCCGGACGTGTCCGGCCTCGCGAGATCAACGTGATGGCACCCGCCACCACGACGATCGTGATGACGCCGATGACGAGGGTCGACAGCCACGCAGGGCCTCGCTCGGAGTCCGCGACCCTGCCGGCGGGTGTCTGTTCCGGCGTATCGGTGGACTCCAGCGGCGTCGGTTCCTGAGCCCGATCCGCGGGGGGAGTCTGCCCGGCCGTAGCCGTCGGATCAGTCCCGTCAGACGCCGTCTGCGGAGCCGGGGCCACAGCGAACCGGCTGGTTCCGGTAATCGGGTGCCCGTCCTGCGACACGACCCTGAAGTCGACACGCCAGACCTTCGAGCTCTCGGCGGGTTGCAGCGCCTCGCTCGGAACCCGAGCCACGAGTCGCCCGCCCTCGACGTCGGTGACGAGCCGCGTCGGACTGCCTTCCGCTACGCGCAGGTTCACCACCACGAGCTCGGGCTGCAGAACCTCGGAGAACTCGAGGTCGATCTCGGCCGGGGCCGTAGCCAGACGGGCGCCGTCAATGGGATCGCTCCCCAAGAACGACGTGTGCGCCTGTGCCGAGCCGGCGCCGAAGGCCATCAGCGCGGTGATGATCGCTGCGCAAGCCACGACAGCCGCTGAGCGACGGTACTGTGGCCGTCGTCGACAGCTGCCGTCACCGACGGCGAGAAGCGCGGTGGTGCCGTGCATCGGTTTGTCCTCCCGGGAGCTCGATGCGCGACCGCTTCGGGGTGCGGCGGCGCAGCTGACGATATCTACTATGACCGATAGGAGTTACGGTCACGGCGCGCGGGCTGGACGAAGGAGGCGAGAGTGCGCGAACTCGGGACGCTGGAAGCGGCCGTCATGCAACGCCTGTGGGCGTGGGGTAGTGGTGTGTCCGTACGTGACGTCGTCACCGATCTGGAGCGGGATCGCGACATTGCCTACACCACCGTCATGACGGTGCTCGACAACCTGCACCGCAAAGGTCTGGTTCGTCGCGTCAAGGTGGGGCGAGCGTTCCAGTACGAAGCCGTCGAGAGCAGGGAGGCGCACGTCGCCGGCCTGCTGGAGGATGTCCTAGGCGACGCGGGGGACCGGTCGGGAACGCTCATGCGCTTCGTCGGGCGGCTCGATCCGTCCGAGCAGGCCGAGTTGCGCCGCATGCTCGACGGAGCGCCCGAACCGTGAGCAGTGCTGTCGGGAACCTGCCTGGGCTCTGGACCGCCGCCGCGCTGGTCGGACTGGCCTGGATGCTCGCAGTGTTCGCCGGTCCGCTGGCGAGGGCGCAGTGGCCGACTCGATCACCAGGCCTCGGGGTCCTCGCCTGGCAGAGCCTGAGCCTCGCGTGGGCAACCAGCGTCATCCTTGCCGGCGTCTCGTTGCTCGTGCCGCACGCCACCGCTGCGACCAGCCTGGGCGAGCTCGTACGCCTGTGCACCGACGAAGTGGTTTCGCGACTCGACGAGCCGTTCGTCCAAGTGCCGGCGCTGGCCGGTGCCGCGCTCGTCCTGGGGCTGGTTCTGCGCTTCGGGTGGCTGACCGTGCTGAGCCAGGCCCGGGCCCGGGGACGCAGGCGCCGCCAGCGCTCGACCCTGGATGCCGTCGGGTCCCCCGGCAGCGGCGGCCTGATGATCATCGAACACGAGACCCCGGCGGTTTACTGCGTGCCGGGTCGCGGCTCTCGCATCGTCGCCACCAGCGCCGCCACGGGTCTGTTGAGCCCAGAAGAACTCGACAGCGTGCTGGCTCACGAACGAGCGCACCTGCGGCTGCGGCACCATGTCGCAGTGTCGTTCGCGCAGATGCTTGCCACCACCTTCCCCTGGATGGCCAGTCTCCGGCTCGGTGCGGCCCAGGTGTCGCGCCTCGTCGAGATGCAAGCCGACGACGCAGCAGGACGCGGCGCCCGACCCCACCTGGCGCGGGCCTTGTTGTGCCTCGCTCTCGGGCCCGCCGGGGTCTTGAACGCGGGTGGTGACACCGCAGACCGCGCCCGGCGGCTGCTGCGGCCCGCCGCTCCGCTCCCGGTCTCCGCGCGTGCCGCGATCGCCTCGCTTTCGTGCGCGGTCGTCCTCGCGCCCATTTTCGTCGCTCTGCTGCCGGGCGGCGAGGGCCTCGCTCACGCCTGCTGCACGCTGCCGATCCCCTCGACGCCGGGCTGATCAGCCGAGCGCAACTACTATTTGAAGTAGTAGTACGCTCGGGTTCGTGGCCGAGCGACGATCCATCCCCGCGCTGGCCGTCTGGGGTTGGCGCTGGCTCACCACGATGCGCACCGCGGTCATCCTCCTCGCGCTCCTGGCGCTGGCCGCGATCCCGGGCTCGCTTTTCCCGCAACGCAACGTCGCGAGCGACCCCGGCGCAGTCCCGGGCTTCTACCGTGAGAACCCGACCATCGCCCCATGGCTCGATCGCCTGGGGCTCTTCGACGTCTACGCCTCGGCATGGTTCGCCGGCATCTACATCCTCTTGCTCGTTTCGATGACCGGGTGCGTCCTGCCGCGCTGCCGCACGCTGTGGCGTGAGTCGAGGGCCGAACCGCCACCGGCACCACGCACTCTCGTCGGTCCCAGAGGCGGACGTGACCTACTGGTCGAAGCCGACCAACAAACAGCCCTCGACGCCGCCCGAAGCATCCTGAGCCAGCGCCACCGACGCGTCAGGCTCCTCGGCGGCGAAGTTCGAGCCGAACGGGGGCAGATCCGAGAGATCGGCAACCTGCTGTTCCATCTCTCGCTTCTCGTGTTGCTCCTGGGCATCGCGCTTGGGAAGCTGCAAGGCTTCGAGGGACGCGTTGCCATCATCGAGGGTCAGAGCTTCGCCAACACCGTCTCCCAGTACGACGAATTCTCCCCCTCGGCCCTCACTGACATCGATGGGCTCGAACAGCTCAGCCTCACCCTCGACGAGTTCGATGCCTCCTTCTCGGGCGAGGCCGCCTCGCGTGGAGAACCCCGCAGCTTCGACGCCACCCTCGACTGGTCGACTCCCGACGGCCAGGAGGGCCGCAAGGTGGTCCGCCCGAACGCGCCGCTGGACATCAACGAGACCAAGTTCTTCTTGACCGGCCACGGCTACGCACCAGAGATCACCGTCACCGACGGCCGCGGCGATGTCGTCTTCTCCGGCCCCACCATCTTCTACCCCATCGACTCCAGCTATGCCTCGGACGGAGTCGTGAAGGTGCCCGATGCTCGACCAGAGCAGCTGGCCCTGCAAGGGCTGTTCCTCCCCACGGCCGCCCAGGAAGACGGCCAGCCCCCCGTGTCGGTCTTCCCCGCACCGGTGAACCCCCGGCTGCTGCTTACCGCCTGGTCGGGCGACCTCGGGCTGGACACCGGAGAGACCCAGAACATCTTCACCCTCGACACCAGCAACCTCACCGAGATCGGCGGCGGCAAAGACCGGACGATGCTCGCCCCCGGCCAGACCATGCAGCTCGGTGACGGGCTCGGCTCCATCCGGTTCGACGGGGTGCGTCGCTTCGCGAACTTCCAGATCGCCTACGACCCCGGCAAGGAGATCGCACTCGTCGCCGGCATCATGCTCCTCCTCGGTCTCACCATCTCGCTCACCGTCCGCCGATGGCGCGTATGGGTCCGCCTCACACCACACCCCGAGGTGTCTTCCGGTCTGGTTTCGCTAGAGATCGGAGGCCTCGCTCTGAGCAGACGACGTTCAGACGAGCACGCGATGCAGGACGAGGTCCAGCGCATCGCCTCCGCGCTGGAGTCGTCGCTCGATGTGCATCAGCCGCAGCCGTCCACCCATGGAGCAGTGACATGACTTCCAGCGCCTACGCCGTTCTCAGCGACCGGCTGGTCCTCACCGCCATCGCCGTGTTCGCCGCAGCCATGCTCGTGCTGGCGATCCACAGAGCGCGAGCGAGCAGCCTTCGTCTGCTCGTCGCGAGCGCTACCCGGTCGACGCCACGGGCAGGTCACGAGGAGGACGTCCTGGCCCGCAGTCACGGAACGCGAGCCGCCTCGGAGGACCGCACGGGGACCGGGAACGCGCTCCCTCGCAGCGCCGCTCCCACGACCCCACGCGACGACCTCTCGACCACTGACCGAACCACGCCCACGGCCACGGGCAAGCTCGATGGTGCCGGTCACGGACTGCTCGGCCTGGGTGTCGTACTCCTGCTGCTCGCCATCACGACCCGCGGCATCGCGGCCGGTCGGGTCCCGTGGAGCAACATGTATGAGTTCGCCGTCGTCGGAACCCTCACGACCGTCGCCGCGTATCTCCTCCTGGCCAGCCGGCCGAACACGCGGCCCGTACGACTCGTCGGCGTCTGGGTCGCGACCGCTGCAGCCCTCTTCCTCGGCCTAGCCATCACCGTGCTTTACACCCCAGCAGCCGGACTGATCCCGGTGCTTGACTCGGCCTGGCTCGTCATCCACGTCGCGGCAGCCATCATCGCCGGCGGCCTCTTCACCGTCGGAGCCCTCGTCTCGGTGCTGTACCTCATCAGCGTGCGCCGAGCCGCACGGACACCCGGTCGAGCCAGGGGCTGGCCGAGCGAGACCTTCGACCAGATCGCCCAAACGGCGTACACGATCGCGTTCCCCATCTGGACCTTCGCCGTGATCGCTGGTGCGATCTGGGCCGAGAACTCCTGGGGCCGCTACTGGGGCTGGGACCCCAAGGAGACCTGGGCTTTCATCACCTGGGTCCTCTATGCCGCCTACCTCCACGCCCAAGCGACCGGCGGCTGGCGAGGCAAGAAGGCGACCTGGCTCGCACTAGCCGGCTACGTCGCCTTCCTGTTCAACTTCGTCGGCGTCAACATGTGGGTGGGTGGCTTGCACTCCTACTCCGGCTTGTAGGGGCTTGATCAAGGTCGTGGCTGGTTCGCTCAGCACTGCGGTTCTGTCCGCGACGGCGCCGGGACTCGCTGGCGCCGCGTCGCAGGCAGCCAGCGGCGACTGGACTCGTCGTCGCCCGCGAGTAGGGGCTGCCGGGCGAACCGACGCGGGCCTCCCCGCGGGGTGCGGACTCGCTGCGAACGGTCCTCTTCGAAGTGTCGCAGCAGCAGCAGCCGGACAACGTTCAGCAAGCTCCCGCCGTGTAACCTCGGCGCTGAGCCAGAACACGCCGAGAGGTGTGCGGGAATCCGGGGAGAGTCCGGAGCTGACGCGCAGTGGTGAGGGTGACTGGCGAGACGTTGGACCACTGGGACTCCGGTCCTGGGAAGGTGTCTCGCCGGGTCGATCCCGAGTCCGAAGACCGGCTGGCTCGTTCCTCAGCCGCCGGCCCGCGCGCATCGGGTCCCCGACAGACGAGAGCGCCCGTTGGCCCAACCCGGCCTGGCGTCCACGCGCCTCCCCTCACCCGAGCGTCCCCTGCGAGCCCGCCGGGGCCAGCCCTGGACGCTCGGAGTCCTGCTGCTGCTGGCCATCGGCGTCTCCGTCGTCGTCTACCTCGGCCTCGGCTCCGAGCCGCTGCGCCCGGGCGGCGTGGTCGAGGTGCTGCGTGCCCGGCTGCTGTCGGGGGAGCCGGGCCCCGACCCGGTCTACGACGCCATCGTCTGGGACCTGCGTGCTCCGCGGGTGCTGCTGTCGCTCGTGGTGGGCGCCGGCCTCGCCGTGGCGGGCGCGGCCATGCAGACCCTGGTCCGCAACCCGTTGGCCGACCCCTACCTGCTGGGCGTCTCGGCCGGCGCCGGGGTCGGGGCGACCGCGGTCATCGCGCTCGGCGTGCTGGGCTCGCTGGGGGTCTGGGCGCTCTCGGCCGGTGCGCTCATCGGGGCGCTCGCGGCGACCACGCTCGTCTTCGGTGTCTCGCTCGCCCAAGGAGGGCTGACCCCGCTGCGGCTCGTGCTCACCGGGGTGGTGATGTCGTCGGCGTTCTCGTCGGTCTCGAGCTTCCTGGTCTTCGCCAGCAACGAGCCGCGGGCCACCGAGTCGGTGCTGTTCTGGCTGCTCGGCTCGCTCGCCGGTGCCTCGTGGGTCCAGCTGCTGCCACCGCTCGTCGCGGTCGCCGTCTCGATGGCGGTGCTGCTCGGCATGCACGGCTGGCTCGACGCGCTCTCGACCGGCGACGACACCGCGGCCGCCGTCGGGGTGCCGGTGCGCGGGCTGCGCGTCGGGCTCTTCGTGCTGACCTCGGCGCTCGTCGGGATCCTGGTCGCGGTCTCCGGGGGCATCGGCTTCGTCGGCCTGGTGGTGCCCCACCTCGCCCGCATCGCCGTGGGCGGAGGCCATCGCGCGGCGCTGCCCGTCGCGGCCCTTGCCGGCGCGCTCTTCCTGCTGTGGGTCGACGTCGTCGCCCGACGAAGGTGGCAGGCACCGAGGTCTAAAGCAGCGCCGAGTGTCGCTTGACCGCGTGGGCGAGCTCGAAGAGGTTTTGGTCAGCAATCCCGTGCCAGACGCCCTGCCACAGCTCGTAGGCGGTGAGGGAGTCGATGGTGGAGTCGCGCACGAACTGAGGGGCGTCACCATGGATCACCTCGCCGAGAAACCAGGCGTCGGGGTGTTGCGCGCGCACGAGCGGCAACACCTGCGCCCAGAAGGCCGGCGGAACGGCGTACGCCGCGTCGAGGCGCCATCCGTCGACACCTCGGGCCAGCCAGTGGTCCATCACGTCAGCGACCCACTCGACGACCGCTGAGGAGCCGTGGTTGAGGGCGACCAGGGAGTCGTGGCCCTCGAAGACGTTCGCTCGCACGCGGTCGCCGGGGCTCCAGCCGTCCCAGTCGACTCGGAACAGCGACGCGGTCGCGGCCGCCGGGCCCTCAGCTTCGACAAGCTGGAAGGCAGGATGAGACCGACCGACATGGTTGAAGACCCCGTCGAGGAGGACCCGCAGACCTCGTTCGTGCGCGGCCGCGACCAGGCGGTCGAAGTCGGCGTCGTCGCCGAGGCGGGGGTCGACGCGGCGGTGGTCGATCGTGTCGTACCCGTGCGTGGCCGAGGCGAAGACCGGCCCGAGCAGCAAGCCGTTGAGACCTAGGTCGAGCACGTGGTCGAGCCAGGCTTCGATCCGGCCCAGCCGGTGTACCACCGGCTCGTCGGGGCCGCCGAGCGGCGAGTCGCCGGCGGCGGGTCGGATCGGGGCGCCGACTGCTCCGAGCGGATAGACGTGCCATCACATCACGTGGTCGGTCCACGACGGCATCAGTAATCTCCTTGGGGGAGCGGAAGGACAGTTGACGCAGCCAGAGAACCACGTCGTTCCGGAGGGGAACACTGCAGCGAAGCAGTGGCTGGGCCTTCGCTACTCAGATCTGCTGACGTCCACCACGACGCTCAGCGCCGGTCATGGATCGCCACGCTGAGCGCCGCCACACCGCGAACCAGTGCTCGTCAGGTCACGCGGGTCCGGCACACGCGCCAGGTGTCACCGGGCATCATCCACGGGAATGCGCCTCGCCTTTACCGGAGGCTAGAACAGCGCCGGCGGTCGCAGCCCAGGAGGCGAGAAGCGCGAAGCGTTCTTCAGAGTCGGTGCTCGGCTCGGGGGTGTAGACGGTGACCACGAGCGAGCGGTCGCGTCGGGTCGAGACGTCCATGGTGTGGTAGTTGAGCTCCATCGGTCCCACGGCGGGGTGGTGGAACGTCTTCGCGCCGGCGTGGTGGAGACGGACGTCGTGGCTTACCCAGCGGGTGCGGAACTCCTCGCTGATCGTGGAGAGCTCGCCGACGAGGGTCCGGAGGCGGCGGTCGTCGGGGACGCGGCCGGCCTCCGTGCGGAGGATCGCCGCAGTGACGTCGGCGGCTCCGGCCCAGTCGGGGTAGTAGGCGTCGGCGCTGGGGTCGAGGAACTGGTAGCGGGCGATGTTGGGGTTCGCGTTGTCAGGCTGTCCGTCGTAGATGGGCGAGTAGAGCGCGCGGCCGAGCGGGTTGACGGCCATGAGGTCGAGCCGGCCGTTGCACACGATGGCGGCCGAGCCGTGCATGGAGTCGATCATCCAGCGCACGGGCTCGGGCACCGTGGTCTGCCGCTTGGCTGCGGTGCGCTTCGGGCGCGCGGCGCGGGCGAGGTCGAAGAGGTAGGCGTGCTCGGCGTCGGAGAGTCGAAGTGCGGTGGCGACGGCGTCGAGAACGTCCTCGGAGACGCCGGTGATGTGGCCCTTCTCGAGCCTGGTGTACCACTCGGTGCTGACGCCGGCCAGGACGGCGACCTCTTCGCGGCGCAGGCCCGGCACCCGGCGACGGTTGCCGGCGGGCAGGCCGACGTCGGCCGGGGTGAGACGGGCGCGACGCGTCGCGAGGAAGTCGCGGATGTCGGCGCGGCTGTCGGCGTTGGGGTCCTGCGTCATGCCCTCAGCGTAGGCGCGCGAACGCGCTGAGCCAGGTGGCGTTTGTACCCCCATAAACGCGACCTGTTGCGCACACGTGAGGCGCGTTTGCATGGGTGTCGTGCCGGTCGGTCTTGACCGGCGAATGCCACCGACCACGCCGCCCACGAGGCGGGAGCAGGAGCCCACCCATGCGCGCCACCATCCTCCACGGCCCCGGAGACGTCCGCGTCGAGGACCGTGACCGACCCACCATCCTCAAGCCGACCGACGCGATCGTCCGGCTCTCGGCCGCGTGCGTCTGCGGCTCCGACCTGTGGCCCTACCGCGGGGTCGATGCCACCACGGACTCCGTGCCGATGGGCCACGAGTACGTGGGCATTGTCGAGGAGGTCGGCTCGGAGGTCCGCGAGGTCGAGGTCGGACAGTTCGTCGTCGGCTCCTTCTTCGCCTCCGACAACGTCTGCGACATCTGCCGGTCTGGATATCAGTCGTCCTGCGTGCACCGCGAGCTCGTCGGCGGGGCCCAGGCCGAGCTCATGCGGGTCCCGCTCGCTGATGGCACCCTCGTCGCCACCCCCGAGATGCCTGACGCCGACCTGGTCCCGAGCCTGCTCGCGGCGTCCGACGTGCTCGGTACCGGCTGGTTCGGCGCAGTCGCAGCCCAGGCCGGACCCGGCAAGACCGTGGCCGTTGTCGGCGACGGCGCGGTCGGCCTCCTCGGGGTGCTCGCCGCCAAGCAGCTCGGTGCCGAGCGCATCATCGCGATGTCACGCCACGAGTCGCGCCAGCGGCTCGCGCGCGAATTCGGCGCCACCGACATCGTGGCTGAACGCGGCACCGAAGGCGTGGCCCGCGTCAAGGAGCTGACCAACGGTCTCGGAGCCCACTCGGTCATCGAGGCCGTCGGCACGCAGGAGTCGATGCTGCAGGCCATCGAGTCGACCCGTCCCGGGGGCCACGTCGGCTACGTCGGCGTCTCCCACGACGTCACGCTGCCGGGGGAGCAGCTGTTCTTCTCGCACGTCCACCTCCATGGTGGGCCCGCTCCCGTGCGCGACTACCTCCCCCACCTGATCGACCTGATCCTGAGCCGGCAGCTCGAGCCGGGGAAGGTCTTCGACCTCGAGCTCGGGCTCGAGGACGCCGCGGAGGGCTACCGCGCGATGGACGAGCGCCGCGCCATCAAGACCCTGTTGCGGCCCTGACGCACCGATCCCACCACCCGCCCCGCCCACCGTCGGGCGGGTGGACACCCGCCCGCCCCCTTTTGGAGCACCTATGACCACCACCGTTGACGCACCCACCGGAGCGCCGGTCGACGAACGGCCCCATGGAGTCGTCACCGCGAGCTCCCCGATGGCGCTCGTGCTGTGCGCCCTGACCATCTTCGGGCCCATCTCGATGGACCTGTACCTCCCGGTTCTCCCCGCGCTCACCGCTGACCTCGGGGCCACGACGTCGGCGGCCCAGCTGACGGTGACCGCCTGCCTGATCGGTCTCGCGCTCGGCCAGCTCGTGGCCGGTCCGCTGTCGGACCGGTTCGGTCGACGCCGCCCACTCCTGATCGGGGTGGCCGCCTTCGTCGTGGCGTCGCTGCTGTGCGCCGTCGCCCCGACGGTGACGGCTCTCGTCGTGGCGCGCTTCGTGCAGGGCCTTGCCGGCGCGGTCGGGATCGTGATCGCGCAGGCCGCCGGTCGTGACCTCTACACCGGCAGCCGGCTGTTGCGCTACTACGGCCGGTTGACCGTCCTCGGTGGTCTCGCTGCCGTCGTCGGGCCCGTCGTCGGTGGGCAGCTGGCGAGGGTCACCGATTGGCGCGGCACGTTCGTCTTCCTCGCATTGCTGGGCCTGGTGCTTCTCGTGGCCAGCGCTGCGCTGCTCCGCGAGACCCTTCCCGAGTCCCGGCGCCGCGGCGGTGGGGTCGTCGAGAGCGTCTCCTCCATGGGCCACCTGCTGCGTGACCGCAAGCTCGTCGCAGCCGTCCTCGTGACGGGCCTGAGCAACGCCGCCCTGTTCGCCTACTTGAGCGGCGCGACCTTCGTGCTCCAGGACATCTACGGCCTGACACCGCAGGGCTATTCCTACGCGTTCGCACTCAACTCCGCGGGCTTCATGGTCTTCGGCTTCCTCGGATCACGAGTGGCTGACCTCTGGTCCGTGCGCGGGACGCTCGTGGTCGGCCTCGCCCTGGTGCTCATCGGCTCCGTCGGCGTCCTCGCCACCGCCCTCGGCGACCTACCGCTCGCCGCCATGGTGGTCTCGCTCTTCCTCCTCGTCAGTGGCGTTGCGACGAGCACCCCACCCGCCACGACGCTGGCCCTGGAGGACCACCCGGAACAGGCGGGCGCAGCCGCAGCCCTCCTCGGCTCGGCCCGCTTCGCCTTCGGCGGCGTCACCGCGCCCGTCGTCGGGATCGCGGGAGCCGCCACTGCGGTCCCGCTCGGCGTCGTCGTCACCGTCGCCGCGGTTCTCGCTGGCGCCGCCTGCCTGCTGCTCCCGCGCACGAGCACCCGCGCGGCCACACGCGAGGTCATCGGGGCCGCCGCGTGAGCAGGTATCTGGTCCTCGCCGCCCTTGGCCCGCTGGTCGCGGCGTGCGCGACCTCTGGTTCGTCGTACGACGCGGCACCCTCCACTGCTCGCAACGGCCCTGACCGCATCCGACCCACGACGTCGTCCGGGCAGCCGGACGCGGCCGCTGCGGCCGCCGTCCGCACCCGAGTGCGGTTTACGACCGTGGACGGAACGGTCACCGTCGCGCTCGACGAGAACCCGACCGCGCGCGACCTGATCGACCGGCTGCCGCTGACGGTCGACTTCGAGGACTTTCACACCTCGGAGAAGATCAGCTACCTCGACGCGCCGCTGACCACCGAGGGCTCTGGCGGCAGCGCCCCTGGCCCCGGTGACCTCATCTACTACGTCCCGTGGGGCAACCTCGCCGTCTTCTACGACGGCAGCGTGCCTCACTCCGACGACACCATCCCGCTCGGTCGTGTCGTCGACGGCGCCGAGAACGTCGCCAGCCTCGACCGCGGCCCCGTGACCATCGAGCGAGTCGCTCAGAAGGGGAATCGATGAAGATCACCGCCCTCGGCACTGCCGACGTCGACATCGCCGTCCTCCGGGCCTGACTCAGCGACCGCCCAGACCACCATTCGACGTCCCGACCCATCCAGAACGGATCCCCGCCATGCAGTACACCCACCTCGGCCGCAGCGGCTTGAAGGTCTCCCGCATCGCCCTCGGCACCATGAACTTCGGCGACGCCACCGACGAGCAGGCCAGCCACGCGATCCTCGACCTCGCCGTCGACAGCGGCATCAATCTCATCGACACCGCCGACGTCTACGGCGGGCCGCAGTCGCCCGACATGGAGCAGGGTTACGGCACCTCCGAGGAGATCATCGGGCGGTGGCTGGCCACGTCGGGTCGGCGTGACGACGTGGTCCTCGCGACCAAGGCCTACCAGCCGATGGGGCTGGGCCCCAACGACCGCCACCTGTCGGCGTACCACCTGCGCCGCGCCTGCGAGGCGAGCCTACGCCGGCTGCAGACCGACCACATCGACCTTTACCAGATGCACCACGTCGACCGCGGAACGCCGTGGGAGGAGGTCTGGCAGGCGATGGAGCAGCTGCAGCGGGAGGGCAAGATCACCTACGTCGGCAGCAGCAACTTCGCCGGTTGGGACGTGGCCACCGCGCAGTCGGTCGCGACCCACCGCGGTGCGCTGGGCCTGGTCTCCGAGCAGAGCCTCTACAACCTCACCAACCGCGCGATCGAGCAGGAGCTCGTACCTGCCCTGGAGTACCACGGCCTTGGCCTGCTGCCCTGGAGCCCGCTGGCCATGGGCGTCCTCGCCGGCAAGCGACCAAACGAAGAGACGGTGCGGCGTGCTGCGATGAGCGAGCAGTTCGACACTCTCGCCGACCAGCTCTCCGCCTACAGCGGCCTGTGCGCCGACCTCGGTCACAGCGAGGCCGCAGTCGCCCAGGCGTGGCTGCTGCACCAGCCGGTCGTCTCCTCTGTGATCGCCGGCTCCCGCACCGCCCAGCACCTCCAGGACGCGATCGACACCCTCGACGTCGACCTCAACCAGTCGACGCTCGACGAGCTCGACCGCATCTGGCCCGGACCTGGGCGCGCCCCCGAGTCCTACGCCTGGTGAGCACCATCAACTACTGCTTCCTGAGGGGAAGACATCAACATGCAGATCACCCGCAGCAGCGCCGAAACCGTGAAGGGGCCAGCAGGCTGGTTCACCGGTGACGTCTACATCGACGCCGTCGCCGCCGCACCCTCGCCGTCGCGGGTCTCAGCCAACCTCGTCCACTTCATGCCGGGCGCACGCACCCACTGGCACCGCCACCCGCTCAGCCAGACCGTCTTCGTCACCGAGGGCGTCGGACTGTGCCAGCGCCGCGGAGGGCCCGTCGAGGTCATCCGGCCCGGCGACCGCGTCCTCTTCGAGGCCGACGAGGAGCATTGGCACGGTGCCGCTCCGGACCGCCTGATGGTGCACCTCGCCATCAACGAGGCCGACGACGACCACGCCGTCGTGCAGTGGCTGACGCCCGTAACCGACGACGAATACACGACCCAGCCGTCCAGCTGATCCCCTTCCAGACCACGCCACCACACCGTCACACCCAGGAGCCCCCATGCAGGTCAACGCGTACGCCGCCCCCGCCGCCGGCGAGAAGCTCGTCCCCACCACCATCGAGCGCCGCGACGTCGGTGCCCACGACGTCCTCATCGAGATCCTCTTCGCCGGCATCTGTCACTCCGACATCCACACCGTCAACGGCGACTGGGGCCCGCAACCCTTCCCCGTCGTCCCCGGCCACGAGATCGTCGGCACCGTTACCCAGGTCGGCGACGAGGTCACCCGCCACAGCGTGGGTGATCGCGTCGGCGTGGGTTGCATGGTGAACTCCTGCGGCGAGTGCGCCGCGTGCACCAACGGCGACGAGCAGTTCTGCCACCGAGGCACTGTCTTCACCTACGCCAGCCCCGACCGCGACGGCACCAGCACCCAGGGCGGCTACTCCACCCACGTCGTCGTCGACGCCGACTTCGTCCTCTCGGTCTCCGAAAAGCTCGATCCTGCTTCGGTCGCACCGCTGCTGTGCGCCGGTGTGACGACCTACAACCCGCTGAAGTACTGGGGAGCCGGCCCCGGCAAGCAGGTCGCGGTCGTCGGTCTCGGCGGTCTCGGGCACATGGCCGTCAAGATCGCCCACGCGATGGGCGCCGAAGTCACCGTGCTGTCGCAGTCGCTGCGCAAGAAGGACGACGGACTCGCGCTGGGTGCCACGGCGTACCACGCCACCTCTGACCCGGCGACCTTCGAGGAGCTGGCGGGCCGGTTCGACATCATCATCAACACGGTCAGCGCCGACATCGACCTCAACGCCTTCATCGGACTGCTCGCCATCGACGGCGCCATCGTCAGCGTCGGCGCCGCACCCTCGCCGTACACCGTCAACGGCATGCTCCTCGGTGCCCGCCGCAAGGTCACCGGATCGATGATCGGCGGCATCCCGATCACCCAGGAGATGCTCGACTTCTGCGCAGAGCACGGCATTGGCGCTGAGGTCGAGGTCATCGCCGCCACGGACGTCAACGATGCCTACGAGCGCGTGCTCGCCTCCGACGTGCGCTACCGCTTCGTCATCGACGCCGCCACCTTCGCTTGAGGGGTCCTGACGTGTCCGACGAATTGGCTCCCGTGTGGCGTCGCGGTCGGCAATGCCGCCTGCCGTCTCACGGGAGCCCCCCGTGCGCGCTTGTGAAGCTTGCCGGCCACCCCGACACTTCCTGAGGTCGCGGCTGCTGCAGGCAGCTCGGCCCTGGCCGCGGCATCGGTGGCCCCGGTTCAGCGGGCAGGGTCCTGAGCAACGAGCCTCGGCCCACGACCGTGCTGCCGCGGCAGCAGGCTCGAGCACGAAGACCTGGCTCGTCGGGCCTTGGAGCCCGGGGCCCTTGGGCAGCGACCCGGCCGGCGCCACGACGAGGCGCCGCTCGTTGGAGCTCAGATCGGTGCGCCCCGTGTTGAAAGCCGTGCCATCGCCACCCGACGACAGGCCGAGCAGCGGATGAGGCGTCTCTCAGCGCGCCACCGGGGTGCGCGTGCGACACCTCCCCGCCACCCCCGACACCTTCCTCTGGCCGAGACCGCCTACGGGCAGCAGGACGCTGCTCACCGGTGACCGCCCCGTCAACGGGGAATCTGCAGGCTCTCGCAGATGTCGTGGGCGATGTCGCGCAGCTTCTCGTTGCGGGCCGAGGAGAGGCGGGCCAGGACGTTGAAGGCGGTGTCGGGGTCGACGCCGTACGTCTTCATGATGACGCCTTGGGCCATCCCGACGATGTGTCGCGTCGCGAGGGCGCTCTCGAGGCCGGTGATCTTCTGGCCGGCGGCCAGTGCGCTTTGCCGGGGCCAGCTCGTTTTTTCGTGAGAAGCATGGCCTGAGACGGCCTCGAGGTCGGGAGGTCATCTGGGCGGCTCGCTCAGAGCTGGATGACGGCACGGCGGAGCGCCGGAGCTTTAGTGTGTCCGTGTGGTCAGCCTGCCGCTCTGGGCGGTGTTCGTTGTGAGTTTCGGCTCGCCCCTGCTCGCGTTCCTGGGCGTTCTGCTTGCTCAGATCATCGGCCGCAAGGGCGCGCAAGAGTTGGAGACTCGGTCCAAGCGGGAAGAAACGCTGAGAACCATGCGGTGGGCAGCGGAGCTCTCCGCGAGCAGGGAAGACCGACTCGCAGGCCTCGGGGTGGCGGAACTCGAAGCGCTGCTGGGATCGGATCTTCTTGAGGAGTCTGAGAAGACCTTCGTCGAGGCGGCTTTGAGCGCCGTCTACGAAGACGCCGAGGAGCAGCTCGACGAGCTGGGCGCCAGAGGTGAGGCCGTAGAGGTCTACCTCGACGCCGACAACATTCTCCAGATTGGGCCTAGGTCCGACGTATCCTCGACACAAGAACCCTCCGACCCAGGGGATGGCCATGGCTAAGCGAGTGATCGTGTCCAGTGCGCAGAAGTCTGCAGCAAAGGCGATGGTCTCGCGTAGTGCTGTCACCGGCCGCAACGTGTCTTCGTCAGTTCGCAAGATCGCTGACGCCAAGACACTGCCCAGCAACAAGAAGTAGGCCGACGCCGACCTCGGCGGTTCGCGCGGCAGGCCCGCCGCGCCGACGAAACGGCCACCGACGAGCGGCGACGACTGCACAACGACCTGCGCGACGGGCTGCAGGGCTGGATGCTGGGTCTGGCGCTGCGCCTGCAACTGGGCGCCCGCACGCTCGTCGATCCCGCGACGACGCTCCTAGTCGAGGAGGCGGTGTCGTCGCTGCGGGCGGCGCCAGCCGGGAACCGACGCGTCGACCACGACAATCTGACTGCCGATCTGACTACCATCGGACAGGAATTCGCGAGTTCGCTCGGCGTTGCAGCACGATGCCGGATCAGCGCCATCCCGGCCCTGACCTGCTCATATGCCATCGAGTGCATCCCGCGGCAACAACTGGAGATCTCGCCAAGACGGCCTGGGGGTCAAGGGGTCGCAGGTTCAAATCCTGTCAGCCCGACCGAGGAACCGCAGGTCAGAGGCAGTTTCACCGCACAGCGGTGACCGTCTCCGACCTGCGGTTCGTCATTTGACTACCAGTCTGACTACCACCCGATCCCGATCAGGTGATCGTCCGCGACTTCACCCCGGGCCCTTGGTCGCCGGGGAGGTCCCAGGCGAGCACGTCGAGGGGACGGTCGAGCGCCTGCAGGCAGGCGCTCCAGAGCTGGGTCGAGGTGGTGCCGAGCGAGGGCCCTACGACGAGCAACGGACGCTGCTCGCCGCGGGCGAGCCAGGTGGTGGCGATCTCGAGGGCCATCTCGTGCCGTCAGCCGGCCGAGATCGACGAGGGGTGCGCGGCCAGCGGAGTCACCTCGACCTGCATGTAGGAGAACAGCGGCAGGTTCCAGAGGATCTCGTGCAGCCGCTCGTTGTCGGCGACGTCGAAGATGCTGAGGTTGGAGTACTGGCCCACGCAGCGCCAGATGCTCACCCACTCACCTCCGCGCTGGAGGTCCTGCGAGTAAGCCTTCTCCCGCGCCAGGACGTCGTCCCTCTCCGCGGGATCGAGGTCCCGCGGGAGGGCGACGTCCATCCGGACGGCGAACAGCACCGCGTCAGCCCTGCGTCGGTGCGAGCGCGAAGTCATAGGTGACCTGCTCGCCACCGTCGACCGCCTGCGGGTCCATCATCAGCTCGGGCTTGACGGCCGAGGCGACGTCGTCCTCGTTGTGGGCGTCACCCGGGAAGTAGAGCTGCGTGGTGACCTCCTGGTGGCCCTCGGCGCTGACCTTGAGGTGCAGGTGGGCGGGGCGCCAGGAGTGCCAGCCGGCGGCGCGGATGAGCGCACCGCAGGAGCCGTCGGTCGGGATCTGGTACGGCGCCGGGCGCATCGTGTGGACGTGGAAGCGGCCCTCGTCGTCGGCCTTCACGACGCCGCGGAGGTTCCACTCCGAGATGTCGGGGGCGAACTGCGAGTAGTAGCCGTCGGCGTCGGCGTGCCAGATGTCGACCGTCGCGCCGGCGAGCGGGGTGCCGTCGACCGATGTGACCTGGCCCTGGAACAGCAGCGGCGTGCCCTGCTCGTCCTCGCGCATCGGCAGCGTGCCCTCGACCTCGAAGGTCGGGGCGCCGGGCACGTAGAACGGGCCCTCGATGGTGCCCTTGCTGCCCTCGCGGGACTTGCCGGCGACCTCCTCGACGGCGTGCTCGACCCAGACGTCGAGGAAGAGCGGCCACTCGCCGTCCTCGCCGACCTGGATCAGCCACGCCTTGAGGGCGTTGTACTCGTCGTAGGTGACCTCGTGGCGCTCGATCGTGTCGTGGATCGCGGAGAGCACCTCGCGGGCCAGCAGGCTGACGCGCTCGGGCGGGGTCTGCGCCGCGACCTGCTTGTCACTGGCGAAGCGCTGGGTGGCGTTGGCGCCGGTGGCCGCCGCGGTAGCGGTCCCGTTGGCGGTGGTGGGCGCGGACTGGTCGGTGGTCATGCCGGTTCTCCTCAGGGGTGGGCTGGTGTGCGGGAAGTCGGGGTGACGCCTCAGGCGTCGGTGCGGTGGCGGGCGAGCTTGTCGGGGTCGATCTCGACGCCGAGGCCGGGACCGGAGGGGACGACGAGGGTGCCCTCGCGGATCTCGAGCGGCTCGGTCAGCAGGTCGTCGCTCATGTCGAGGAAGTTCGAGAGCTCGCCCGCGCGGCGAGACGTCGGCTCGTGCGCCGCGCCGAAGGCCACGGTGCAGGCGGTAGCGAGCTGGCCGTCGATCTGGTTGCCCATGACGACCTCGACGCCGAGACCCTCGGCGAGGTGCAGGGTGCGCTCGGAGAGGCTGAAGCCGGTTCGCGAGGTCTTGATGCTGATCGCGTTGGCGGCGCCGGCCAGGACCTCGCGGGTGACCTCGGCCTGGGTCACGACCGACTCGTCGGCGACGAACGGCACGTCGAGACGCTCGACGAGCCAGCGGCGCCCCATGACGTCGTCGGCCGGGCACAGCTCCTCGGCGAGGGTGAGGTCGAGGTCGGCCATGTCACGCATCGCGCGCAACGACTCCGAGGCCGTCCAGCCGCGGTTGCCGTCGACGTACAGCTCGACTCCCGCGCCGAGGTGCTCGCGCAGCGCCCGGGTGACGGCGACGTCGAGGTCGACGGGACGCCGGCCCACCTTGACCTTGAAGGTGGTGATGCCGTGGACGTCGCGCATGCGCTGGGCCTCGTCGACCATCGCGGCGGGGGTGTCGAAGCCGAGCATGTGGCACACGCGCATCCGGTCGGTCCAGCCGCCGAGAAGCTCGGTCACGGGTAGGTCGAGGGTCTTGCCGAGGGCGTCCCACATGGCCATGTCGACGGCCGCCTTGGCGACCGGGTTGCCGACGGTTCGGGCGAGGCGACGCTGGGCGGCCTCGCGCTCCAGCAACGTCAGGCCGACCACCTGGGGGCCGAACACGCCCCCGATGACGGCTCGTATGCCGGCCTGGGTCTCGCCGTAGGTGAAGGGTCGCGGGGGAGCGTCGGCCACGCCGACGACGCCGTCGTCGGTGTGGACCCGGACCAGCACGTGCTCGGCCGCGTGGACCTCGCCGCTGGCGAAGCGCAGCGGCTTGCGGTAGTCGATGCGGTAGGGGATCGCGTCGACGGCGGTGATCTTCACGCGCTCTCCTCGGGGACGGCGGTCGGGAAGTAGTCGTGGGACTCCAGGGCGGCGACGAGGGTGGCCACCAGGGGGGAGGGGTGCTCGCGCATCCACGCGAGGGCCAGGTCGATCGACGCCGCTCCGGCGACGTCGCGGAAGACGACGCCGCGCAGCGGCAGCGAGCGCGCCGACTCGGGCACCAGGGCCACCCCGAGCCCGGCCGCGACCAGCGCGAGCAGGACCGAGGTGTTGGGTGCCTCGTGCTCGCGGCGCGGGGCGAAGCCTGCGGCACGGCAGCTGCGGACGATGGCCTCGTTGACGGCCGAGTGGGCGTCGGCGTACATCACGAACACGTCGTGGGCGACGTCGGCGACCTCGAGGCCGGCCTCGTCGGCGAGGCGGTGGTCGACGGGCAGGGCGAGGACGAGCTGCTCGCGGAGCACCATCCGCACCTCGACGTCGTCGCCGGCGACTGGCGGACGCAGCAGCCCGAGGTCGACGTGGCCCGAGCGCAGGGCGTCGAGCTGGGCGGGCGTCAGCTGGTCGGCGACCACCTCGAGCGCGATGCCGGGAAGGTCCTGCTGCACGATCCGGGCGATCCGCGGGAGCTGGTCGAAGGCCGCGGTGCCGGTGAAGGCGACCCGCAGCAGTCCCGAGCGGCCCTCGGCGATGCGACGTACACCGCGCACGGTGTCCTCGAGTCCGTCGACGACGCGCTGCGCCTCGGCGCGGAAGAACGAGCCCGCAGGGGTCAGGCTGACCTGGCGCGTCGTGCGCGCCAGCAGGGTCGCGCCGAGCTCGGCCTCGAGCTGCCGGATCGACTGCGAGAGCGCGGGCTGGGCGATGTGCAGCTGCTCCGCAGCCCGACCGAAGTGACGGGTCTCGGCGACGGCGAGGAAGTGGCGCAGGTGCCGGAGCTCCACGAGGCGGCCTCCCTCTCCTCCGTCGGTGCGAGCTGGTCGTCACGACGGGCGTGACGAGCGCCACGCTAGGCGCCGTTCCCATCGGCCACAAAGACGTATTCACCGTCGATTGATCGTTCGCAACGATCAATCACACCCTGGGTCAGGCCTGGGAGTTGCCCTGGTGTGACCGGCGCCACCCTTTGCGAGGGTGGCGGGACCGAGCCCATGGAGGAACCCGTGACCGAGATTCTCGACCCCGTCCAGGCCGTCCTCGCCGACGCCGTCATCGACGACCGTGACGCCGGCGTCTACCGCGCCAACCGTCGGATCTTCACCGACGAGGAGATCTTCGAGCTGGAGATGAAGCACATCTTCGAGGGCAACTGGATCTACCTCGCCCACGAGAGCCAGCTGCCGAACCCCGGCGACTACTTCACGGTCCACATGGGTCGCCAGCCCGTCGTCATCACCCGCGACAAGGACGGCGAGCTGCACTGCCTCATCAACGCCTGCGCGCACCGCGGCGCGATGATCTGCCGCCGCAAGACCGACAACCGGACGACGCTCACGTGCCCGTTCCACGGCTGGACGTTCCGCAACGACGGCACCCTGCTCAAGGTCAAGGACCCCGACGACGCGGGCTACCCCGCGACCTTCGACACGGATGGTTCGCACAACCTGACGAAGGTCCCGCGGTTCGAGAGCTACCGCGGCTTCCTGTTCGGCTCGCTCAACGACGACGTGACCTCGCTGCAGG
Source organism: Nocardioides marmoraquaticus (assembly GCF_054777915.1). NCBI lineage: Bacteria > Bacillati > Actinomycetota > Actinomycetes > Propionibacteriales > Nocardioidaceae > Nocardioides > Nocardioides marmoraquaticus. The sequence continues at coordinate 67,260 of NZ_BAAHAA010000009.1, read as the reverse complement.
AGCACCTCGGCGACACCACCAAGGTCCTCGACATGCTCATCGACCAGTCGCCCGAGGGGCTCGAGGTGCTGCGCGGCTCGTCGACGTACACCTTCGACGGCAACTGGAAGGTGCAGGCCGAGAACGGTGCCGACGGCTACCACGTGACGGCGACGCACTGGAACTACGCCGCCACCACCTCGCGGCGCAACAACGGCGAGTCGAAGAACACGACCAAGGCCCTCGACGCCGGCGGCTGGGGCAAGTCCGGAGGCGGCTATTGGTCCTACCCCAACGGCCACCTGTGCCTGTGGACCTGGGCCGCCAACCCGCAGGACCGTCCGCTGTGGGACCAGATGGACCGGCTCAAGGAGAAGTACGGCGACGCCAAGGGCGAATTCATGGTCAAGGGCTCCCGCAACCTGTGCCTCTACCCGAACGTCTACGTGATGGACCAGTTCAGCACCCAGATCCGCCACTTCCGGCCGATCGCGCCGAACAAGACCGAGGTCACCATCTACTGCATCGCACCCAAGGGTGAGAGCGCCGCCGCCCGGTCGCACCGCATCCGCCAGTACGAGGACTTCTTCAACGCCTCCGGCATGGCCACCCCGGACGACCTCGAGGAGTTCCGCTCCTGCCAGCTGACCTTCCAGGCGACCAACGCGCCGTGGAACGACATGAGCCGCGGCGCGGAGCACTGGCTCACCGGCCCCGACCCGGTGGCCGAGGCGCTCGACATGCCCGGAGTGATCTCTGCCGGCGTCAAGAACGAGGACGAGGGGCTCTACCCGGTGCAGCACGGCTACTGGCTCGACACCATGCGCGCCGCGGTCGAGAAGGAGCAGGCCAAGGCCGCCGCCACCTCGTCGACCTCGTCCGCCACCTCGAACGGGAAGGGTCACTGACATGAGCGCTTCCGTCACCGAACGTCCCGACACCGCAGCGACTCCCACGGCAGCCACCCCTGCCGCGGGCCAGCCCGTGATCGACCAGACCAGCATCGAGCAGTTCCTCTACCGCGAGGCCCGCTACCTCGACGACCGCGAGTTCGAGCAGTGGCTGACCTGCTACGCCGACGACTGCGAGTACTGGATGCCGTCGTGGGGCGACGACGACCTGCTGTGCGAGGACCCCCAGACCGACATCTCGTTGATCTACTACGAGAACAAGGGTGGTCTCGAGGACCGCGTCTTCCGGATCCGCACCGAGCGCTCGAGCGCGACCTCCATCCCCGAGCCGCGGACCAGCCACAACATCAGCAACGTCGAGGTCATCGAGCGCCGCGGCGACCTGGTCGACGTGCGCTTCAACTGGCACACCATGTACTTCCGCTACAAGACCGTCGACCCGTACTACGGCACGTCGTTCTACACGATCGACTTCTCCGGGGAGTCCCCGCTCATCCGCCGCAAGACCGTGGTGCTGAAGAACGACTACATCCACCACGTCGTCGACATCTACCACTTCTGAGGGGCCGTCATGAGCCACCAGGTCGCCCTCGCGTTCGAGGACGGCGTCACCAGGTTCATCACCTGCGAGGACGACCAGACCGTTGCCGACGCGTCGTACCGGGCGCGCATCAACATCCCGCTGGACTGCCGCGACGGGGCCTGCGGGACGTGCAAGGCGGTCTGCGAGTCCGGTGAGTACGACGGTGGCACCTACATCGACGACGCGCTGACCGCCGACGAGGCGGAGGACGGCTTCTGCCTGCCCTGCAGCATGAAGCCCCGCAGCGACCTGGTGCTGCAGATCGCCAGCACCTCGGCCGTGGCCAAGACAGCGGCGGCCACCCACACCACGACCGTCACCGGCATCGGGCGGCTGTCGCCGACGACGGTCAAGCTGTCGGTCGCGGCGCCGACGGGCGGCAAGCCGCTGACCTACCTGCCGGGCCAGTACGTCAACATCGCCGTCCTGGGCAGCGACGAGACCCGTTCGTACTCCTTCAGCAGCGCGCCGGGGGCCGACGAGCTCGACTTCCTCGTCAAGGTCATCGACGGTGGCCTGATGTCGACCTGGCTGACCCAGGCGGCGGCCGTGGGCGACGAGGTCAGCTTCACCGGCCCGCACGGCAGCTTCTTCCTGCGGGAGGCGGAGCGCCCCGCCCTGCTGCTCGCGGGTGGTACTGGCCTGGCCCCGATACTGGCGATCCTGCGCAAGCTGGTCGCGGAGGACAGCCAGCGGCAGGCGCACCTCGTCTACGGGGTCAGCACCGACGACGACCTCGTCGAGCTGGACACGCTCGCGGACCTGGCCGAGCAGCTGCCGAACCTGACCTGGGACCACTGCGTCTCCGACGAGGCGAGCGCAGCGGCCAACAAGGGCTACGTCATGAGCCTCATCGGAGACGAGCACCTGCACGGCGGCGACGTCGCCGTCTACCTGTGCGGGCCGCCACCGATGGTCGAGGCCGTGCGCTCGCACTTCGGCGAGCAGGGCGTCACGCCCACCGGCTTCTACTACGAGAAGTTCAACCCGTCCTCAGCCGCGGCGCCCGAGCCCGACGCCGACGACGAGGTCGACGTCGAGGAGCCCGACGCCGAGCCCGAGGTCGTCGAGACCGCGGACCAGGAGGACGAGCCGGAGCGCGACGCCGCGCAGGCACCCGTCGCGGTGACGACGTCCTCCGCGGGCCCGACCGAGCTGCGCGAGGCCGGGTCGTCGGCGCGCTCGATCGCCGGCCAGCTGGTGCTCGGGTCCCGCGAGGTGGCCCCGCTGCACCAGGCCGCTCGCGACGACGACCGGGTCGCGACGCTGCGCCGCATCGCCGGACAGGTGGTGCTGCCCGTCCGCATCGAGGGCGACGCCGTCGACCTCGACGCCCCTGTTGGTCTGGTGGAGGCTCCCGCCGCGAGGGCCATCGCCGGGCAGACCGTGTGGCCGGAGTCATCCCTCGAGCCGCTCGTGGCGCGAGCACCCGAGCCGGAGCCTGCGAGTGGTCCGGTCACCTCCGCCGGCTACGAGATCGGCGAGGAGCACCCGGGCGTCCACGAGTCCGACGCTGTCTTCGAGGCCCGCCGGGCACTGGAGCTCGGGGCCCTGGAGCTCGTCCTCGGGACGCTGACCTCGCAGCAGCTCGCCGGCTACCGGCTGCTGGCCGAGACCACGCTGTCGTACGTCGAGGGCGACCGCTTCGTCGACGCCGCGGCGTACACCGAGACCAACGCGGCCTTCCACGACTACCTCTTCACCCAGACCGGCAACGAGCACCTCCTGCAGGCCTACCAGGCGCTCGGCGTGAAGGGGCAGATGGCCGAGACGCTGCGCAACGCCACCTGGTGCGACCCGCGTTGCGCGACCGACCACGTCGAGATCGTCGACGCGATCGAGGCCCAGGACCGCGAGACCGCGCGGCGGCTCATCACCGAGCACGCCGAGCGCTCGAAGGTCACGATGCGGCGCGCCATGGGCGAGACGGCCGCCCGCGAGCGACCCGTCTTCGTCTCTGCCGGTCGCTTCGCCGACCAGGTCGTCCTGCTCACCGGGGCGGCCCAGGGCATCGGCGAGACCACGGCCCGCCGCATCGCGGCCGAGGGCGGCACCCTCGTGCTCGCCGACCGCTCCGACCTCGTGGAGACGCTCGCCTCCGAGCTCGACGACCTCGAGGCCTCCGGGGGCGCCAGCGCCGTCGTCGCCGACCTCGAGACCTGGGAGGGCGGCGAGGACGTCGTCGCCAAGGCGCTCGCGCAGCACGGCCGCATCGACGTCGCGATCCACACCGTCGGCGGCACCATCTGGGCCAAGCCGTACGTCGAGTACCCGCCCGAGCAGGTCGAGGCCGAGATCTCGCGCTCGCTCTTCCCCACCCTGTGGGGCTGCCGCGCGGTCGCACCGCACATGGTCGAGCGGGGCAGCGGCACCATCGTCAACGTCTCCTCCGTCGCGACCCGTGGCGTCCACCGGGTGCCGTACGCCGCGGCGAAGGGCGGCGTCAACGCCATCACCGCCACCTTGGCCCTCGAGCTCGCCCCGCACGGCGTGCGGGTCGTCGCCACCGCGCCCGGCGGGACGGACGCTCCGCCTCGACGCGTGCCGCGCGGCCCCGCGCCGGAGTCGGAGCAGGAGCAGGAGTGGTACCAGCGCATCGTCGACCAGACCGTCGAGTCGTCGCTGATGAAGCGCTACGGCACGCTCGACGAGCAGGCCGCGGCGATCTGCTTCCTGGCCTCGCGCGAGGCGTCGTACATCACCGGCACCACGCTGCCGGTCGCCGGCGGCGACCTCGGCTGAGCCCCACGTCGCCCGAGCTTCCTCACCCATCACCCACACCCAGGACCTGGGAGGTCCCGTCATGCCCGCTTCCACCACCTCTGTCCATGGCGCCGACGAGGCCGCCCGTCGGGCCGTGCCCTGGGTCGTCGGCATCTCGTTCGTCGCCCTCCTCTTCGACGGCTACGACCTGGTCGTCTACGGCACCGTCGTCCCGACCTTCCTCTCCGACGCGAGCCAGATCGGCGCACTCACCCCCGCGCAGGCGGGCACGCTGGGCAGCTGGGCGCTCATCGGTGTCCTGGTCGGAGCACTCACCGCGGGCGCGGTCGGTGACCGGATCGGCCGCCGCAAGGTCATGCTCGTCAACGTCGCCTGGTTCTCGCTCGGCATGGGCTTCACCGCCCTGACGAGCAGCGTCCTGGCCTTCGGTATCGGTCGCTTCCTGACCGGCATCGGGGTCGGTGCGCTCGTCGCGACCGTCGGTGCCCTCGTCGCGGAGTTCGCCCCAGCCGACCGACGCAACCGCTACAACGCGATCGTCTACAGCGGCATCCCGGCCGGTGGTGTCATGGCCGCCTTGGCCGCGATCGCCCTCGACGACGTCGCCGGCTGGCGCGGTCTCTTCGCGATCGGTGCCCTGCCGGTCCTGTTCCTGCTGCCGGTCGCCTGGTTCAAGCTGCCGGAGTCCCCGATGTGGTTGCAGGCCCGCGCGGGGGTCGTCACCGACGCGCAGCCCGAGAAGGTCGGGTACGCCGCCCTCGCCTCGCGTCGCTTTGCACTGCCGACCCTGCTGCTCGGCCTGATGAGCTTCTCCGGCCTCCTGCTCACCTACGGCCTCAACACCTGGCTGCCGCAGATCATGGGCGACAAGGGCTACGGCAAGGACTACGCACTGGCGTTCCTGCTCCTGCTCAACCTCGGCGCCATCATCGGCGGCCTGCTCGCCTCGGCCGTCGCCGACCGCACCGGTGCCCAGAAGGTCGTCGCCACCACCTTCGTGCTCGCGGCGGTGGCGCTGCTGCTGATGCCGCTGGCCCTGCCCTTCGGTGTGCTGCTCGCCGCTGTGGCCGTGGCCGGAGTCGGGACCATCGGCACCCAGGTGCTGATCTACGGGCTGGTCTCCAACTACTACCCGACCTCGGCCCGGGCCGCCGGCGTCGCCTGGTGCGCCGGCTTCGGCCGCCTCGGCGGCATCCTTGGTCCCGTCGTGGGTGGCGTCCTCGTCGGCGCCGGCGTCGGCGGCAGCACCGCCTTCCAGATCTTCGCCGCCGTCAGCCTGGTCGGAGCCGTGGTGACCCTGTCGGTGCGCGGCGTGGCCCGCGGCCGGTCCATCTTCACGGAGGACCGTCGACTCGAGGACCTCGAGACCGCTGGCACGGGGTCTAGCCTGCGCTCGTGACCGCCCAGCTCGCTCGCCCCGACGACGTCGTGCGGCTGGTCACCGAGCTGGTGGTCGGCCGCGACGGCCCGGACGGCACGCCCCGCGTCGTGGTGATCGAGGGCGCTCGGGGAGCGGGGCGGACCACCACGCTCGACCGGGTCGCGAGCGCACTCACGACGTGCCGGGTCGTGCGTGCCTCAGGGGTGCCTTGGGAGGCGGGCTCGCCGCTCGCCACCCTCCGCCACGCGGGCCTCGCCACCGACCTGGCCGGTCGCGACGTCGTCGAGAAGGCGGTCGACCTGTGGCGTGATCTCGACGGCACCGGTGGGTCCGCCACCGTCCTCCTGGTCGACGACGCCGACCTCGCCGACCCCGAGTCGCTCCAGGTGCTCGCCACCGGGTCCCGGCTGCACCCGGAGGCACGGGTCCTGGTCGTCGCGACCCGCACCATCGGCGGCCGTGGTGCCGCGAACGAGGTGCTCGACCGGGCAGCGGGCTTGGTGCTGCGGCTGGCGCCGATGACCGCAGCAGAGGTGCGCGAGCTGGCGGCGGGCCAGGGGGTCGCCCTCAGCGCCACGGTGGCTGCTCACCTCGTGCGCCACACCGACGGCAACCCCGCCCACGTCGAGGCACTCGTCGCGTCGTCGCCGCGGTCGGTCTGGCAGGGGGTCGCACCCGACCTGCCCGCGCCCGCGTTGGTGCAGCGACGTACGGCGGGGGCGCTGGAGCGGCTGCCCCCCGACGCACGCGAGCTGGTCGAGGCCGTCGCCGTGCTCGGACCCGAGGCCCCGCTCGCGCTGGCCGCCGCGGTCGCCCGCGCCGAGCGGCCACTCGACGCCGTCGACGCTGCGGTCGAGATCGGCCTGCTCCTGCGGACGGGAGTGGGCGTCGGGACGACCGTCAGCTTCGCCGAACCGATCGAGTCGGCGGCGGTGCGCGACCTGATGGGTCTGCAGCGACGCTCCGAGCTGCACCGTGCGGCCGCGACCCTGGTGGACGACGAGGCCGCCCGGTTGGAGCACGCCGTGGCCGCGAGGTGGGAGCCCGACGCGGCGCTGGCCGACGAGCTGCACGCGCTCGCTCAACGACACGCAGGTGCCGGTGCCTGGTCCACCGCGGCACACCTCTACCTCCTCGCACGCCGCAGCTCTGCGCATCCGGGCCGGGCGGCGGAGCGGCTGCTGCTCGCCGTCGACGCCCTGGTGGGGGCCGGGGACGTGCTCGCCGCCAGCGGCTACCTCGCGGAGGTGGAGAGCCTGCCCGAGTCCGCGATGCGCAACTCCGTCATCGGCTACCTCGCGATCCTCCGGGGCCGCGCAGGGGAGGCCGTCTCGCGTCTCGACCGCGCCTGGCAGCTCGTCAGTGCGCGCCGCGACCCCGTCGTCGCGGCGACCGTCGCCCAGCGCCACGTGCTGCATGCTCTTGCCGGCTGCGACGGCGCCGCCATCGTGACGTGGGCCGACCGTGCGGTGGACGTCGTCGGCCCGGACCACCCCACCGCCATCGAGGCCCAGGCCATCCGCGGCCTGGGCCTCGGGGCGACAGGTCACGTCGAGGAGGCACTCGCCAGCTACCGGGAGCTCCTGGGCCGTTCGCTCGGCGGGTCGGTCGGGCAGCGGGTCGGCATGGGCGCCGGCTGGCTGCACCTCGTCGCCGACGAGGTCGACGTCGCTCGCGCCGAGCTCTCGCGAGCGGTACCGACCGACTACCTCGGTGGCTCCGTCCGGATCTCGTTGTGGGCCCGGGCATGGCTCGCCCGGGTGCACTTCCTGACGGGGGAGTGGGACCGCGCCGTGGAGGTCGCCGGCTCCGCGGTCGGCCTCGCCGACGACGTCGGCGTGCGCCTGCTCCAACCGTTGCTGCGCTGGACGCTCACCCAGGTGCACGCCCTGCGCGGCGACTGGGACCGCGCCCGTGACAGCTCCCGCGCTGCCGTGACGGACGGTGCCGGGGAGTACGCCGTGTCACGGGTGCCGGCGTGCCTCGGCCGCGCCGCCTTGTGCGAGGCGGCAGCCGACTACGCGGGCGTGCTTGCGGCGCTGGCGCCGCTCGCCCAGGGCACCTTCGGGCCTGACGTGGCCGAGCCCGGCTTCTGGCCCTGGGCCGACGTCCATGCCAACGCCCTGGTCGTCCAGGGCGACCTCGACGGCGCGGCTGACTTCCTCGACCGCCATGAGCGCGTGGCCCGCGACCGCGGCCACCGCTCGACCCGGGCGCGGCTCGGCTACGCCCGAGGTCGGTTGCTCGGAGCCCAGGGCGACCTGCGGGCCGCACGCCAGGCGTTCGAAGCCTCGCTCGAGGCGCTGCAGCCGCTGCCGCTCGTCTACGACCGAGCGCGGGTGAACTTCGCCTACGGCCAGACCCTGCGCCGCGCCGGGAAGCGTCGCGAGGCCGACGTCGTGATCACGGCCGCGGCGGAGGACTGGCTGGCGCTCGGTGCGACGACGTACGTGCAGCGGTGCGAGCGCGAGCTCAAGGCGGGCGGCGTGCGCGCCGTGCTCCGCGACCGGCCCGCCGAGTCGCTGACACCGCAGGAGCGCGCGGTCGCGGGGATGGTGGCCACCGGGCTGCGCAACCGCGAGGTCGCCGCCGAGCTGTTCTTGTCGGAGAAGACCGTGCAGTTCCACCTCACCCGCGTGTACGCCAAGCTCGGGGTGCGCTCGCGCGTCGAGCTGGCGACGCTCCCCCCGGACACCTGGAGGGATGACGCATGAGCGTGCAGACGTCGGCCGCCCCGCTGCCCGGGCGGGTGGAGCGACCGCAGTGCCGTCCGCCGTCCGGCCGCCAGGTCCTGCGCGACCTCGGCCGCGATCAGCTCGTCAACGGACTGGTCGCGATCATCTTCTCTGCGACGGGACCCCTCGCGGTCATCCTCGCGGCGGGCCGGCAGGGCGGACTCTCGCAGGAGCAGATCGCCTCCTGGGTGTTCGGGGTCTTCGTGCTCAACGGCCTGCTGACGGCGGTGGTGTCGTGGGTCTACCGGCAGCCGCTCGCCTTCTTCTGGACGATCCCCGGCACCGTCGTGGTCGGTCAGTCGCTCGCCACGCTGAGCTGGCCCGAGGTGATCGGGGCGTACGTCGTCTCGGCGACCGTCGTGCTCCTCCTCGGGTTGACCGGCCGGGTCGACCAGGTGATGCGGCTGCTGCCGATGCCCGTCGTCATGGCGATGGTCGCCGGGGTCTTCCTGCCCTTCGGCACCGGACTCGTCGGTGCCGTCGACGGCGACCTGCTCCTGGCCGGCGCGATGGTCGCCGCCTTCGTCCTCGCTTCAGCCGTGCCGGCTATCGGCCGTGTGGTGCCCCCGATCCTCTGCGCCCTCGTCACCGGTGTCGTCGTCGTGCTGCTGACCGGTGCGATGTCACCCGACAGCGTGTCCGGCAGCTGGCTCGCGTCGCCCGTCGTGACGACACCCGACTTCAGCTGGGCCGCGGTGGGCCAGCTCGTCGTACCGCTCGTCGTGACCGTGCTCGTGGTGCAGAACGGGCAGGGTCTCGCGGTGCTGACCGGCGCCGGGCACCGACCCCCGATGAACGTCGTGACCATCGCGTGCGGGGTCGTGTCGTTCCCGGCGGCCGCGGTGGGGGCGGTCTCGACCTGCCTGACCGGTCCGACCAACGCCCTCCTGACCGCCTCCGGCGAGCGCTCGCGGCACTACGCGGCGGCGATCTGGTGCGGCGTCCTCGCGGTGGTCTTCGGTCTCCTCGCGCCGGGCGCGGTCGGGCTCATGCTCGGTGCCCCAGCCGCATTCGTGGCCGCCCTGGGCGGGCTCGCGATGCTGCGCGCCCTCGAGGGTGCCTTCGTGGCGGCGTTCTCCGGCGCACGTCCGACGGGCGCGCTCGTCTGCTTCGTGGTCACCGTCAGCGGGCTGGAGGTCGCCAACATCGGTGCGGCGTTCTGGGGACTCGTCGCCGGGCTCCTGGTGACCCGGTTGCTCGACCGGCCCTGATCTCGGCGCTGCCCACCTGACCTGCGTGAAAGGACCCGCCATGACCTCGACCAAGGAGAACCGATGACGTCGACGACCCACCAGTCCATGCTGCCCTCGACACTGTCGCGGCTCGGCCGCGAGACCGACATGTTGGACACGGTCATCTCGATGATGGGCGACGAGCGGCTCGACGCAGACACGGCCCACGGCACACCTCGGCGCGAGGTGGTCGGGCAGCTGGCCGACAAGGGTGTGGCCCTCGCCGACGCCATGTACGCCGCCCTCGATCAGCCGGCGCCGGACCGTGGTCCGAACGACGGCGACGAACGCGCCCGCTTCCGCGCCTCGCACCGTGCATTCGTCGAGGCGGCCAAGCAGCTCGGCGACCTGGGACCGGACGCAGTGGTCACCTACGCGGGCATGGACCTGCGACCGCACCAGGTGGTGCCGCAGCGTGTGGCCGAGGTCGTGCTGGCCAACGAGGCGGTCAGCTCGCTGTGGTCACTGGACGAGGCAGACCCGGACTCGGTGCGCGACGCGCTCGATGCCCTGGTCCGGCGCCTCGACTTCACCGACGGTGTCCCCGGCCTGACCCTGACCACGGTGGAGGGCGACGACTGGACCGTCCACGGTGGCGGGAGGAACGTGCACGGCACCCGCGAGCTCTTGGCCGGCTGGCTGGCCTACGGAGAGGGAGCCGACGGCATGGAGCTCCCGGAGCTGCCGCGCTGGTCGTGAACGTCGGGAGTCGGTCGACAGCTCGCGAGGATGGTTGATAAAAACCTAACCGCTCGGATAAAGTCTGACCATGCGGTCAGAGAACGGGCTGAGCAGGATCGAGCGTGAGCGCCGGCAGCAGATCGTGGACGCGACGGTCGAGACCATCGCGCAGGTGGGCTTCGCCCGGGCCTCGGTGGCGCGCATCGCCGAGGCGGTCGGGGTGAGCAAGGGCGTAGTGCTCTACCACTTCGGCACCAAGGACACGCTCGTCCGTGCGGTGGTCGAGCAGACCTACACCGGTGCGGGCGAGGAGATCGCGCGGCTCGTCGAGGCTGCTCCCGACCACGTCGGGCGGTTGGCGGCGTACGTCCGCGGCAACCTCGCGTTCCTGGCCGACCGACGTGACCAGGTGCAGGTGCTCAACGAGATCTTCGTGTCGTTCCGCGACGAGCACGGCCGACTCGCCTACGACGAGACCCAGGTCGGCTCCGTCGTCGGACCGCTCGAGGCCCTGCTGCGTGCGGGGCAGGCGGCGGACGAGCTGCGCGACTTCGACCCCCGCGTGATGGCCCGGACGATCCGGGCCGCGATCGACGCCGTGACGCCGCAGCTGGCCGTGCAGCCCGACCTCGACATGGCTGCCTACGCCGACGAGCTGGTGGAGACCTTCACCCGTGCCGTCGTCGCGTGAGCAGCTCCATCACGACCCCGTCCGACAGGAGGACCCAGCATGAGTCGCACCTCGACCCCGGAGCACCCTGATGCCGGCGGCCAGTCGACCTGGGCGGCCGTCGCCATCGATCTCGTCGCACCGGTCGTCATCTACTACCTGCTCCGAGCCGTCGGGGTGGGTCAGGTGCTCGCCCTCCTCGGTGGCGGGGTGGCGCCCGCTGCGCACGGGCTGTACGTCGTCGTCCGCCACCGGGCGGTCGACGCCCTGGCTGGACTCACGCTGTCGGTCATCGTGCTCACCGTCGCCACGTCGCTGATCACCGGCGACGCCCGCTTCGCGCTGGCACGCGACGCCGTGATCACGCTCGCGGTCGGCATCTGGATCCTCGTCACCCTGCGGAACGCCCGGCCCTTCATCTTCACCTTCTGCACCACCTTCATGGGCGCGGTCGAGCGCGGACTCTGGGAGGAGTGCTGGGGACGCTCGCCCGCGTTCCGTCGCGGCATGCGCGTCCACACCGTGATCTGGGGCGTCGGGATGATGCTCGACGCGGCCGTCAGGGTCGTCATCGCCTACGCGCTGCCCGTCGACGTCGTGCCCGTCGTCAACGCCGTGCAGTACGGCGCGCTCATCGTCCTGCTCCTGCTCGTCAGCGTCCTCTACAGCCGCTCGGCGGGACTGGTCCCGGGCTCCGCGGACTACCCGGCCAAGCCCGGGAAGGGGGTCGGGGCGTGACCGCGGGGGCGTCCGCCCTCGTGACAGGCGGGGCTTCCGGGATCGGTCTCGCCGTGGCCCGGTCGATGACTGATCGAGGCATGGAGGTCACCATCGCCGATGTCGACAGCCAGGCCGTCGCCGGAGCCGTGGCCGACCTCGGACGTGCTGGCACCTGTCCCCGCGGCGTGGTTGCGGACGTGTCGACACCCGAGGGAGCCGTCGAGGCGGTCCGAGCGGCCAGCTCGCCGACGGGGACCCTCGACCACCTCCACCTCAACGCAGGCCGGGCAGGGCCCGGCCCGGTGGTCGACGGCCTCGATCTCGACCGCGCCCGGGACGTCCTGGTCACCAACGTCATGGCGGCCATGTCGGTGTTCGCGGCCGCGCTGCCTGCACTAACGAGGTCATGCCTGCCCGGCGGCGCCTCCGTCGTCGTGACGTCGAGCCTGGCCGGAGTCATCGGCAGTCCGACAGACCCGGTGTACGCCGCGTCGAAGCACGCCCTGGTCGGGCTCGTCCGGTCGCTCGCCCCGGCCCACCCCGGGATCCGCATCAGCGCCGTCTGTCCCTCGCTCGTCGACACCCCGCTCGTCGACGCCGCGAGGCTGCTCAGGCTCGACCTGCCCGTGCTCGACGCCGCGGACGTCGCTCACTCGGTCATCGCCCTGCTCACGGACCAGCACGGGACGGGACAGGTCGTCGTCCTCGAGGCGGGCGCGTCGCCAACCGTCGTGCCCGAGCCGATCGTCTCCGCCATGCAGAAGACGCCGTGACAGGACGTCAGCGCTGGTCGCCGTAGGCGGGCGCGCATCCGCTGAGCCGCCACAGGCCGGGTGACAACCACCCGGGGCGAAGCTCGCCGCCACGAACAACCCTCCTCGACGTGGCCCTCGACGCATAGGGCCGTACCGTGGCACGACGAACCAGCGCGACGACGGTTGTTGCAGCGTCACCTGGAATCGAGCAACGCGTCACTCGGGGCACAGCATTCTGGCAGCGCGGTTCGCTACGCGTCAGGTCCCGCCGGTTGCCACAGCTGGATCGGGTTGCCCTCCGGGTCTTCGAGGTCGCCGAATCGACCGTTCGGGTAGGACTTGGCGTGCACCGACACCTCGACGCCGCGGGCCCGCAGCTGCGCCACCATCGCGTCCAGGTCTCGGACGCGGAAGTTGATGGCCCACTGCTGCGCGGCGTGACCGAAGTAGTCGGACCCGATGGGCATGGGAGCAAGCACAGTCGCACCTGCGGTCTGGCGCCACGAGGACTCCTCGTAGGACTCTGGCGGAGCATCGACGCCGAGGTGCTCGGCATACCAGGCCGTCAGACGCTCGGGGTCATCTGCTGTGAAGAAGATGCCGCCGATGCCAGTGACTCGTTCCACATCGACCACGATGCCACGCCTCGTCGGCTGGGTCAGGGCCCGCACTCGACGCGCTCTCTGTCCTGGCCTACGCCTGCGCGCGCCCCGCGAGCCCACTGGGCACCATCCAACGTGGCAAACCGAGGCGTCCTGGACGGAGTTGTCACCGGCCCTCTCGTCGCCCGTGACTGCCTCTGACGTGCTCAGCGCGCCGGCGTGCAGCCAGCTCACCTCGGCGGGCGCTCGGTCAGGCTGGAGCCACGCGCTACCGCGATTGCGAACTAGATGACGGGGATCTCTGCGGGGCAACCACCAGTCAGCTTCTTCGCTGAGCTGATCTTGTCGCCGAACTTCAACGAGCTGTTGCCGAGGTCGGCTACGCGGCGGCCGGGCCGGACGCAGAAGCGGCGATCGGAGCTGTCGAAGTTCTTGTCGTCGTAGACGATCCAGTTCTTGCTCGTGCGGTTGTAGAGCGCGTGCGCCTCGTCCGAGTCACCTCCGAGATCACCATCGCTGCTGGTGCGGTAGAAGAAACGACCGCCGTAGCTCTGGTTGTGCCAGAAGCACATCTGCCCGCTGTCGCACTGATCGGTGTCCGCCTGTGCGGGTGACACGACGGTTGTGCTGGCGACCACGGTCGCGGCCGCCATCATCCAAGCTGCGCTGCGTCGAGCGTTCATGAACTTCTCCAACATGTCTCCGGCGCTGCCCCCGATGGCAGGGCCCCTCAGCGAGTAGATGCCTGCACCCGAAGTGGCGCAAGGGCCCGGCGGATACCCGCCACGCAAGCGGGGCGCCGTGGAACGGGTTGCGCGTCAGTAGAGGAGGACGAGGAAGACGGTCGGGCGGAGGCGCAGTGTGGGGTGCCGTCTCACCTGGCCTCTGCGGCGATCAGGTGGGTAGGTAGCCACCGTCGTCCATGGGACTGCTGAGGGTCGCATCGTCACCGGAGGGTGTGGGTCTCCGGCCGCGGGACCGCGACCTGTTGACTGAAGCGGTCTGACTGCCGATCTGACTACCACCCATGAGGGATTCGCGAGTCCACTCGGCGTTACGCCACGGAGCATGATCAGCGCCAACCAGCGGCTGACCTGCACCAATATCGCCGTACGCATCTCGCTGTGACAACTGGAGATGCCGCCGAGGCGGCCTGGGGTCGAGGGGTCGCAGGTGCAAGTCCTGTCAGCCCGACCGAGGAACCGCAGGTCAGAAGTAGTTCCACCGCGTGTTGGTGGCTGCCTCCCACCTGCGGTTCGTCGTCCGGCGGTTCGTCGTACACGTGAGGGTCGCCTCCCGCGAGCAGTGGCGTCTCAGAGGGCGGGCCCGCCCCCAGGGAGGCAGGTGTCCGCGATGGCGGCGACGTGCGCCAGGCCGGTGCCGCAGCACCCACCGACGAGGTCGAGGTGGGGGAGGACCTCGAGCAGGTCGCGGTAGCGACGGGCGAGATCGTCGGGGTCGCCGGGGTCGAGGTCGGTGGCGGCGTCGAGCTCGGCGTGGCTCAGCGCGGAGGCGTTGGCACGAAGACCCACGACACGGTCGAGCCACGGCCCCTCGGTGAGCGCGCCGTCGAGATGGGTGGCGTGGGCGCAGTTGACCATGTAGCCCGCGGGCGATGCATCGGTCTCGGCCTCGGTCCGCTCCACGGCCGCACGCAACGGCGTGCCGTCGGGCAGCCGACCGTCGGTCTCGACCGTGTACGAGACGACCAGTGCGATGTCGACCGCCGAGCACGCACGAGCGATGCCGACGGCCTCGTCGACGTACCCGAGCGTCATGGTCGCCACCTGGTCGGCTCCGCCGGCGGCGAGGGCCCCACCTGGGGCCCGTGGTAGGTCGCGGCCTCGGCGGCAGTCATGACCTCGCCGACGACGTAGCCGTCGCCGCGGGGGCCGACCACACCGGTGACCCGTTCGCCTGGCACGCGTTCGGCCAGGGACCGGGCGGAGCCGGCCGCAGCGATGTTGGTCTCCCGCAGCGCAGCGGCGTCGTGCCCCAGGTGCTCGCCCCAGTCGCGACTGGCGCGCCACGTCGGCGTGTCGACGTCGAAGCCCGCTCCGCGTGCGCGCGCGAGGTCGAGGAAGGGCTCCCAGTACGCTTCGAGCGTCGCCCGGCCCTCGCTCGAGGTGAGCAGCGGGAAGGCGGCGAAGAGCGGCAGCTCGAGGCCGCGCTCGAAGATGAGCGTCGTCTCGAGCCCACCGTCGGTCAGACGTGTCGCCGCCATGCTGCGACGGTGGGCCCGCGGGTCGTCGGGGGCGAGGGTCCGCGGACAGGTCGTCGCTCGCGGACTACACCGCGAGCCCCGGCGAGCTGACCACGGACAGGTGCGCCCGCCGCAGGGTGATCGGCCGCGGCGGCGACAGGTGCTGACAGACTCCCCGGGCGGCGGTCCCGCGTCGTCGCGCCCGACCCCCAGGAGGCGATGCGGATGGTCCTCCCGAGTCGCGCACGGCAGCGGTCCGCACCGCGTCGAGACGGCTACGCCGCCTCGGGCACCCTGCTGGTGGCGGTCGCCGGCGTCGTCTGGGGGACCATCGGACCCACCCTCGACGTGGTGGAGACGCGGTCGGGGTTGTCGCCGTGGGCCGTGACGGGCTACCGGGCCGTGGTCGCGCTGCTGGTCTTCGCCGCCGTGCTGCTGCGCGCCCGCGTGCGACGGAGGACGTGGTCCCTCGCCCACAGGAGCTCGTCGCGGGTGGTGCTCATCGGGGTCCTGAGCGGCGTGTTCGTCAGCTGCTTCTCGGTCGCCGTGCTGTGGGTCGGCGTCACCGTCGCCACCATCCTCGCGCTCGGGTGGCCTCCGGTCCTGACGCAGCTCGTCCACGCGTGCCGGACGAGGTCGCTGCCGCCCCGGCACGAGGTCGCGGCGGTCGTCACGGCGCTGGCCGGACTCCTCTGCGTGTGCCTGGGGGTCTCGTCGGACTCCGGCACGCGTCCCGCCCTCGGGGTGCTGCTCGCGCTGGCGTCGGGCACCGCCTTCGCCCTCGCCGCCGAGTCGGCCGCGGCCCTCCGGACTGAGGACGGCGCGAGCGTGGCGATCGCGACGACCACGGTCGCGGCGCTGGTCCTGGTGGGGCTCGGGATGGCGGGTGCCACGGCCTCGGACCGTCCGCTCTGGACCGACGACGTCGTGACGTGGTTGCTGGTCGTCTACCTCGGAGCCGTCACCATGTCGCTGGCCTACATCGTCTTCTTCGTCGCGCTCAGGACGGTCGACGCGCGCGTCGCGGTCGTGGCCACGCTGCTCGAGCCCGTGGTCGCCGTGCTCCTCGCCGTCGCGCTGCTCGGCCAGCGCCTGACCGCGGCCACGGCCCTCGGCGTGCTGCTCATCCTCTCCGCCGTCGCGGCGCTCGGCCTGCGGTCCTCGCGCGGCCCCGTCCGCCCGGCGGCCCCTCACTAGGGCACACCACCCTCGACAGGACGCGGGCGCGTGCAGCACCGTGACTGGGGTACGTTGCCGCTCCATTCCCGATCACGCCGATTGTCTTGGGAGAGAATGTGTCGCGCTACCTCAAGGGTGTCGACCCCGCCGTGTTCTGGGGGTCGGCCTCGCTCATCGCCGCCTTCGTGCTGTGGGGTCTCGTCGCGCCGACGTCCCTGGGCAGCGTGATGTCCTCGTCGCTCGGGTGGGTGATCGGCAAATTCGGCTGGGCCTTCGTGCTGATCGCCTTCGCAGCCCTGCTGCTGTGCGTCGTGCTCGTCGTCCACCCGTCGTGGGGCCGGGTGCGCCTCGGTCCTGACAGCTCGCGTCCCGAGTTCAGCACCTTCTCCTGGGTCTCGATGATGTTCGCCGCGGGCCTCGGGGCGGGTCTGCTCTTCTACGGCGTGGCCGAGCCGGTCACCCACTGGTCGGCGCCCCCGCACGGCGAGGCGCAGCCGCAGTCCCAGGAGGCGGCGCTGACGGCGCTGCGCTACACCTACTTCCACTGGGGCTTCAACGGCTGGGCGATGTACGCCATCCTCGGCGGCGCGATGGCGTACTTCGCCTACCGGCGGGGGCAGCCGGTGCTGGTCAGCGCGACCTTCACCCCGGTGCTCGGTCCCCGAGCGCACGAGAAGCCGCTCGGACGCCTCATCGACGCACTGGCGATCGCAGCGACGATCTTCGGCACGGCGACCGCGCTCGGGCTCAACGGCCTGCAGCTCAACAGCGGCCTCGACTACCTCTTCGGCGTGCCCAAGTCCGACGTCGTCGCGGTCGTCATCATCGTCGTGGTGACCGCGCTGTTCCTGCTGTCGGCCACGTCCGGCGTCGAGCGCGGCATCAACTTCCTGGCCAACCTGGGTGCGGTGGCCACCATCGGACTGTTCGTCTTCTTCCTCGTCGTGGGCGGCGCGACCGTGCTCGTGATCTCCAACGGCATCGAGTCCATCGGCGACTACGTGCTGCAGGTGGTCCCGATGTCGCTGCAGACCGGCGTCGGCGACGAGCAGTGGATGGCGAGCTGGACGATCTTCTACTGGGCGTGGTGGATCTCCTGGGCGCCGTTCGTCGGCATGTTCGTCGCGCGGATCTCGCGCGGGCGCACCATCCGTGAGTTCGTCCTCGGCGTGGTCGCCGCCCCCACGGGCTTCGGCTTCGTCTGGTTCGCCGTGGTCGGCGGCACCGGCATCGAGCTGCAACGCACCGGCGCGGCCGACATCCTCGGGTCGCTGGCCACGCCCGAGCTGTCGCTCTTCACCGCGCTCGACGCCCTTCCGCTGCCGGTCGTCAGCTCGGCGCTGTGCATCGTGCTGATCGCACTGTTCTTCATCTCCGGCGCCGACGCGGCCGCCGTGGTGATGGCGACGATGGCCTCGCGCGGATCGATCGAGCCGTCGAGGGTCGTGGTCGTGGTCCTCGGCGTCCTCATGGGCGGCATCGCCTGCGCGATGCTGCTCGTCGGCGGCCTGCAGGCGCTCCAGCAGGCGGCGGTGCTGGGCTCGGTGCCGTTCACGTTCGTCATCGTCGGCGTGGCCTGGTGCTGGGTGAAGGCCCTGCGGCAAGAGACCCGGGAGACCGTGGAGCAGGTCGACTCGACCCTCGAGGTGCGCCAGGACCCGGAGTCCACGGCCGCGTCGGCGGAGACCTCGTGAGGCGCCGGGCCGGTGCCGGTGCGGCACTCGCGCTGCTGCTCGGGAGCGGGCTCCTCGTCGCGTGCGGCACCGACGAGAGCCCCGACGCCTCGCAGCAGCCGCAGGGTGCGTCGCTGCGGATCCGGCTCGGCACCCAGGAGTTCCCCGAGGGGCGCATCCTCGGCGAGCTCTGGCGCCAGGCGCTCGCGGTCAACGGGTACGCCGTCGACCTCCGCAAGGGGGTCGGACCGGCCGAGGACCTCGACGACGCCCTCGCCGCCCAGCAGATCGACGGCTACGTCGCCTACACCGGCACCGTGCTGTCGGTCGTGGCGGGGGAGGACGTCTCCGGGCTCGACCCCGAGGAGACCTACGCCGCCGCGCAGGACTTCTACGCCACCCAGGACATGGTGATGAGCGAGATGACGCCGTACGAGAACAAGGACGCGCTCGCCACCACCCTGGAGTTTGCCCGCGACAACCAGCTGACCTCGATCGCCGACCTCGCCGACGCCCGGGGCGTCGACGGCGAGCCGATCACGCTGGGGGCGCGGCCCGAGTTCGAGGACCTCGACCTCGGCCTGCGGGGGCTGCAGGACGTCTACGGCCTCGACGACCTCGCCTTCGAGGCGGTCCCGCTGGGGGAGCAGTACGCCGCCCTGGACGACGGCGCGGTCGACGTGGTCGACGCCTTCACCACCGACCCGCAGCTGGCGAGCGGTCGCTACCAGCTGCTGGAGGACCCCGAGCGGCTCTTCGGCTCGCAGAACGTCGTGATGGTCGTCGGCGAGCCGAAGCTCGAGCGCATCGATGCCGACGCCTTCCTCGAGGTGGTCGACACGGTCAACCGCGAGCTCACCGAGGAGGCTGTGGTGGGCATGAACGCCGAGGTGACCGACGGACGCGACGAGGCCGACGTCGCCCGCGAGTTCCTCCGCTCGGTCGACCTCGACCGGCCCCTCGACCTGGACTGACCACACCTCGCCACCGCCTCGCCACCGCCTCTCGACCGCAGGAGCCCCCATGACCGACGGCCAGCACCGCAACCCCTTCGAGGGCGTCACCGACTACTTCAGCGAGCTCGGCCGGATGCGGTCGCTCGGCATGCACGGGGCGCCCGACCGGGGCCACGAGGCCGCCGAGCGCACCCACGCCTCGGCCTGGGTGCCCACGACCGACATCCTGGCCCGCGGCGACGACCTCGTCATCCGCATCGAGCTCGCCGGGGTGCGTCCCGACGACGTCAGCCTGCACCTCAACCACGGCGTGCTCACCGTGTCGGGCACCCGGCCGGCCGCGGGCGACGAGGGCGACTTCTACGTCCGCGAGCGCTACATCGGCGAGTTCCGACGCGTCATCACGCTGCCCGACTCGGTGGCGGAGGACGACGTGGAGGCGACCGTCGAGAACGGTGTCGTCGAGGTGGTCGTGCGGGGTGCGGCCGCGTCGGGTCCGGGCTCGCGCATCGCCCTGGCCGACCGTACCGACACCGGCACGCCCCACCGGCTGCGCTAGCCGCGCGCCGTACCGCGCCGGGTGGGTGACCTGGTCGGCGCACGGGGGGCGGCCGGTCGCGTGCCCGGTCACCGTGATGACGACTCCGGGGCGCGGGTCGCGACCGGACACTCGTGGGCCGTATTGGTGAGTTGCGCTCAATTCGAGAGACCACGATCGTTACAGTTTCAACCGTGACACGACCGATGGTGCCGGGTGACCAGACCGAGAGCCACGACGGGCGCACACAGCGCAGGCTCCGCAACCTCGACACGGTCCTGGAGGCGGTCCACAGCCTCTTCCTCGAGGGACGGGCGAACCCGTCGTCGGAGGAGCTCGCCGCACGGTCGGGAATCTCGCTGCGCTCGATCTACCGCTACTTCCCGGACCGCGAGCAGCTCCTGACGAGCTACCTGCGACACCGCTACGGCTCCCTCGAGCACTCCTTCTCCCTCGTCGACGTGGGCCAGGGGTCGCTGCCCGAGCGGATCGACCGGTTCGTCGCGCACCGCGTGCAGGTGCACCAGGTGATGGCGCCGACGGCGCGGGTGGCCGTGGCGGCGGCCCAGCAGGCGCCGCGGCTCGCCGAGATCGTCGTCCAGCGTCGCCACCAGCTGCGGACGTTGGTGGACGAGCAGTTCGCCGACGAGCTCGTCGACCCGTCCGGTGGGCCCCGCGACGGGGTCGCCGAGGCGATCGACCTGCTCTGCCAGTCCGAGTCCATCGAGACGCTGCACGTGGTCCGCGGCCTCGAGCTCGACCGCGTGCACGCCGTCCTGGTCGCCGGCGTCACCAGCCTGATCGCGTCCCGCTGACGCACCGGTCGCTCCCGCGCCGGAGGATTCCGGGAGGGCTCGGCGGTCGCTAGCGTCTGCGGATGGACGTGACCGTGCGCGCGGCGACCGACTTCGACGACGTGGCGTCGATGCTCGGGCCCAGGAACCCGACGTCCTCCGTCTGCTGGTGCCTCAGCCACCGCCTCGACTCCGCGACGAACCGCTCGCTGGTCGGGCCCGAGCGTGGCGAGCACGTGCGCCGGCTGGTCGAGCGCGACGTCGCGCCCGGCGTGCTGGGGTACGACGCCGACGGCACCGTCGTCGGGTGGGCCGCGGTGGCACCCCGCTCCGAGCTGCCGTTCGCCCGGTCGCGCAAGATCCCGCAGGTCGACGACCTGCCGGTGTGGTCGCTGTGGTGCGTGCGGGTGCGACCGGGCCACCGTGGCCGGGGCATCGCCCACCACCTGATCGAGGGTGCTGTGGCGTACGCCGCCGAGCGGGGCGCGCCGGCGGCCGAGGGCTACCCCGTCGACAACCGCGGCGAGAGGGTCGACCTGACGATGGCCTACGTCGGCACCCGGCAGCAGTTCGAGCGTGCCGGCTTCACCCTCGTGAGCCGCACCGACGCCGTGTCCGGCGGCTTCCCCCGGGTCGTGGTGCGTCGGACCCTGGCCTGACCGACTCGGGTGGGTCGGTGACGCATGTGGCCCCCGCAGCGGGGGCATGGCTCCACCAGGCGGGGTGGTTGGTTCGCGAGCACCGCCACGCCGAGGCGGCCCACGGTTCAGCCACGCAGCCGTGGGCCGCCGCCGGCGCCGGGTGCACCCGGGACCGGAGGGGGCGCGTCCGGTCGCACTAGGATCGGCCCCGTGACCACCGAGAAGTCCGCGGACGCGGTCCGCACGAGGATCGGTGAGCTCGTCGCCCAGCGCGACGACTCCCCGGCCTGGGGCGACGCCGACCTGCGCGCGATCGTCGACCTCGCGGTGCGGCTGCTGCCGAGGTGCGACCACGCCGGCATCACCATGACGACCCGCGACGGCGTGCGCACGGTGACGAGCAGCAGCGACGTGGCCCGCCAGGGCGACGACCTGCAGTCCGAGCTCGAGCAGGGCCCCTGTGTCGACGCGGCGGAGCAGCACGACGTGGTGCGGGTGGTCGACCTCACCGCGGAGACGCGGTGGCGGCAGTGGTCACCGCTCGCGTGGTCGCGGCTGGGGGTCCGCAGCATGCTGTGCGTGCCGATGTTCGGCGACCAGACCCGCAGCGGTGCGCTCAACCTCTACTCAGGACGGCCCGACGCCTTCGACCGCCGTGACCTTGAGGTCGCCCGGGCCTTCGCGGCCAGCAGCGCGCTCGCGACGGCGACGGTCGAGAAGTTCGAGCAGCTCGAGAACGCCATCGACAGCCGCACCATGATCGGACAGGCCGTCGGGCTCGTCATGGCGGCGTACCGCATCGACGACAAGGCGGCCTTCGAGATGCTCGTGACGATCTCGCAGCAGAGCAACACCAAGCTCTCGACCGTGGCCCGGAGGCTCCTCGAGCAGCACCAGGCCGGCGACTACCTCACGCCCTGAGGTCGAGCACGGAGGTCTGCCCGGCCCCGGGTCGGGGGAGCCCCGGGGCCAGGTGGCGCCGCCTTCCACGGCGGCGCCACGACGCGCACCACCCGCAGGCACGACGGGGCTCTGCTCGCCCGTCGTGCTCCCCGCGGGGGACGAGGGGCGGGTGGCGCGACAGGAGGGAGCACATCAGTTGTGCCCAACCCTTGTCACGTGGACGGGGCGGACCGGCCCCGCTGGTCTAGGTCGCGACGACCCTGGACAGGCCCCCGACCGGGGAGCAGAGTGGCGAGACCCCACCAGCTCGCAACGGTGCGAGCGCTAGGAGCGCAGCCATGAGTGGAAACCGCGTCGTCGTCTACAAGGGCCCGGGAGAGGTCGCCGTGGAGTCGGTCGACTACCCCGCGCTGGAGATCCCCCGCGAGGTCGCGGACCACTTCGGCATCAAGCGGGCCGCCCCCCACGCCGCGATCCTCAGGCTCGTCACCACCAACATCTGTGGCTCCGACCAGCACATGGTGCGCGGCCGCACGACCGCGCCGGTCGGGCAGTCGCTCGGCCACGAGATCACCGGCGAGGTCGTCGAGGTCGGCGACGACGTGCTCTTCGTCGGCGAGGGCGACATCTGCTCGGTGCCCTTCAACATCGCGTGCGGCCGCTGCCGCATGTGCAACGAGGGCAAGACCGGCATCTGCCTCAACGTCAACCCCGCCCGCGCCGGAGCGGCGTACGGCTACGTCGACATGGGTGGCTGGGTCGGCGGACAGGCGGAGTACGTCCTGGTGCCGTACGCCGACTTCAACCTGCTGCGCTTCCCCGACCGCGACCAGGCGCTGGAGAAGATCCTCGACCTGACGATGCTCTCCGACATCTTCCCCACCGGCTACCACGGTGCCTACACCGCCGGCGTGACGACGGGGTCGACGGTCTACGTCGCCGGGGCCGGGCCGGTGGGCCTGGCCGCCGCGCACGCGGCCCAGCTGCTCGGCGCTGCCGTCGTGGTCGTCGGCGACATGAACGCCGACCGGCTCGAGCAGGCCCGCAGCTTCGGCTGCGAGACCGTCGACCTGGGCTCGGGCGACGACCTCGTCGACCTCATCGAGGGCGTCGTGGGCGAGCGGGAGGTCGACGCCGCGGTCGACGCCGTGGGCTTCGAGGCCCGCGGTCACGGCGAGGGTGCGGCCGAGGCCCCGGCCACGGTGCTCAACGACATCATGACGATCTCGCGCGCCGGCGCCTCCCTCGGCATCCCGGGCCTCTACGTGACCGGCGACCCCGGGGCCGTCGACGACGCCGCCAAGGAGGGCCAGATCGGGGTCAAGCTCGGCCTGGGCTGGGCCAAGTCGCACGCCTTCGTCACCGGCCAGTGCCCGGTCAAGAAGTACAACCGGCAGCTGATGAACATGATCCTGTCGGGGAGGGCCGAGATCGCCAAGGCGGTCAACGCCACCACCATCAGCCTCGACGACGCCCCCCGTGGCTACCAGGAGTTCGACGCCGGGTCGGCGCGGAAGTACGTCATCGACCCCCACGGGATGGTCGCCTGACGGGTCGGCGCCGGGGGTGCAGGAGCGGCTCGACACGCGGCCGCCGGCGGCCGTCCGGGCTGCACTGCACAGGTGGGTGCACAGGCGGTGGACTCCGGGGCTGGTGTTGTTCGGCTTTCGGGGTACTACATGTGGGGCCGAGGCGGACGCCGTGCCTCAGTCGCCGCGCGAGTCCAGCGCCACGGCGGTGGCGTTGAGGCTGGCCCAGCCGAGGGTCACGGCCAGGACCTTGGTGCGGACCTGCGGGTCGCTGACCCGGCTCGACAGCAGCGCTGCGTCGCCGAGGTCCATGGCGATGCGCAGCAGCATCGCCGCCCGCACCACCTTCGGCGACCTCGCCTTGAGCGCGACGGTCGAGATCGCGAGGTCGCGCACCCCGAAGCTCTGCGCGAGCAGCTCGAGCCCGTCACGCTCACCCCGGTCGGCCTCGAGTGCTTTCCACAGGTGGTCGGGCTTGACCAGGGCGTAGCCGCCGTACGAGGCGGTGGCGGCGGACAGCAGGCGGCTCCAACGTTGGCTCATGCCCGGCCCGTACCCCGGATCGCGCGACGGGCGACGGGCGAGCGAGGCAGGGCTCCTTGGCACCCGCGTCCACGGGGTCCCGCGGTCAGGCCTGGACCACCTTCGAGCGGTAGCTCTCGATGATGTCCATGAACTCGCGCAGCTCGGGGTCGGGGACGCCGACGAAGTCGAGGGTCGCCTCGATCTCCTTGGCGACGGCGTCGAAGCCGGCGGCGTCGATGGCGAGGTGCTCGTGGGCGGTGTCCATGTCGTGGCCGACGTAGCACTTCGGGCCGCCTGCGGCCTCGATCGACCACGACGTCACGAGCCACTTGTAGCCGGCGGCGTTGGCCGGGTTGCCGTGGTGCTCGTGGACCCGCTCGTTGGCGTTGACCTTGACGTTCTGGAATAAGCGGTCGACCAGGATGTCGACGGCGCCGGCGATGCCGTAGCAGCCGCCGAGCCGCTCGTAGAGCGTGGCCTGCCCCGCTCGCTCGGGAGCCGTCGCGGGGTCGGCCTCGGGTGCCAGCCGACGGGTGTCGGGGACGTGGACGTCGGCGGGGGTGGTCGTCACGGGCTGCTCCCTCTGCTCGGGAGGCACCACCGGGTGGTGGTGCCGAGTTCGGTCGTGCCCAATCCATCACGAAGGTGACACGCATCACAACCCCCCGCTCGTCAGGCGGTCGCGACCGGGTACGTGGTCGGGCGTGACCCCGCCTCGAGAGCCCGCGCCGACGTGGCCCTGATCGACGGGCGGGCCGGGCTGGTGCTCACCGCGGCCCCCGGCACGGCCAGCACGGCGCTGCTCACGGCGTGGTCGCAGCAGCGGGACGCACGTGTGGTGCCGGCCGCGGGCGAGGCGACGTACGGCGTCGACGCGAAGCACGGCACCGTGACGGAGCTCGTCGCCGCCGGGCTGCTGCCCGCCGACCACGGGCTGCGGGTGGTGACGACGACGCGCAACCCGTTCGACTTCTACGTCGCCGAGCACGCCCGCACGCGCACCCGGTGGGTGCACGAGCTGCGCGACCCCGACTCGTGGGTGCACCGGGTGCCCGGCGCCGTCGACCGGATCGTCGACGCCGTCACGCTGGAGTTCCCGGACTGGCTGGCGCAGGCCGTCGGTGACCCGGCCGAGCCGCGTCGGGTCAACCGGGGGCACGTCGACGAGGCCGACGTCGTGCTGCGCATGGAGCACCTCGAGACCGACGTCCGCGACCTGCTCGACCTCGACCTCGCCGTGCCACCCACCAACGTCACCGACCGCGACCGTGCCTACTGGAGGGCGTACGACGCCCCCTCCCGCCGCCTCGTCGAGCAGGCCCACGCCACCGACCTGGCCCGGTTCGGCTACGTGTTCTGACGGGTCCTGCGGCGACGGACCGCCGCCCTTCGTGGCTCGCTGCGCTCGCACCTCAGGGGGCGGGGGTGGAGGGCCGGTCCCCGAGGAGGCCCGCGAGGGACGAGCGGGGTGTCACGAGGGGGCGCCCTTCGTGGCTCGCTGCGCTCGCACCTCAGGGAGCGGTGGGGCTCGCTGCGCTCGCACCTCAGGGAGCGGGGGTGGGGTGCCGGTCCCCGAGGAGGCCCGCGAGGGACGAGCGGGGTGTCACGAGGGGGCGCCCTTCGTGGCTCGCTGCGCTCGCACCTCAGGGAGCGGGTGGGCTCGCTGCGCCCACACCTCAGGGGGCGGGGGTGGGGTGCCGGTCCCCGAGGAGGCCCGCGAGGGACGAGCGGGGTGTCACGAGGGGGCGCCCTTCGTGGCTCGCTGCGCTCGCACCTCAGGGAGCGGTGGGGCTCGCTGCGCTCGCACCTCAGGGAGCGGTGGGGCTCGCTGCGCTCGCACCTCAGGGAGCGGTGGGGCTCGCTGCGCCCACACCTCAGGGAGCGGGGGTGCGGCCGCGGTGGACCCAGGCGCGGCGGGCGACCTCGAGGCCGACGACGGCGACGAGGAGCCAGACGACGACACCGGCGATGGCGACGGGAGAGGTGGGGTCGTCGAGCGACGAGCCGATGGCGGTGTAGGCGAAGGCGCGGGGTGCGGAGCCGACCAGCGTGCCGAGCACCACCTGCCAGGTCCGGACGCCGAGCGCGCCGAACGCGTACGACATCGGGGCGTCCGGCACGCCCGGCGTGAGCCGCTGCGCGGCGACGACGAGCAGACCGCGGCGCTCGAGCAGCCCCTCGGTGCGGGAGGCGCGCTCGACCCCGAGCACCGCCCGGGCGCCGTCCCGCCCGGCCGCGCGTCCGACGACCAGCGCGACCAGTGCCGTGCCGAGGGTCGAGCCGAGGGTGACGACGGTGCCGAGGACGGCGCCGAACAGCAGCCCGCTCGCCCCGGCCAGCACCGGGCCCGGGACGAGCACTGCCGCCAGCAGCGCGCCGACGACGACGTACGCCGCGGGTGCCAGCGGTCCGGCGCGGTCGACCGTGGCGCGCACCTCGGCCACGGAGACGACGTCGCCGAACCCGAAGACCGCGGCCGCGGCTCCCAGGACGAGCACCAGCAGGACGAGCCGCAGCCGAGGAAGCCGTCCGAGGGGTGGCGCCTGGTCGTCGCTCACGCCACCAGTCTGCCGGGGCGTCATGATCCACGGGTCTGGCGTCAGGATCGCGTCAAGGCCCTGGCGCGTCGTGGTCGGTTCGTGGCGCCCTGGGTGGATGGAGGACCAGACGCGCACGCGCGACCCGCTGGACGACACCGACGAGCGCGTGCCGGCGGTCCGGACCGGCCCCGACCGCCGCCTGGTGGTCGCGGCGGCGTTGCTGGTGCCACCGCTGGCCTGCCTCGCCCTCGTGCCGTGGCGCGAAGACGTCGAGGCGGCCAACGCAGCCCTCGTCCTCGTGCTCGTGGTCGTGGCAGTGGCCGCCACGGGGATCCGGGCAGCAGGGCCGTTGGCCGCACTCTCGTCCGCGCTCTGGCTCGACCTGCTGCTGACCCGACCCTACGGGCGACCCACCATCAGCGACCCCGACGACCTGCAGGCGGTGGTCGTGCTGACCGTCGTCGGGCTCGCGGTCGGCGAGCTCGCCCTGTGGGGACGACGGCAGCAGGGCGACGCCGGCCGGCAGGCCGGATACCTCGACGGGGTGACCCGGGCAGGGCGGATGGTCGCCTCGGGGGACGCACCGGCGGCGGCTGTGGGCACGTTCGTCGAGCAGCAGGTCGTCGAGGTGCTGGGAGCTGACTCCTGCGTCTTCCGGCGGCGACAGCCCGGCGGCCACCCACGGCTCCACCCCGACGGATCGGTGACCTGGGGTGAGCGCACCGTCGACGTCGACCGCAGCGGTCTGCCGGTCGGCGACGTGCTCGAGGTCCCCGTGCGCAGTGGTGGCGTGGTGCTGGGAGTCCTCCAGGTCACCGCCACCACCTCGGTCGCCTGGACCACGGCGCCCCAACGTGTCGTGGCGGCGGCCCTGGCCGACCAGCTCGGTGCGGCACTCGCGCGCACGCCCTAGCGACCCACGTCACGCCGGTGTCAAGACCACGTCAGGGCGTCCGCCGCGGGTGTCAAGAAGCCGTCAAGACGGCACCGGGGCGGTGCTCGACGGGCGTGTGATGTGGAGCGTGAACGACATCGTCTTCGTGCTCGTGACCCTCGTGGTCTTCGCGGCGCTCGCGCTGCTGGTCGGCATCCTCGCCCGCTTCGACGAGGAGGACCCCGCATGAGCGAGGTCGGCCTCGCCCTGGCCCAGGTCGCCTGTCTCGTGGTCGTCCTGGCACTGAGCGTGCCGCTCCTCGGCCGCTACCTCGCCCACACCTACACCTCCGAGGGTCACCTCGCCGTCGAGCGCGGCGTCTACAAGGTCATGCGGGTCGACGCCGACGCCGACCAGAAGTGGCGCAGCTACGCCCTCGCGGTGCTCGGGTTCTCCCTGGTCGGTGTGCTGCTGCTCTACACCCTGCTGCGGGTGCAGCAGTGGCTGCCGCTGTCGCTGGGCTTCGGCCCGCTGCCGGCGGACGGCGCGTGGAACACCGCGGTCTCCTTCGTCACCAACACCAACTGGCAGTGGTACTCCGGCGAGGCGGCCCTCGGCCACCTGTCCCAGATGACCGGCCTGACCGTGCAGAACTTCGTCTCCGCCGCCGTCGGCATGTCGGTCGCCGCCGCTCTCGCCCGCGGGCTGTCGCGCAGCGAGGCCGGGGGGCGGGTCGGCAACTTCTACGCCGACCTCGTGCGCACCGTCGTACGGGTGCTGCTGCCGTTCGCGCTCGTCGGCGCCGCGGTGCTCGTGGTGCTCGGCGTCGTCCAGAACTTCGCCTCTCCCCAGGAGGTCACGACCCTCACCGGGCAGACCCAGGCCATCACCGGTGGCCCCGTCGCCAGCCAGGAGGTCATCAAGGAGCTCGGCACCAACGGCGGTGGCTTCTACAACGCCAACTCCGCGCACCCGTTCGAGAACCCGACGGGGTTGTCCAACCTCTTCGAGATCTACCTGATCCTGCTCGTCCCGTTCTCGATGGCGGTGGCCTTCGGCCGCATCGTCGGCGACCGTCGCCAGGGCGTCGCGGTGCTGAGCGTGATGGCCCTGCTGCTCAGCACCTCGGTCGGCCTGCTGACCTGGGCCGAGCTCGCCGGGCCCGGTACGGCGCCGCAGCTGGCGGGCGGCGCGATGGAGGGCAAGGAGGTCCGCTTCGGGGAGGCCGCGTCCGCGCTGTTCGCCGCCTCGACGACCGGCACCTCGACCGGCGCCGTCAACGCGATGCACGACTCGCTCACCGCGCCGGGCGGCGGCGTCGCGCTCTTCAACATGATGCTGGGCGAGGTCTCGCCCGGCGGCGTCGGCAGCGGCCTCTACGGCATGCTGCTGCTGGCCGTCCTGACGGTCTTCCTCGCCGGCCTCATGGTGGGCCGGACGCCGGAGTACCTCGGCAAGAAGATCGGCCAGCGCGAGATCGTCCTGGTCGCGGGCTACGTGCTGACCACGCCGATCCTCGTGCTCGTCGGCAGCGCCCTGGCGCTCGGCACGTCCGCCGGCCTCGCCGGCCTGCAGGAGGACGGGCCGCACGGCCTGAGCGAGGCCTTGTACGCCGTGACGTCGGCCTCCAACAACAACGGCTCCGCCTTCGGCGGCATCACCTCCGGCACGCCCTTCTACAACTCGCTGCTCGGCACCTGCATGGCGCTCGGCCGGTTCGTCCCCCTGGTGCTGGTGCTCGCGCTCGCTGGGCGGTTCGCCCGGCAGGCGGTGCGCCCCGCCGGCCCCGGCACCCTGCCCACCCACCGTCCCCTCTTCGTCGTGCTGCTCACGGGCGTGGCCCTGGTCGTCGTCGGCCTGACCTACGTGCCCGTGCTCGCACTCGGCCCGATCGTGGAGTCGCTCTCGTGACAACGACCGCCCCTGCCCCCACCCCCTCCACGGAGGCCGCGTCCACGGGCGCCGTCTTCAGCCCCGCCCGGCTCGCCGAGGCGCTCCCCGGGGCGCTGCGCAAGCTCGATCCGCGGAAGCTGCTCGCCAGCCCCGTCATGCTGCTGGTGGAGGTCGGTGCCGTCGTCACCACCGTGCTCAGCGTCGTCGACCCCAGCTCGTTGGGCTGGCTGGTCACGGCCTGGCTGTGGCTGACGGTGCTCTTCGGCACCCTCGCCGAGTCGGTGGCCGAGGGTCGCGGCAAGGCGCAGGCGGCCAGCCTGCGGTCGCTGCAGCAGGAGACCCCGGCGCGACGACAGCGGCCGGACGGCACGGTCGAGGAGGTCGCGTCCACGTCGCTGCGCGCCGGCGACCTGGTCGTCGTCGAGGCCGGCCAGCGGATCCCCGGCGACGGCGAGGTCGTCGAGGGCGTCGCGTCGGTCGACGAGTCAGCGGTGACGGGTGAGTCGGCACCGGTGATCCGGGAGTCCGGCGGCGACCGATCGGCGGTCACGGGCGGCACCACCGTGCTCTCCGACCGGATCGTCGTGCGCATCACCTCCGACCCCGGCCACTCCTTCATCGACCGGATGATCGCCCTGGTCGAGGGGTCCGAGCGCCAGCGCACCCCCAACGAGATCGCGCTCAACGTGCTGCTCGGGTCGCTGACCATCGTCTTCGTCGTCGTCTGCGCGACGCTCTACGTCTTCGCCGACTACAGCGACGCCCCGCAGAGCGTGCTGGTGCTGGTCGCGCTGCTGGTCTGCCTCATCCCGACCACCATCGGTGCCCTGCTCTCGGCGATCGGGATCGCCGGCATGGACCGCCTCGTACGCCGCAACGTGCTCGCCATGTCGGGCCGGGCGGTCGAGGCCGCGGGCGACGTCGACGTGCTGCTGCTCGACAAGACCGGCACCATCACCCACGGCAACCGGCAGGCCAGCGAGCTGCTCCCGGTCGACGGCGTCTCCGCCGCCGAGCTCGCCCAGGCCGCGCTGCTGTCGTCGCTCGCAGACGAGACCCCCGAGGGCCGCAGCATCGTCGCCCTCGTCCGGGCCCAGCACGACACGGTGAGCGACGCGGCCGGCCGCTCCGGCGAGCTCGTCGAGTTCTCCGCCATGACCCGCATGAGCGGCCTCGACCTGCCCGACCGCAGCATCCGCAAGGGTGCCTCGTCGGCAGTGACTGCCTGGGTGCGCGAGGGTGGCCAGGACATGGAGAGTCCCCGCCTCGCGGAGCTCGTCGAGCGCGTCAGCGCCTCGGGCGGCACGCCGCTCGTGGTCGCGGAGCGCGCCGGCGGAGAACCTGCCCGGGTGCTGGGCGTCATCCACCTCAAGGACGTCGTCAAGCAGGACATCCGCGAGCGCTTCGCCGAGATGCGCGCCATGGGCATCCGCACCGTCATGATCACCGGCGACAACGCCGTCACCGCCAAGGCGATCGCCGAGGAGGCCGGGGTCGACGACTTCCTCGCCGAGGCGAGCCCCGACGACAAGATGCGGCTGATCAAGCAGGAGCAGTCGGGCGGCCGGATGGTCGCGATGTGCGGCGACGGCACCAACGACGCCCCGGCGCTCGCCCAGGCCGACGTCGGCGTGGCCATGAACACCGGCACCATCGCCGCCAAGGAGGCCGGCAACATGGTCGACCTCGACTCCGACCCCACCAAGCTCATCGAGGTCGTCGAGATCGGCAAGCAGCTGCTCATCACCCGCGGTGCGCTGACCACTTTCTCGGTCGCCAACGACGTGGCGAAGTACTTCGCGATCCTCCCCGCGATGTTCGTCGGCGCCTTCCCCCAGCTCGAGGTGCTCAACGTGATGCGGCTGTCGTCGCCGGAGTCAGCCATCGTCTCGGCCGTCGTCTTCAACGCGCTGATCATCGTCGCGCTGGTGCCGCTGGCGCTGCGCGGCGTGCGCTACCGCGCGACGTCGGCCGCCGCGCTGCTGCGCCGCAACATCCTGGTCTACGGCATCGGCGGGCTCGTCGCGCCCTTCGTGGGCATCAAGCTGCTCGACCTCGTCATCTCCCTGGTCCCGGGCCTCTGAGCCGCCGGACCCCTCGAAAGGACCCGACATGAAGGACCTCCTCGCCCTGGGCCGCTTCGCGCTGGCCGGCCTCCGCGTGATGGTCGTCGCCACGCTGGTGCTCGGCCTGGCCTACCCGCTGCTCGTCACCGGGGTCGCCCAGGTCGCGACCGCGTGGCGGGCCGACGGCTCGCTCGTGACCGCGACGGGGGAGCGGACCACCGACCCGACCGACGCCGTCGGCTCTGCCCTGCTCGGCCAGCTCGTCGACGACGACGGGCTCTTCCAGCCCCGGCCGTCGGCGGCCGGCGACGGCTACGACCCCCTCAACAGCTACGGCTCGAACCTCGGCCCGGAGAGCCCCGAGCTCGTCTCGGCGATCCGCGAGCGGCAGCGGGAGATCGCAGCGCGGGAGGGCGTGCCCGTCTCGGCGATCCCCGCCGACGCCGTCACCGCCTCGGGCTCGGGCCTCGACCCCGACATCAGCCCCGCGTACGCCGCCCTGCAGGTGGCGCGGGTCGCGCGGGCCAACGACCTGTCGGAGGGCGACGTACGCCGCCTCGTCGCGGAGCACACCGACGGGCGGTCGCTGGGCGTCCTCGGCGAGCCCGGCGTCAACGTGCTCGAGCTCAACCTCGCCGTGCGGGCGGCGGCGGGCGGCAGTTCGTGACGTCGCGCGAGACACTGGTCCCGTGAGCGACGGCGACCGGCGGCGAGGACGGCTGACCGTCTACCTCGGCGCCGCACCTGGCGTGGGCAAGACCTACGCCATGCTCGGCGAGGCGCAGCGGCGCCGCGAGCGCGGCACCGACATCGTGGTGGGCCTCGTCGAGACCCACGGACGGCAGCTGACCGAGGCGATGGTGGGCGAGCTGGAGGTGGTGCCGCGACGGGTCGTCGAGCACCGCGGCGCCACCTTCACCGAGCTCGACGTCGACGCGGTCGTGGCTCGCGACCCTGCGGTCGTGTGCGTCGACGAGCTGGCGCACACCAACGTGCCCGGCAGCAGGCACGAGAAGCGCGCCGCCGACGTCCAGGAGCTGCTCGAGCGCGGCATCGACGTGATCACGACCGTCAACATCCAGCACCTCGAGTCGCTCAACGACGAGGTCGAGCGCATCACGGGGGTGCGGCAGCGCGAGACCGTGCCCGACGAGGTGGTGCGTGCGGCCGACCAGGTGCAGCTGGTCGACATGGCGCCCGACGCGCTGCGCCGTCGCATGGCGCACGGAAACATCTACCCGGCCGAGCGCGTGGACGCCTCGCTCACGTCGTACTTCCGCACCGGCAACCTCACGGCCCTGCGCGAGCTGGCGCTGCTGTGGCTGGCCGACCGGGTCGACGACGCACTGGGCGACTACCGGCGGGCCCACGACATCGACCACCCGTGGCCCACCAAGGAGCGCATCGTGGTGGCGCTGACGGGCGGCACCGAGAGCGAGACCCTGCTGCGGCGCGGGGCCCGGCTGGCGCAGCGGGCCAAGGGCTCCGAGCTCATCGCCGTGCACGTCATCGCTGCCGACGGCCTGCAGACCGACGACCGCTCCCGGATCGCGCGCGCCCAGCAGCTCGTCGCCTCGCTCGGCGGCAGCTTCCACTCCGTCGTCGGCGACGACGTGGCCCCGGCCGTGGTCGACTTCGCGACCGCTGCCAACGCCACCATGATCATCGTCGGCGTGTCCCGGCACAGCCGGCTGCGCCGGCTCTTCGCTGGCACCACCGGTGACCGGATCGCCCAGCTCGCCGGGGCGATCGACGTGCACCTCGTCACCCACGACCAGGTGGCCCGGAGCGTGCGGCGCGGGTCGACCTCGTCACCGCTGAGCCGCCGCCGTCAGGCTGCCGGCTGGATCGGCGCGGTCGTCGTGCCGTTGGTGCTGACCTGGGTGCTCGGCTCCTTCCAGGAGACCGACCAGCTGCCCCTGGCCGAGATGCTGCTGCTGGCCGGCACGGTCGTGGTCGCACTGGTCGGGGGCCTGCGACCAGCGCTGGTGGCGGCGGTCATCAGCTTCTTCGCGCTGAACTGGTACTTCACGCCGCCGACCGGTGTGCTGACCGTCGCCGAGCCGGCCAACCTCCTCGCCCTGATCGTCTACGTCGCCGTGGCGGCCGGGGTCGCCACGGTCGTCGACCTCGCCTCCCGGCGTGCCGGTGACGCGCTGCGCGCGCGCACAGAGGCGGCCACCATGAGCTCGCTGTCGCGCTCGGTGCTCACGGGCCAGGACACGGCCGAGGCCATCGTCGAGCGGGTGCGCGAGACCTTCGGCCAGGACGCCGTGACGCTGCTGGAGCGGCGTACGACGGGGTGGGTGCCGCTCGCGACCGCCGGCGAGACCCCACCCGACCGACCCGACGCCGGCACCAGCCAGGTGGACGTCGACGACGACCACCTGCTCTGCCTGCGGGGCGAGACGCTGCGCTCGACCGACCGGCGGGTGCTGGAGGCCTTCGCGGTGCAGACGTCCCTGGTGCTGGAGTACCGGCGGCTGCGCGAGCGCGACCAGCGGGCGGCTCTCCTCGAGAGCGCGCAGAGCACCAGCACCGCGCTGCTGCGGGCCGTCGGCCACGACCTGCGCACGCCGCTCGCGACGATCCGCGCCTCGGTCGACGGCCTGTCGGCCCGCGGGCTGTCGGCCGACGACCGGGCCGAGCTCGAGGGTTCGCTCGTCGACGGCACCGACCGCCTCGAGCATCTCATCGACGACCTGCTCGACCTGTCGCGGCTGCAGAGCGGCCTCGTCGAGCCCCACCTCGTCGACCGCAGCCTCGACGAGGTGCTCCCGCTCGCCGTCTCCGGCCACCCGCCCGGTGCCGTCGTGCTCGACGTCGACGAGCCCGCCCCGGTGGTGCGCACCGACGCCGGCCTGCTCGAACGAGTGGTGGCCAACCTCGTGTCCAACGCCGTGCGTGCCTCACGGGCCGTCGAGGGCGCGCCGGCGGTGCGCGTGATGGCGCACGTGCTGCCCACCCGCGTCGAGGTGGTGGTCGTCGACCGCGGCCGCGGGGTGCCGCCCGAGCAGCGGGAGCGGATGTTCGCCCCCTTCCAGCGGCTCTCTGACCATGCGGGGCCGGAGCAGGGTGCCTCGACGGGCCTCGGCCTCGGCCTCGCGGTCGCGCAGGGCCTGACCACGGCGCTCGGCGGCGAGATCGCAGCGGAGGACACGCCCGGGGGCGGCCTGACCATGGTCGTCTCGCTGCCGAGAGGAGGCGGCTCGTGAGCGAGTCCCGCACGTACAAGGTGCTGGTCGTCGACGACGAGCCCGCGCTCGCCCGTGCCCTCGCCATCAACCTGCGCGCGACGGGCTGGGACGTCGTGGTCGCCCCCGACGGGCGCCGGGCCCTCGAGCTCGCGTCGTCGGAGACCCCCGACGTGGTCGTGCTCGACCTCGGCCTGCCCGACCTCGACGGCACCGAGGTCATCGCCGGCCTCCGCGGCTGGACGAGCGTGCCCATCGTGGTGCTCTCGGCCCGCCAGGACACCGACGAGAAGATCGAGGCCCTCGACCTCGGCGCCGACGACTACCTGACCAAGCCGTTCGCGATGAACGAGCTGATGGCGCGACTGCGCGCTGCCGTGCGCCGGGGCGCCGAGGTCGCCTCTGCGTCGCCTGTCGTCACCGCGGGCGACCTGACCGTCGACCTCGCCCGCAAGCAGGTGCGCCGCCGGGTCGACGGCGTCGACACCGAGGTCCGTCTGACGCCGACCGAGTGGGGGTTGCTCGCCGTGCTCGCGCGCAACGTCGGCCGGCTCGTGGGCCGCGAGGAGCTGCTGCGCGAGGTCTGGGGGCCCGGCTACCTCGGCGAGAGCCACTACCTGCGGGTCTATGTCGCCCAGCTCCGGCGCAAGCTCGAGGACGATCCCGCCCACCCCCGCCACCTCGTCACCTCACCCGGTCTCGGCTACGTCCTCGAGCCCTGACCCCGGCCGAGGAGTCACTCCCTGACGGCCGAGGAGTCACTCCGTGACGGCCGAGGAGTCACTCCGTGACGGTCGAGGGGTCACTCCCTGACGGTCGAGGGGTCACTCCGTGACGGCCGAGGAGTCACTCCGTGACGGCCGAGGAGTCACTCCCTGACGGTCGAGGGGTCACTCCCTGACGGTCGAGGGGTCACTCCCTGACGGCCGTGGGGCTAGGACTGCCGTTCTCGTGGTCCATCGGGCGAACCGCGGACACGGCAGTCACGCCCGCGTCGCCCGGTCAGGCGGCGTACCCGAGCGCGGCCGGGGACGCGGGCAGGGGGCGGGCGGCAGGATCCGACCGCCGGACGTGAGCAGGTCCGGTGCACCCTTGCGACCGGGTCCGTCATCATGGACCGGGCGAGCAGCCGACGCACGACGACCAGGGGGACGCGATGTCGAGGAACGCCGTCGGCTCCGCGTCGGTGCTCGTCGGGGTGTTCGCACTGCTGTTCGCGATCGTCCCCGTGGTCGGCGAGATCGTCGCCGCCCCGGCCGCCGCCCTGGCGATCGTCCTGGGCGCGGTGGGGTGGTGGCGGGCCGACACCGGTCGCGCCACCAACGAGGGCGAGGCGATCGTCGGCTTGCTGCTGGGGGTCGCGGCCGCCGTCGTCGTCGGCATCGTCTGGGCGGCCACCATGGGCCCCGACAGCTGACCTCTCGTCGGGCTGAGACTGGGCCGGTCAGGGAGTGACCCCTCGGCGGTCAGGGAGTGACCTCTGGGCTGTCAGGGAGTGACCTCTGGGCTGACAGGGAGTGACCTCTGGGCGGTCAGGGACTGACCTCTCGGCCGTCAGGGAGTGACCTCTCGGCCGTCAGGGAGTGACTCCTCGGCCGTCACGGAGTGACCTGTGGGCGGTCAGGGAGTGACCTCTGGGCGGTCAGGGAGTGACCCCTCGGCGGGTCAGGCGGGGGAGGAGACGGTGCGGGCGCGCATCGGGCCGTCGCCCGGAGCGACCGCGTCGAGGACCTCGACGGTGTCGCCGACGCGGATCGTGGGCCAGCGGGAGCCGGGGCCGGCCGGGAGGTCGGGGACCAGGTTGATCCCGAACCAGGTGGCGCCGTCGAAGCGCCTCCCGCGCGCCAGCGAGCGCAGCGGCTCTCGGCCACGCTCGGCGGTGTCGGGGTCGACGGTCGTCAGCACGCAGCGCGCGCAGCCCTTGACGGCGCGGAACACCACGCCGTCCTCGCCGCCGATGCGCAGCAGCCGCCAGTCGTCCTCCGACCAGGCGGGCAGGCCAGAGACGACCACGTTGGGACGGAACCGCGTCATCGGCAGCGGGTCGGCGAAGCCGTGCGCCGCCTCGAGCGCCAGGTCGTCGAGCGCCGCGAGCGACTCCTCGGTCGTCAGGTGCAGCGGGTAGCCGTCGGCGAACGACACCCGGTCGTCAGGCCGGCTGAAGTCGGGGCTGGTCGGCCGACGGGTCGGGTCGTCGAACCAGACCAGGCGCACCGGTCTGCCGGTGACCTTGCAGAACCACGCCGACGCCTCGTCCCCGGCGTCGGCCGCCGTGAGCGTGGAGCGCCACAGCGAGACGGGGCGCTGGGCGGCCGGGTCGGGGCGGCGTACGACGACCGGGTCGCGGCCCGGCGCGGTGAGGCGCAGCCCGCCGTCGACAAGGCTGGGCTCGACCAGGACGAGGGCGTTGACCTCGCGGGCCGTGACGACGTGGCCGTCGGGGTCGACCACCATCCACCGGCGGTCGTCGGCGAGTCCCCAGGGCTCGACGGCGGCACTCGCGAGGGACTCGCCGCGGCACGACTTCACGGGGTAGCGGGCGAGGCCGGTGAGGCGCGCGGTCGGTCGGTCGGCGGCGTCGGGCACGGCTGCAGGGTAGACAACCGTGGCACGGCTGGGCCGGCACCGCCGTTCGGCCGACTCGTGGACATTTCGCTGACCAGGTGGTTTAGGTCGTACGCGGCCCGGGGAGAGTCTTTCCTGGGCCTGCGGTGCCGTCGCCCGAACGGTGCCGTGCCGGAGAAGAGGGAGCTGCGCCAGGGGGATGGCGTGGCGGGATTTCTTCTGACCAGCCCATGCCCCCGGCGCGCGTGCGGCCCTCCACTTTCCGCTGTGCGTCGGGGGTCTCGCGGGGCCCTCGCCGTCAGGGTCCCTAGACGGGCTCGTCGAGCCGCTGCGTGGGCAGCGCGGGGTCGGTGGCCCCGTCGCGCCGCTGCGCGGTGCCGACGTGCCCGTCGGGCCGCCCGTGGTGCTCGCAGCCGTGAGTCGGGCAGAGCAGCTCGATCGTGGTGCTGCGCCGTCCGGCCTCGAAGTGGGCGACGTGGAACTGCGCCAGCGCGACGCCACAACCCGGGCAGGTCACGGCCAGTGCGGTGACGTCGTCCACGGCGGGCCTCCCCGGCGCCGTCCGATCAGAGGTGGTTGGGGCCCGCCGGGATCGGACGGCGGTTCGTCACCCGGCGGGACCGATGCGCTCGTACCCGGTGCACGGCCGTCCACGCAGGTGGAGCTCGACTATCTGAGGCCTGCACGACCGCACCCACGGTGCCGTCGGGCCCGCCGGAGCCCTGGCCGCCGCGGGAGGCATGAGGCCCCCCTCGGCCTGGGCACGCCCGCACGGTGAGCACAGACGACGTCGCGCGGGTCGCACACGAGGACTTCGGGCACGACCGGCTGCTGGCTGGGCAGGAGGAGACTGTCGCCGCCCTGGTCGACGGCCGCGACGTGCTCCTCGTGTCACCGACCGGGTCGGGCAAGTCGTTGACCTACCTCGTGGCGGGCCGTCTGCTCGGCGGGCCGGTCGTCGTGGTCTCGCCGCTGCTCGCGCTGCAGCAGGACCAGGTCGATGCGGTGGCCGCCGCGCCGGGTGAGGTCGCGGCCGCCCGGTTGAGCTCCCGGGAGAGTCCGGCGCAGCGGCGCGAGGCGCTGCGGGCGGCGAAGGACGGCTCGGTCAACTACCTGCTGTGCTCGCCCGAGCTGCTCGCCGACCCCGACGTACGGCGCGAGGTCGGTGAGGTGGGTGCGGTGCTGGCCGTGGTCGACGAGGCCCACTGCGTGTCGACGTGGGGATCCGACTTCCGGCCCGACTACCAGCGGCTGGGCCCGGTGCTGCGGGAGGTCACGGACGGACCCGTGCTGGCCATGACCGCCACCGCGGCGGCCCCGGTGCGCGACGAGGTGGTCGAGCGTCTCGGTCTGCGCGAGCCCCACGTCGTCGTCACCGGCTTCGCCCGGCCCGAGCTCGTCCTCGACGTGCGCCGGTGCCGCGACGAGGACGACCAGCACGCGACAGCCGTCGCGCTCGTCGCCGA
Source organism: Nocardioides marmoraquaticus (assembly GCF_054777915.1). Classification (NCBI taxonomy): domain Bacteria; kingdom Bacillati; phylum Actinomycetota; class Actinomycetes; order Propionibacteriales; family Nocardioidaceae; genus Nocardioides; species Nocardioides marmoraquaticus. Next base: position 28,748 of record NZ_BAAHAA010000009.1, on the reverse strand, counting down.
GGAGGTCGACCGGGGACACGCCGGGCTCGTCTACGCCCGCACCCGACCGGGCGTCGAGCGCCTCGCCGGCCGGATCGCCGACGAGGTGCCCGGTGCTGCCGTGGCGGCGTACCACGCCGGTCTGGGCCGTCGCCGGCGCGACGAGGTGCAGGAGCGCTTCATGGCGGGGGAGCTCGACGTCGTCGTGGCGACCTCGGCCTTCGGGCTCGGCATCGACAAGCCCGACGTGCGCTTCGTGGTGCACGCCCAGGCGCCGGAGTCGCTCGACACCTACTGGCAGGAGGCCGGCCGTGGTGGTCGCGACGGCGACACCGCCCGGGCCACGCTGCTGTTCCACGACGGCGACCTCACGCTCGGACGGTTCTTCACCGCCGGCGTGCCCAGCAAGGCCGACCTGCGGCGGGTGGTGGGGGCGCTGCACGAGCGACCGGAGGACGCCGACCCGGCCGCCCTCGCCGAGGAGCTGCCGTTCGGCCGCCGCAAGACCGCTCGGCTGCTCAACCTGCTGGCCCTCGGCCAGGTGCACGCGGGAGCCGACGAGGCCCGGCCCGTGGCGCCCGTCGAGGCGGCCGTCGCCGTCGCCGACGCCCGCCGCGAGCTCGACCGGAGCCGCGTCGAGATGGTGCGGCACTACGCCGAGACACCGCGCTGCCGCACCGTGTCGCTGCTGGGCTACTTCGGCGAGCAGGCCGAGCAGTGCGGGCGCTGCGACACGTGCCGCTCGGGAACGGCGCTGGAGATGGACGAGGGCGCCGGGGGCGAGGAGGCGCCGTACGCCGTCGACGCGCGCGTCAGCCACGACGAGTTCGGCGCCGGCGTGGTGACCGAGCGCAGCGGCCGCGAGGTCGTGGTCCTGTTCGACGACGTCGGCTACCGCACGCTGGACGCCGCCCTGGTGCGCGACAAGCAGTTGCTGCGCTGCGCCTGAGGCCCTAGGCGTCGTCGTCGGGGCAGCGGCCCTCGTGGCCTTGCAAACGGAGCTGCTGGCACTCGCTGAGCCACTGCTCGCCGTCCCAGAAGCGGTGACGACGGGCGTCGGACGGGTCGCGGTACCAACCCGGGTCGGTCGTGTCCATGGTGCCTCCCCCAAGGCCTGCGTGACGGGCGGACGCGTGCCGTCACCGAGCCGACCGCGGTGCACACGCGTGCACAGGAGCAGTCTTGCCCTTTCCGGGGGTGCCCCACGCGTGAGGGCCGACACACCCCGGCCGCGGCCGGTTTCCCCCGGCACGGTCCGGGAACGCACCGCGCATGCCGACACTCGCCATCATCGGCGCCGGTCCCGGGCTCGGCGCCCAGGTCGCCCGCCGGTTCGCCCGGGAGGGATTCTCCGTCGCCCTCGTCTCCCGCAGCCAGGGACGCCTCGACGACCTCGCCGCTCAGCTGTCCGCCGAGGGCATCGAGGCCCGCGGGTACGCCGCCGACGTGCGTGACGCGGCGTCGTTGCGCTCGGCGCTCGAGCACGCCAGCGCCGACCTCGGCCCGGTGGAGGTACTGCAGTACAGCCCGCTGCCGGCGAAGGAGTTCCTGCGGCCCGTGCTGGAGACCACCGTCGAGGACCTGCAACCGGCCATCGAGTTCTCGGTCTACGGCCTGCTCACCGCGGTCCACCAGGTGCTGCAGCACATGCGCGTGCTGGGCGGTGGCACCGTGCTGCTGGTCAACGGCGGCAGCGCGGTGAAGCCGGGCGCCCACGTGGCCGGCACCTCGGTCGCCTTCGCGGGCGAGACCGCGCTGGCCCAGATGCTGCACGAGGCGCTCGCCGACGACGGCATCCACGTCGCCCAGATGGTCATCCCCGGCGCCATCGAGGACGGTCACCCGCGCAAGGACCCGCAGGTCATCGCGGAGCGGCTGTGGGAGATGCACCGCGACCGGGGCGAGTTCCGCGTCTGGGCCGACGACCCCGACTCGGGGGACTGAGCGGCTCGTCGGGGTCCTGCCTCTACGCTCGACCCCGATGGACCAGTACCAGTACCTGCTGCTGATGGCAGCCTGCCTGCTGCTCACCCTGCCGCTCGAGCTGGTGCTCGGAGCCCGGGTCTGGCGGCGCCCCAAGCGGTTGCTGCTGACGCTGCTCCCGGTCGTGGTGGTCTTCGGCGTCTGGGACGTCGTCGGGATCATCCGCGGCCACTGGGACTACAGCGAGCGCTACACGACGGGCATCATGATCCCGCCGTTCGCGATGCCGATCGAGGAGCTGGTCTTCTTCGTCGTGGTGCCGATCTGCGGGCTCCTGACCTGGGAGGCCGTCGGCCGCTCGCTGGCCTGGATGCGGTCGCGGCGGCCCGCCCCGGAGGAGGTCGCCTGATGCCCGAGTACACCCTGCTCGCCGCGCTGTCGGTGCCCGCCGTGGTCGCCCTCGAGGTGCTCTGGCTGCGCACCGGCATCTTCCGCCGGTTGCAGTACTGGCTGGCGATGGCGATCGTGCTGGGCTTCCAGGTGCCGGTCGACGGGTGGCTGACCAAGCTCTCCGACCCCATCGTGCTCTACGACGACGCGCAGACCCTCGGGGTGCGAGCGCCGTGGGACATCCCCGTGGAGGACTTCGCCTTCGGCTTCAGCATGGTCACCCTCGCGCTGCTCGTGTGGGTGCACCTGGGTCGCGACGAGGATCGCGCGGCCGTCACCGAGACCCGGGAGGAACCCGTCCGATGAGTGCCCCCACCAGCCACCCGACCGGGTCGCGGCCGGCCCCCCACACCGAGGCCGTGCCGGAGCGCTTCGACGAGGTCGCCACCACCTACGACCTGATGGTGGCGCTCAACCCCGGCTACCACGCGCAGCTGCTCGGCTCCGCCCGCGTGCTCGTCGAGCAACTGCCGCGACCCGCCGACCGGCCGGTGCGGGTGGTCGACCTCGGCTGCGGCTCCGGCGCCTCCACCCGCGCGCTCGAGAAGGCGCTCGAGGAGGCCGGGGTGACGTACGAGCTCGTCGGCGTCGACGGCTCGGCCGGCATGCTCGCCCAGGCTCGCCGCAAGCGCTGGCGCACCCCGGTGCACTTCGTGCAGGACGACGCCGAGCACCTCGACCCCGGCTCGTGGGGCCGGGCGCACCTCGACGGCGAGGAGGTGGTCGACGGCGTGTTCGCGGCGTACCTCGTGCGCAACGTGGCGGCCCGCGACCAGCTGCTCTCCGGCATCCGTCGGCTGCTGGTGCCGGGGGGCGTGGCGGTGCTCCACGAGTACAGCGTCGCCGACAGCCGCCGCGCCCGCGCCGTCTGGGACGCCGTCAGCTGGGGCGTCGTCGTGCCGCTCGGCCTGCTCACCGCCCCCCGCAGCCCGATCTACCGCTACCTGTGGCGCAGCGTCGTCGACTTCGACGGCGCTGAGCGGCTCCGCGGCCGCCTCGTCGCCGTCGGGTTCGACGAGGTGCGCAGCCGCAGCTTCGGCGGCTGGCAGCGTGGCGTGCTGCACACCTTCGTCGCACGCCGGCCCTCCGCGTGAGGCCGGGGACGGGCTGGCGGCCCGGGCGCGACAAGCACGCGGTCTGGCACGCCCCGGTGGCGGGCGCGGCCGACGACGGCGGGCGTCACCACGTGGCCGTGGTCGGCGGCGGCATCGCGGGCCTCACGGCGGCGACCGCGCTCGCCGAGCGCGGTGTCCGGGTGACCCTGCTGGAGCGCTCGGAGCAGCTCGGCGGCCGGGTCGCGGCGTGGCAGGGGCCCGACGGCCACACCATGAGCCGGGGGTTCCACGCGTTCTTCCGGCAGTACTACAACCTGAGGGCGTTGCTGCGTCGTACCGACCCGGCGCTCGAGCGCCTCGCCCCCGTCGCCGACTACCCGCTGACGCTCAAGGACGGGCCGACCGACTCGTTCTGCGGCCTGGCTCGCACGCTCCCGCTCAACATCGGGCACTTCATCCTGCGCTCGCCGACCTTCTCGCTGCGCGACCTGGCCGCGGTCGACGTCGCGGCCGCGATGGAGCTGATGGACGTCGACTTCCCGGCGACCTTCGAGCGGTACGACGGCGTCAGCGCCGCCGACTTCCTCGACCGGCTGCGCTTCCCCGAGCAGGCGCGCCACCTCGCGCTCGAGGTCTTCGCCCGCAGTTTCTTCGCCGACTCGCGCGAGTTCTCGGCCGGCGAGCTGGTCGCGATGTTCCACACCTACTTCGTCGGATCGAGCGAAGGTCTGCTCTTCGACGTCCCCGTGGACGACTTCGAGACGACGCTGTGGGGCCCGCTCGCCGACCACCTGCGCGGTCTCGGGGTCGACCTGCGCACCGGTGCCTCGGTCTCGGGCGTCTCGACGTCCGACGACGGTGTCGTCGTCGGCTCGACCACCGGTGACGTGGAGGCCGACGCCGTCGTGCTCGCCACCGACCGGGCCCCGCTGCAGCGGCTCGTCTCCGGCTCCGACCTCGGCGACGCCGACTGGCGCGAGCGCCTGGCCGCGCTCGAGGTGGCGCCCCCGTTCGCCGTGTGGCGGCTGTGGCTCGACCGCCGCGTCGCCCCCGGGGCCGTCGGCTTCCGGGCGACCAGCGGCTTCGGCCCGCTCGACAACGTCTCGTTCCTCGAGCTGCTCGAGGCGGGCGCGGCCCGGTGGTCGGCCGAGCACGGCGGCTCCGTCGTCGAGCTGCACGCCTACGCCCAGGACGCCGACAGCGACCAGCAGGCCCTGCGCGAGGTGCTGTGGCGCGAGCTGCTCGTGCTGCACCCCGAGCTGGAGGGTGCGGGTGTGCGCCACGAGGAGTGGCTGTGGCGCGACGACTGCCCGCTCGTCGGCACCGACCCGTGGGCCGCGCGCCCCGGCGTCGTCACCCCCGACCCGCGCGTCGTCCTCGCCGGCGACGGCGTCCGGTGCGCGCTCCCCGTCGCCCTCATGGAGCGCGCCTGCACCACCGGCTGGCAGGCCGCCGACACGCTGCTCGCCGGCTGGGGCCTCGCCGGCCACGGCGTCTGGAGCGCCCCCGTCCGCCCCCGCCAGCGCTGGGTGCCGTACGTCGCCCGGGTCGCCGAGAAGCTGCCGCGCTAGGGGCTGGTCGGCTGCCCGCGCGGGTGGGTCATCCCGCAGGAGGACGGCGGCTGGTGTCTTCGCGGGTGCGCGTCGGAGTCACTGGTCCACCCGTGACTCGGGTGCTTCCCCGTGTCTGCGGAGACGGGGGAGCGCCTGACATCGTGGGTGAGCAGCCGCTGGCGGAAGGGTGACCAGGCGCGCTCAGACGCCGTAGTGCTCGCCGCGGGCGCGGAGGGTGTAGGAGCGCTCGGCGTAGGTGAGGTCGTCGACCCAGAGGCGGCGGGCGACCTTGCGCATGGCGGGGCGGAGCAGGGGTGCCATGACGGAGGCGTGCTCGAAGCCCTTGCGCTCCGAGGTCGCGATGGTCGCCTCGGTCATCATCGTGCGGGGCCGGCCGTCGGGGCCGGGGCCGAGCGGGGTCGCGTGCGTCTCGACCACGCTGCCGGCACCCTCGCCCTCGGTGATCGTCATGACGATGGTGCGGGCGTCAGGACAGGCGAACTCCGCGCGCACCGGCACGCCCCAGGTGCGGCTGAGCCGGAAGGTGACGTCGACGGTGAGCACGCGGTCGTCGCTGAGCTCCTCGACCACGCTGAGGTGGCTGAAGGAGTAGGGGTGGAACCACGACCCGTGCCACGGGTCGAGCCGGTTGGCGATGATGTCGCGCGGCTCGCAGGTGCCGGGCACCTCGATCACGGCGGCCACCGAGGACGCCGGCGCCGGGCGCGGGGTGATCTTCGGCAGCGCCAGCGGCTGCTCGCCCTGGGTGGGGATGTTGACCCACAGCAGCACGCCGTCGTCGTGGGCGGCGTACGGCGTCCAGCCGGGCGCACCCTCGGGCGGCAGGGCCAGGCCGTGCCACCTGCAGTAGAGGCTGTCGTGGATGACCTCGCAGTCGGTGAGCAGCGCCCCGAGGTGGGGGCACGAGCCGGGGCCGGCGTGGACGGCACCGTCGGAGGTGCGCCACAGCGTCACCTCGGCGCCGCCGACGTGGCGCACGACGGAGCGCTCACCGAGGTCGCGGCTGTCGCCGACGACGTACCAGCCGCCCGGGTCCTCGGCGAGAGCGACGTCGAGGGCGCGGCGGATGCGGGCGGGCTTGGCGTCGCGCCAGCTGGGGGCGAGCCGGTCGCGCGGCGGCATCCGGCGCAGCTCGATCGGGATGCGCGGGCGCTCGGCGGGCGGGGTCACCTTCGCGGCGGGCGGACCGGTCGTGACGGAGGGAGTGGTGGCGGGCGGCGCGCCGCGGCGTACGACGGTGCGGGCGGCGGTGCCGGCCTTGCGCCACGTCGGCACGCTCGCGCGCCGGGTGAAGACGTCGTAGTCGGCCTCCTCGATCTTGTCGAGGATGGCGGAGTAGAGCACCCGGGCCGTGCGCACGCAGCGCTCGGCGGCGCCGCCGAGGTGGGCGAGCCCGGAGTCGGCCTCGCGGTAGAGCTCGCGGTTGCGCTCGATCTCGAAGCGCATCAGCTCGCGCCAGTCGTCGGAGACGACCCGCTCGGCGGGGTCGGTGCCGAACCGGGCGAGGTCCTCCTGGGGGAGGTAGACCCGACCGCGGTCGAGGTCCTCGTCGACGTCGCGCAGGAAGTTGGTCAGCTGGAAGGCGAGGCCGAGGGCGCGAGCGGGCGCGAACGCCTTGGTGCTGCTGGGCTGGAGCACCGGCAGCATCATCTCGCCGATGACGGCGGCGGAGCCGTCCATGTAGCCGAGCAGGTCGTCCCACGAGGCGTAGGTGCTGGTGTCGAGGTCCTGCGCCATGGCGCCGAAGAAGCGGGTGAAGCACTCGGGGTCGATCGCGCACTCCTCGACGGTGCGCGCCACCGCGGCGAGCACCGGGTCGGGGCTGCTGCCGGTCGCCACCGCGGACTCGAAGTCCGCCCGGAAGGTCGCCAGCTCGCTGCGGACCTGGTCGACGCCGGCCCCGCGGGCCGCGGCGTGGTCGACGATGTCGTCGGCCACGCGGCACAGCGCGTAGACGGCGTGCACGTGGCGGCGGCGCTCGCGGGGCAGCAGCGCGGCGCCCCAGAAGTACGTCGTGCCGTGCTTGCGGGTCAGCTCGGCCGCCTGGCGGTAGCCCTGCTCGAGCGCGGGGTCGAGCACGCTCATGCGACGGGTTCCTCTCGGTGTCGGGTCGACGGCAGGTAGGCCCCGCAGCGCTGCGCGGCGAGCTTGCCGGAGACGAGCACCATCGGGACGCCGACGCCCGGGGTGGTGCCGGAGCCGGCGAAGAAGAGCCCGGGCACCCGCTTCTCGACGTTGGACGGGCGGAAGGGTCCGGTCTGCAGGAAGGTGTGGGCGAGCGCGAAGGGCGTGCCCTGCTCCATGCCCATGGCCTGCCAGTCGGTCGGGTCGACGAGCTCCTCGGCGACGACGTCGGTGGGGTAGCCCTCGCGCTCGAGGAAGCGCAGCAGGCCCTCGCGCACCCGGGGCCGCTCGACGGACCAGTCGACGCTGCCGGCGAGGTTGGGCACGGGCTCCAGGACGTACATCGTGGTGTCGCCCTCGGGCGCGAGCGACGGGTCGGTGAAGGTCGGGATCGTCACCAGCCGCGACGGGTCGGGCATCATCTCGCGGCGCTTGATGAGCGCGTCGAAGGAGGAGTCCCACGCCTCGGCGAAGTGGATGTTGTGGTGCGACGCCTCGGCCGGCGCCGGGCCACGGGCACCGACGTGCCAGACGACGGCGGAGGGGGAGTACTTCCCCGAGCGGAGCACCCGGGGCTTCGGCAGGTCGGGCAGCAACCGGTCGTAGGCGACCGGCAGGTCGAGGGTGCACACGACCGCGTCGGCGCGCACCTGCTCGCCGCCCTCGACCTCGACGCCGGCCACGGCGCCGTCGCCGCGGCGCAGCACCCGGGTGACCGTGGCGCCGTACTGGATCTCGACGCCGGCACGCTGCAGCGCCCGCTCGAGGGCGCGGGGCACCTCGCCCATGCCGCCCTCGGGGAAGTAGACGCCCTCGATGCAGTCCATGTAGGTGATGACGGCGTAGAGGCTCAGCGCCGAGCTCGGCGGGAGGCCGGCGTACATCGCCTGGAAGGTGAAGAGCCGGTGCAGCCGCTCGTCGCGGAAGCGGCGGCGCACGGCAGGCCCGAGCCGGCCGAAGCCGCCCAGGCGCACCAGTCGTGCCGCGAGGCCCGGCTGGGAGACCAGGTCGAAGGGCGAGTCGAAGTTGCGGTCGATGAAGTTGGGCATCTCGACGTCGTAGAGCTCGCGCAGCCAGCGCACGAAGTCGTCGAACGCGTCGGCGTCGTGGCTGCCGCAGGTGCGGGCGATCTCGTCGCGCATCGCCTCGTGGCCGTGGCGGACGTGGATCTCGCTGCCGTCGTGGAACTTCGCGCGGTACGCCGGGTCGAGGCGCTGCATCGTGACGACCTCGTCGAGCCGGCTGCCCGCCGCCTCCGTGGCGTCGGCCAGCAGGTTGGGCATCGTCATGACGGTCGGGCCGGTGTCGAAGGCGAACCCGTCGCGCTCGACGTGTCCGGCACGACCTCCCGGGATCGACTCGCGCTCGACCACGACGACCTCGTGGCCGTCGCCGGCGAGGTGGCACGCGGTGGCCAGGCCGGCGAGGCCGGCGCCGATGACGACGACGCGGCTCATGCCGGCACCTCCGCCCGGGCCGCCGCGAGCAGCGGGGCCACGTCGGGGCCGAGCTCGCCGACCTGCATCACCATCCAGGGGCTGAAGACGACCGGGGTGCGGCGCACCGCCTCGTGCAGGTCGGCCCACTCGACCCACGCGGTCTCGGAGACCTCACGGGGATCGGGGTCGAGCGGGAGGTCGCGTTCGACGAGGGACACGTGCACGGGGCAGACCTCGTTCTCGACGACGCCCGAGGCGTCGACGGCTCGGTAGCGGAAGTGGGGGAGCACCAGGCGGGGCGCGGCGAGACCGTCGCCGACCCGGACGCCGAGCTCCTCGCCGACGCGGCGGGCCGCGGCGTCGGCGGGCGGCTCGTCGACCTTCGGGTGGCCGCAGCAGGAGTTGGTCCAGACGCCGGGCCAGGTGACCTTGTCGAGCGCCCGCCGGGTGAGCAGCGTGCGGCCGTCAGCGTCGAGCAGGTGCAGCGAGAAGGCGAGGTGCAGCGGCGTGTCGGTGTCGTGGACGCCGACGCGCGGTGCCGTGCCGCAGGGACGGTCGTGCTCGTCGAGCAGCACGACCTCGTCGATCGTCGGGGTGGTGGTCACGCGTCTCCTCGTCCTGCTCGGCTGCGACACACGGGCACGGGTACCCCGCGGCACCCGGACCCGTCAGTCAGGACGGTACGGGATGGCACCCACGCGTCGCCGAGAGCGACTCCTCGACGAGGTCCAACCCCAGGCGCACCGTGGTGACCACCGTGCTGGCCTCGAGGTGGCTCGTCCCGGGTCCCGCTGCGCCGCCGGCGGAGCGTCGTACGGCGTCCTGCAGGTCGGCCACCGCCTCGCGCAGCTCGTCGGCCGGTGCCTCGACCGCGAGGTCCTGGCTCGCACTGCGCAGCAGCCGGCCCCAGCCGCGGAGCGCAGCAGCCGCCGACGGACGCAGCGACGGGCCGAGGGCGACGCGGGGCAGGTCGGCGCGCTCCTCGCGCACCAGCAGCAGCACCAGCTGCTCGACGAGGGGATGGCTGCGCCGGACCAGGGCGGCGCGCTCCTGCTGCGCCGAGGTGCTGGCACGCCACCACCGGGCGCGCCAGTTGCCCCGGCGTGCCTCCAGCACGGCGTGCACGGTGTCGTCGAGCCGCTGCATGGTCGGGCGCAGGTCGCGTTGGCGTCTCGACCACTGTCGCTCCGACGGCGGCCCGGACTCGTCGGCGAGCGCGTCGGCGAGGTCCTCGAGCTGGTCGGCCAGGGTGGCACCCGCCTCCGCGACCGCCTGGGCGCCCGGCGTGATCAGCAGGGGCGGCAGGGCGGCCACGACGACGATGCCGACGAGGGCGCCGAAGCAGGTGAGGCCGGCGTAGGCGAGCCCGTACTCCCAGGGCGCCTCGCCGCCCAGGATCAGCACGAAGACGGCGCTGTAGACGATCCAGCTCGATCCCGAGGCGAGCAGTCGTGAGCCGCTCAGCACCGTGCCGAGCCCCACGACCAGGGCGAGCGCGAGGAGCTCGGGCAGGCCGAGCAGCTGGGCTGCGGTGCCGAGCGCGGCGCCCAGCGCGAGGTTGCGCACCGTCGCGACGGCACCCCGGGCCGAACCGAGGATCGTGGTGGACACGGCGACGACGGCCCCGAGCGGCGCGTAGTAGGGATAGCGATCGGCGAGCCCGCCCACCGGTTGCACCAGGGCCCAGGCCACTGCCGCGGCGACCGCGGCGTCGAGGGCGCGCAGCAGCAGCGGGAGGTACGGCGCCACCCGCTCGCGCACGCGGTCGTCCAGACGTCCCGGCACCCGGCCCACCTCCCTCACGCGCCCCGGCGCACACCGCCGACGGCCGGGGGCCGATACCCGCTTCGTCGGGTCCGAAGCGGGTATCGCACCGGTCCGGACGGGTGCGGCGGGAGGCGGTGGGCGGTGAGCACGGTCGACCAGGAGCCACGGGCGCGGCTGACGCGGCTCGGCGGTGCCGACGCGGGGAAGCTTCCCCCCGACGCGCTCGCGCAGGTCCTGGCCCAGGCCGGTCTGCCGGCGTCCGGCGGAGCGCTGCTGGCGGGGGCCGACGACGGCGACGACGCCGCGGTGGTCTTCCTCGACGGCGCCCGGGCCGTGGTCGCCACCGCCGGGTTGTGCGGCCCGGTCGTCGACGACGCCCACACCTGGGGCCGGATCGCGGCGGCCCACGCGCTGTCCGACGTGTGGGCGATGGGTGGCCGACCGGTCGTGGCGCTCAGCCTGCTGCTGTGGCCGCGGGACCGCGTGCCGCTCGAGGTCGCCGCAGAGGTCCTGCGCGGGGGTGCGTCGGCCTGTGCCGAGGCGGGCTGCCTGCTCGCCGGCGGCCACAGCGCCGAGGACGCCGCTGCCCGCTACGGGCTCGCGGTGACCGGCACCGTCAGGCCCGACCGGGTGCTGCGCGGGGACGCCGGCGTGCCCGGCCTGCCGCTGACGCTCACGAAGCCGATCGGCACCGGCGTGCTGGTGGAGCGTCACCGGGTCGACGGTCTGCCCATCGACGAGGCGGTCGCCTCGATGACCGCGTTCAACCGCGAGGCGTCGGCCCTGGCCGTCTCAGCCGGAGCGCGGTGCGCCACCGACGTCTCCGGCTACGGGCTGCTCGGGCACCTCCGCAGCCTGTGCCGGGCCAGTCGCTGCGGGGCGGTGGTCGAGTCGGCCGCGGTCCCGGTGCTCGCGGGGGCCCGCGCGGCCGTGCGGGCGGGCCACGTGCCGGCCGCCACGCAGCGCAACCTGGCGTCGGTGCGGCCCCACGTCACCACGGTCGTGGACGACCTCGACCTCCTGCTGCTGTGCGACGCGGAGACGTCCGGCGGGCTGCTCGTGGTCGGCGAGGTCCCCGGACACCCCGTGGTCGGCCGGCTGGTGCCCGACCCCACGAGCCGCGTCACGGTGCGCTGACCGCCGACGCGCGACACCCCCGGCAGGTCGCGGACCCGCCGGGGGCGTGGGGTGGTCGGCTGCGCCCCGGGCGGTCAGCGCCAGGGGAGCCGGTCCAGCTGGCGCCCCACCAGGGCCTGGGGCCGCTGCTGCTCGCCCTGCTCGGCCGCCAGGACCAGCAGCGCGCCCGTCAGCGCGGGGATCGCCCACTGCGCGGCCCGAAGCCGCTGCTGCGCCTGCTCCAGCTCGCGGCTGCTGGAGGCTGCCGGCTCGGTGGCGCCCTCGGCGCCCTCGTGGGCGTGCTCGCCGACCTTCTTGCCCTGGGCTCCGGCGTACGCCGTGAGCGCGGCCGCCGCGGCCGTCAGCGCGAGCTTGGTGGCGGTGTTGGCGCCCGCTCCGGGCTGGGTCGCGACACGGCCCTTGTTGACCTGGGTGAGTCGGGCGCCGCCGAGCAGGTGGGCGCCGATGGCGACCGCGTTCACGGGTGACCACCGCGCCCAGCCGAGGGTCGAGAGCCGAGTGCGCTCGGTCGGGTCGTCGGCCGCAGCGGTCGCGCCGTTGAGGCCGACAGCGCCCATGAGGGAGCCGCCGAACCACGCAGCGAGGCCGACGTCGTGGAGGCTGCGGGCGAGCGTGTTGGTCTCGGACATGGGGTCTCCTGCACTTCGTCGGGTGGGTGAGCGCAGGCCTTACCCGGGTCGGCACGGGCGACACCCGGAACGGGCCGCTGCGACCGCGCCACGCGGGGTACTGCCCGCGGGACCCCGCCTGCACCGCACACCACGAGGAGCGCACCATGAGCACCATCTCGACCTGGGGCCGGGGCCTGCTGGCCGGCGCGGCCGCAAACCTGGTGCTCGACGCCGTGACCTACCTCGACATGGCGGTGCGGGCGCGGCCCGCGAGCGACGTCCCGGCCCGCACGCTCGAGGTCGGGCTCGACCGCGCCCGCGTCTCGGGCTCGGACGACCAGGCCGAGGCCGCCGGCGCCCTGGCCGGCATCGCGACCGGTGTCGGCGTCGGTGTCGCCACCGCCGTCGTGCGGTCGGCCGGCGTGCGGCTCTCGTCGATCGGTGGTGCCGTCGTCACCGGCGCCGCGGCGATGGCCGTCAGCGACGGCGGCGCCGCCCTGGCCGGCGTGACCGACCCGCGCACCTGGAGCACCACCGACTGGGCCTCCGACGTCGTGCCGCACCTCGTCTTCGGCGTCACGGTCCACGAGGTCGTGTGCCGTCTCGAGCCGGCGCAGGGGCGGGCCACGTCGGCAGGCGTGGGCCTGGTGGCCCGGAGCTTCGCCCTGGGTCTCGCCGCCGGCTCGCGCAGCACGCTCGGCCTGGCCGGGGCGGCCTGGGTGACCTCGGGCAGCCTCGGCCGCACCGTCGCGGGCGGACTGGTCGCCGCCGAGCTCGCCGCAGACAAGCTGCCCCAGGCGCCCAGCCGGCTCGAGCCCCAGGGCTCGGTGCCGCGTGGCGTCACCGCGACCGCGGGTGGCCTGGCGCTGGCGCGCCGCGCCGTGGCCCACGCCGACCTGCCTGTGCTCGCCGCTGGCGCCGGCTCTGCGCTCGGCGCCGTGCTCGGCTCGCTGTGGCGCGAGCGCAGCCCGTGGTCGTCGACCACCTCGGCGCTGGCCGAGGACGCCGCCGCACTGGGCTTGGTCACCCTCGCCGTGAGGGGGCTCGGGCGTCGTACGCCGCCGCCGCCCGCCCTGCGCTCCGTGCGCTAGCGGGGCCGCACCGACCGCGACGTCGCAGGCCCCGACGGGCATGCCGCCACGGGCCGCGGGTACCGCGGCGGTCCACCTGACGCGAAGGAGGCCGGCATGGACACCGGTCAGACCGGCCCCGAGGGCACCCACGACCGGACGGGCAGCGACGCGTGACGACGGACCGGGTCGCCGGGGGTGTCGACGAGCAGGTGATCGAGTTCGCCGGGCTCAGCATCGCGTGGGATCCCCGGGTGCTCCGTCCCCGCCCCTGGACCGAGCTGCAGTCGCGCTGGGCGGCCGAGCTCCTCGACGGAGCGCCGGGGGGACCCGTGCTCGAGCTGTGCTCCGGCGCCGGGCACATCGGTCTCGCGGCGGCGGCGCTCAGTGGTCGTGACCTGGTGTGCGTCGACGTCGACGACGAGGCGGTGCGACGCACGACGCAGAACGCGCGCGCCAACGGCCTCGCGGACCGCGTCGAGGTGCGGCACCGTCGCCTGCAGGACGCGCTGGGGGACGACGACGTCTTCGCCCTGGTGATCGCCGACCCGCCCTGGGTGACCCGGGCCGAGGTCGGGACCTTCCCCGAGGACCCCGTGCTCGCCATCGACGGCGGCGACGACGGCCTCGGGCTGGCCCGCGACTGCGTCGCCACCGCCCACGGCCACCTCGCCGCGGGTGGGAGCCTGCTGCTCCAGCTCGGCTCGCGCGAGCAGGCCGGCCTCGTCGGCGACTGGGCCGAGGACCTCGGCTGGACCCTCGCCGCCGTCCGCGACGGCGAGGGTGGCGTCGTCACCCGCCTGCTCCACCCCTAGCCGGGCCCTCGGGCCCGTCAGGTGGGCGGGGGCCCTCGCGGCGCTTCAGCAGCTTGTGGGTGCCGTCGCACCAGGGGGCCCGGGCGCTGGCGCCGCAGCGGCAGACGGCGGAGACCGGGCGGGTGGTGCGGTGCCGGGTGCCGTCGGCGTCCTCGACCACCGCGTCGCCGGCCACCAGGACCGGCCCGTCGGGGCAGACGCGGACGACGGTGGGCCGCTCGCTCACGACGCCACCGCCTCGTCGGGCTCGAGGTCCGACCAGTCGGCGAGCAGGGCGCCCGCGGTCCGGGTCTCGAGGTCGAGGCAGCTCCACCCCCCGAGCAGCACGTCGTCGCGCAGGGCGGGCTCCTCGGCGACCAGACGCTCGCAGACGTCGTGCAGCACCAGCTGCTCGTGCACCGCGTCGGCCTCCACGTGCTCGTCGTAGTAGGCGGCCATCGACTCCGCGAACCCCAGCCGCCGCAGTCCCTGCGCCATCTGGCGCGACGGCAGCGAGCTGGTCGCCTCGAAGACGGCGAGGTGGCCCAGCGCCGCGCCTCGCAGCGACCGGCGCAGCCCGAACAGGCTGAGGGCGTCGTTCTGCTCCAGCACCTCGGGGCGGGCCTCGTCGACGTGGGCGCCGTACGTCGCGTCGATCCCGGAGTCGGCGAGACCGCGCGCGAACATGGCGTGGTGCAGCCGCTCGGGGTCGCCGGCGCCGTACTCGTCGTACTGCACCTGCAGCAGCGCGGCCTTGGGGCCCGCCTCCAGGCGGGCGACGGCCCAGCTCGTCGGGTCGGCCTCCTTGAGGTGGTAGAGCGAGCGCTGCCGCAGCAGCGACTCCACCTGCGCGCGGCTCGCGTGCCGCTGCACGTGCCGGGCCATCGAGGGGCCGTCGTGGTCGTCGATCATCGCCTGGAGCGCATCGGCGACGCCCAGGTGCTCGTACGCCGCCGGCCCGGGCCAGCGCGCTCGGAGCCGGGCCTCCAGGCCCGACTCGAGCCGGTGTCGCAGCGGCGCGAGCGCCGGGTGCCACTCCCAGGCGTCGTCGACGTCGTCGAAGCCGCGGTAGTGCAGCTCGTGCAGCACCCACAGGGCCAGGTCGGCGTCGGGAGCCTCGTGGGCTCCCTCGTGCGGCGGGGGAGCGGTGGCGTCCGGGTCGGTGCGCAGCACCTCGCGCAGCCGCGACGTCAGGGCGCCGCGGGCCTCGGGCAGGCGCATCAGGCGGCGCCTCGCGGGCGGCGGAGGGGGGAGTCGACAGGGCTGTCCATGTACCGGCCGATTCCCCGTCCGACCGGCCGCATGCGCACCCCCCGACACGGGTCAGCGGGCGTGCCACAGTGGCGTCATGGCAGCCCACGAGCGCACCCCGTCCGAGCGCCCGCACCACCACGACAAGGTGGTCGCGATCGTCCAGGCGGGGGGTGCGGGCGGGCGCATGGACGTGCTGACCGCGGAGCGTGCCAAGCCGGCGCTGCCGTTCGCGGGTTCCTACCAGCTGCTCGACTTCGCGCTGTCCAACCTGGTCAACTCCGGGGTCGACGACGTCTGGCTCTCGGTGCAGTACCAGGCCGAGTCGCTCGAGGAGCAGGTGCGCAACGGCCGGCCCTGGGACCTCGACCGCACCCGCGGCGGGCTGCGCCTGCTGGTGCCGCGCCAGGGCAGCGGCTCGCTCGACGAGGACGGCTTCGCCCACGGCAACGCCGACGAGCTCTTCCGGCTGCGCGACGACCTGCGGCGCAGCGGGGCCACCACCGTGATCGTCACCAGCGCCGACCACGTCTACCGGCTCGACCACCGCGACCTGCTCGCGACCCACGAGGCGAGCGGCGCCGAGCTGACGATGGTGGTGACCGACCTCGCCGGGATCACGGGCGAGGACCCCTCCGACCACGCCGTCGTCGAGCACGACGCCGACGGGAGGGTCCACGCCGTGTCCTACAAGCCGGAGGAGCCGACCGGCACCGTCGTGGCCACCGAGGTCTTCGCCTACCGCGCCGAGGTCCTGGTCGAGGTGCTCGAGACGCTGCACCGCGAGGTGTCCGGGGCCGACGCGGATCGCGAGGCGGGCGACTCGGGCCTCGGCGACTTCGGCGACCTGCTGGTGCCGCGCCTGGTGGAGCGCGGCCACACCCACGTGCACCGTCTCGACGGCTACTGGCGCGACCTCGGCCAGCCGCACCACTACCTCAACGCCCACCTCGAGCTGCTCACCGAGGAGCCCGGCCTGTTCGACCCCACGTGGCCCATCCGCACGCAGCAGCCCGAGCGGCTGCCGGCGTACGTCGGCCCCGGCGCGGAGGTGGCGCAGAGCCTGCTGAGCCCGGGCTCGCAGGTGGCCGGCCGGGTGGTGCGCAGCGTGGTCGGTCCGGACGCGGTGGTCGGGGCGGGCGCCGAGGTCGTCGAGAGCGTGCTGTCGGAGGGGGTGGTCCTGCGAGGTGGTGCCCGGGTGGTGCGCGCGGTCGTCGACGCCGGGGCCGAGGTCGGGCCCACCGGCCGGGTCGGCGGGCCGGGCACCGACGTCTCCGACCCCGACGCCGTGGCCCTGGTGGGACGCGACGCCCGGGTCGACGGCGAGGTGGGTCCCGGCGCCCGGGTGCCACCGGGCGCCACGGCCTGAGGCGCCTCCGGACCCGTTCGCGCCCGAGGGGCGGGGGTACCCAGCGGACGACCACCTCGCGGGCCGAGAAGCGCGCTCGGCGAGGGCCTGAACGCCGTACCCCCGGGAGGCCCGCCATGGCCAGCGTCGAGCGCACCGTCACCGTCCAGAAGCCCGTCGAGCGGGTGTGGGACTATCTGAGCGACTTCCGCAGCACCGAGGAGTGGGACCCGCCCACCGTGCGCACCGAGCGCACCTCGGGCGACGGTGGCGTCGGCACGACCTACCACAACACCTCGGCCTTCCTCGGCCACGAGACCGAGGTCGACTACGAGGTCGTCGAGCACGAGCCGCACCGTCGCTTCGTGCTGACCGGCGACGCCGGGTCGGTGCAGCTGCGCGACACCATCACCTTCGCCGAGACGCCCGAGGGCGGCACGGCCGTGACCTACCACGCCGAGTTCGAGCCCCACGGCGCGGCCGCGCTCACCGCGCCGCTGCTCCCGCCCGCGCTGAAGGTCCTGGGCGACAAGGTCGCGGCCTCGCTGCAGGAGCGCCTCGAGCGGCTCTGACCCACGCCCGCACCCCCCACCACCACCCCGTCCAGCACCCCGGCAGCACCCCGTCCAGCAGGAGGCACCCCCGTGACCCAGCACTTCACCTACCTCGTCGTCGGCGGCGGCATGACCGCCCACGCAGCCGCGACCGCCATCCGGGAGCGCGACGGCGAGGGCAGCATCGGCATCGTGAGCGAGGAGCCGACGGCTCCCGTGGCGCGGCCGCCGCTGTCGAAGGACCTGTGGAAGGACGACGAGGCCACGCTGGAGGGTCAGGACCTCGACACCGCGGGATCGACGGGCGCCACGCTGCTGCTCGGCCGCCGCGTCACGGCGGTCGACACCGACGCACGGACCGTGACCTGCGACGACGGCTCCGAGGTGTCGTACGACGAGCTGCTCGTGGCCACCGGTGGGCACGCCCGCCAGCTCGACGGCGCCCGTCCGTCCGACCGGGTGGTCTACTACCGCACCGCTGCCGACTACGAGCGCCTGCGCGCCCAGGTGCGGCCCGGCGTGCGGGCCGTCGTCGTGGGAGGCGGCTACATCGGCACGGAGCTCGCCGTCGCCCTGGTCGGCCAGGAGTGCGAGGTCACGCTGGTGCACCCGGGCGACGTCCTCGGCGGGCACATGTTCCCGGCCGACCACGCCGCCACCGTCGAGGGCCTGTTCACCGACGCCGGTGTCACGGTGCGTGGTGGCCGCGAGGTGGAGCGCGTCGAGGAGGGGCCGGACGGCGGCGTCGTCGAGGTCGTGCTCGACGACGGCAGCACCCTCGAGGCCGACGTGGTGGTGCTCGGGCTCGGCATCGAGCCGGCGACCGACTTCCTGCCCGACGCGGTGGAGCGGGCCGAGGACGGCAGCGTCGTCGTCGACGACCACCTGCGCACGTCGGTGCCGCACGTGCTCGCGGCCGGGGACGTGGCGACCTACCCCGACCAGCGGCTGGGCCGTCGCCGTGTCGAGCACGTCGACCACGCCGAGTCGTCGGGCGCGGTGGCCGGGCGGGTCATGGCCGGCTCCGACGAGGCCTACGACCACACGCCGATGTTCTACTCCGACCTCTTCGATCACTGGTACGAGGCGGTCGGCGACCTGGACGCGCGGCTCGAGACGGTCGGGGACCACGTCGGTGACGGGTCGCTCGTCGTCTACTACCTCGACGACGACACGGTGCGCGGCGTGCTGCTCTGGGACTGCGACGGCGGCGTCGACGAGGCCACCGCGCTCGTCGGCTCCGAGCGCCCCGCCGACGCCCAGGAGCTGGTCGGGCGGATCCGCCCCTAGCCCTCGGGGGCGGCCTCGACGGGCCCGGGCACGAGGCCCGTCGTCGGGCACGACGAGCCGAACGTGTCACGATGGGCCTCGGTCGAGATCACGGCCGCACCTGACGACAGGTGCCCTCGGGGTGTGCGCCCGGGGTTCGACGGCAGCCGCCGATCGGAGCCGCAACGCCATGTCGCAACACCACCCGCCCGAGGCGAGCGCCGAGCCCGCCGCCGTCCTGGCTGAGCTGGCCCGCTCCATGGCTGGGCGCCGCGACCTCCAGCACACCCTGGATGCCGTCGTCGGGGCGGCCCGCACGACCCTGCCGAGCTTCGACCACGTCGGCATCTGGCTGCTCGCACGCCGCGGCGAGGTCCGCACCGTGGCGGCGACCAGCGAGCTCGTGCGCGAGCTCGACGCCCTGCAGCACGAGCTCGCCGAGGGCCCGTGCTTCGACTGCACCCGCGACGTGCCCCTCGTGTCGGCGCCGCGCATCCGTCACGACCAGCGGTGGCCGCGCTACGTGCCGCTGGCCGTCCGCCGCACCGGCCTGCGCTCCCAGCTCGCCGTGCGCCTGCACCTCGACGAGGTCGGCACGGTCGGCAGCCTGAACTTCTACTCCACCATCACCGACGACGTCGACGACTCCCAGGTCGCCATGGCCGAGCTCTTCGCGACGCACGCCGCCCTGGCGCTCGGTGGTGCACGTGCCGTCGCCGACCTGAACCACGCGCTGGAGTCGCGGCGCGTCATCGGGGTCGCCATCGGCCTGGTCATGGCCCGCTACCGCGTCGACGAGGACGCCGCGTTCGCCTTCCTCACCCGGGCGTCCTCGCACACCAACCGCAAGCTCCGCGACATCGCCACCGAGATGGTCGAGCACGCCAACCGTGAGCGGGCCGACTCCCCGGGCACGTCCTAGCGCGGGCGGGCCGAGACCGGACGGCCGAGACCGGACGGCACGGGACCGCGTGCGCCCGGGGGGACCGGCTCGCCCGGCGCGGGCCCGACCATGCCCCGCGTGTCGCCTGCGACAGCGGGTAAGGAGGCCTCCCGACCCCGAACCCCGAGGAGCCCCGCCATGGCCGACCAGATGCAGCCACCCGGCGACCAGCACCGCATGACCCCGCGCCCGGACTGCGGCGAGGACAGCTACGTCGGCCACGGCCGGCTGGAGGGTCGCACCGCCCTGGTCACCGGCGCCGACAGCGGCATCGGCCGCGCGGTCGCGATCGCCTACGCCCGGGAGGGCGCCGACGTCGTCATCAGCTACCTCTCCGAGCACGAGGACGCCGAGGACACCGCGCGGCTGGTGCGTGAAGCGGGCCGCACGGCCGTGCTCGTCAGCGGCGACCTCTCTGAGCGCGAGCACTGCCGCGAGCTCGTGGCGACGACGATCGACCAGCTCGGGCGGCTCGACGTGCTGGTGGTCAACGCCGCGTTCCAGATGAGCCACGAGACGTTCGAGGAGATCCCCGACGAGGAGTGGGACTTCACCTGGCGCACCAACGTCTCGTCGCTGTTCTTCCTCGTCAAGGACGCGCTGCCCCACATGGGGGAGGGTGGCTCGATCATCGGGAGCTCGTCGGTCAACTCCGACATGCCCAACCCGACGCTGGCGCCGTACGCCGCGACCAAGGCCGCGATCGCCAACCTGTGCGCGTCGCTCGCCCAGCTGCTGGGACCACGCGGCATCCGGGTCAACAGCGTCGCCCCCGGACCGGTGTGGACGCCGTTGATCCCGGCGACGCTGCCGGAGGACGCGGTGGAGTCGTTCGGGCAGAACACGCCGCTGGGGCGGGCGGGCGAGCCCGCCGAGCTGGCACCGGTCTACGTGCTGCTCGCCAGCGACGAGGGCAGCTACGTCAGCGGTGCCCGCGTCGCCGTCACCGGCGGCAAGCCGGTGCTCTGACCCGTGGACGACGCACGGCGCCTCCCCACGACCGTGGGGAGGCGCCGTACGTCGGGCCGGGACGGGTCGTCAGGCGGTCTGGCCGATGCCGTCGCGGAGCTCCGCGAAGATCCGCGAGAGCACGCGCGACACCTGCATCTGCGTCACGCCGATGTCGCGGGCGATCTCGCTCTGCGTGAGCCCGTCGAAGAAGCGCAGCCGGAGCACCCGTCGGTCTCGCTCGGCGAGGCGGCGTACCAGGGGAGCGAGCATGACCCGTGCCTCCGCGGCACCACGGTCCTCGTCCTCGTGCGGCAGCAGCTCGGCGAGCGGCAGGGAGTCGCTGTCGTCGCCGACCGGGCGGTCGAGCGGGGTCGGCGAGTAGCAGCTGCCGACGGCCAGCACCTCGGCGACGTCGCCGGTGCCCACCTCGGTGCGCTCGGCGAGCTCCTCCACGCTGGGGGAGCGGCCGAGCTCGGCGGAGAGCTCGTTGCGGGCACGGAAGACGCGCAGCTGCAGCTCTTGGACGCGGCGCGGCGGCCGCACCATCCAGCCGCGGTCGCGGAAGTGCCGCTTGACCTCGCCGAGGATGGTCGGCACGCAGAAGCCGACGAAGGTGGCCCCGACCTCCGGCTTGAAGCGCCGGGCGGCTCGGACGAGCGCGAGATAGGCGACCTGCTCGAGGTCCTCGAGCGGTTCGCCACGTCGCCGGTAACGGGTCGCCAGCGCGGCGGCCACCGGCATGTTGACGACGACGAGGAGGTCGCGCAGACGACGGTCCTCGTCGGGTTCCTGCGCAGCGGCGAGCCGCTCCACGAGGCGCGCCGACTGCTCGTCACGGATGGCGGGTGAGGTGGGTCCGCTCAACATGTCCTCGAGGGAGCTGTCGGGCACGGGCCCACGGGGGCGCGGCAACGACGGGTCGCGCTGCCGGAGGTGGGTAGGGGAGGAGTGGGTAGGGGAGGGGACAGTGGTCTGGCTGGGCAATCGGATCACCACGAGAAAGCCGAAGCCACGTCGCGCCCGGATCGGGTCGACGGAGCAAGATGAGTGGGCGCCCGTGGGTTGGAGGCGCCCGTTGGATGCGCCTGCTGCTCAAGCGCGCGACCGCGGCCCTGCCCTGGACCGCTCGCAAGGTGGCACGAGAGGCCACGTACCTCATGTCTACCCCGCAGGGCGCTCCTGACACCACTCTCGGTCGCGCGCGTCCGGGATTGCGGCGCCGCGCGGCCGGGTATCGCGGCAGCCGGCCCTGACCGGGGGGCCATCTCGACGACGAGGAGCAGCATGCGAGCGGTCACGTGGCAGGGCATCGGACGGGTGGCGGTCGAGGAGGTGCCCGACCCTGTGGTGCAGGAGCCGGGCGACGCCGTCGTCCGGATCACCAGCACCGGCCTGTGCGGCTCCGACCTGCACCTCTACGGCGTGCTGGGGCCGTTCATGACGCCGGGGGACGTGCTCGGTCACGAGCCCATGGGCGTGGTCGAGGAGGTCGGGCCGGGCGTCTCCGGCCTGACGCCCGGCGACCGGGTGGTGCTGCCGTTCCAGATCTGCTGCGGCGGCTGCTGGATGTGCGAGCGCGGACTGCAGACGCAGTGCGAGACCACCCAGGTGCGTTCCCAGGGGATGGGCGCGGCGCTGTTCGGCTACTCCAGCCTGTACGGCGCCGTCCCCGGCGCCCAGGCGGAGTACCTCCGCGTCCCCCACGCCTCCTACATGGCGATGAAGGTGCCCGAGGGCCCGCCCGACGACCGGTTCCTGTTCCTCTCCGACGTGCTGCCCACGGCGTGGCAGGCGGTGGAGTACGCCGACGTCCCCGACGGCGGCACGCTGCTCGTGCTCGGCCTCGGCCCGATCGGCCAGATGGCGACCCGCATCGCCGCGCACCGCGGCGTGCGGGTCATCGCTGTCGACCGGGTCGCTTCGCGGCTCTCCTCCGGCACCGCCTCCGGCGCCGAGGTCATCGACCTCGCCCAGGTCGACGACGTCGGCGAGGAGGTGCGCGCCCGCACCGCCGGGCGCGGTGCCGACGCGGTCGTCGACGCCGTCGGGATGGAGGCCCACGGCTCGCCCGTCGGGCGGGCCGGCCACCGCCTGGTCAACCTGCTGCCCAAGAAGGCCGCCGCGTCGATGATGCAGGTCGTCGGGCTCGACCGGATGAGCGCGCTGCGCACCGCGATCGACGCCGTGCGCCGTGGCGGCACCATCTCGATCTCCGGGGTCTACGGCGGCCAGAGCGACCCTGTTCCGATGCTGACGCTGTTCGACAAGCAGGTGCAGGTACGGATGGGCCAGGCCAACGTCAGGCGGTGGTCCTCCGACATCATGCCGCTCGTGCTCGACGACGCCGACCCGCTCGGCACCGAGGAGCTCACCACCCACCGGATGCGCCTCGACCAGGCCCCGCAGGCCTACGCCGACTTCCAGCAGAAGGCCGACGGCATGGTCAAGGTGGTCTTCGAGCCGTGAGCACCAACACCCGGGTCGTCGCCAGCCCGCCGGACACCGTGTGGGACGTCCTGGCCGACCCCTGGCTCTACCCGACGTGGGTCGTCGGGGCCTCCCGCGCCCGACGCGCCGAGGGCCGCTGGCCCGAGGTCGGCGCCACCCTGCACCACTCGGTCGGCGGCTGGCCGATGCTGCTCGACGACCGCACCGAGGTGCTGGCCGTCGAGCCGGGTCGCTCGATCCGGCTCCGGGCCCGCGGCTGGCCGCTCGGCGAGGCCGTCGTCGAGCTGCGTCTCGCCCCCACGCCCTCGGGCACCAGCACCGAGGTCACCCTGGTCGAGGACGCCTCCGCCGGCCCCGGACGGCTGGTGCCGAAGCCGGTGCGCACCCCCGTGCTGGCGTGGCGCAACACCGAGACGCTGCGCCGGCTCGCCTACCTGTGCGAGCGGCGTACCGACTGACGACGCCGCGCTGCCCCCGGGACGTGCGTCCCGGGGGCAGCGGCACGTCGGGTGTCAGCGGGAGAGGGCGGCGACCAGCTGGTCCTTGGTCATCGAGCTGCGCCCCTGCACGCCGGCCGAGCGCGCCAGGTCGAGCAGCTGGGCCTTGGTCGACGACCGCAGGTCGGTGGCGGACAGGTCGGCGCCACGGGTGGCCGCCCCACCGGTGGAGGCCGGGGCGGGCGTCGCCTTCGCCGGGCTCGCGCTCGACTTCGTGGCGGGCGTCTTCGTGGCCGACGCCTGCGTGGCGGAGGTCCGCTTCGCGGGAGTCTTCGCTGGCTTCGAGGTGGCCTTCTGCGACGTCTTCCCGGACGCCTTCGCGGCGCTGGCCTTCGTCTTCCCGGTCTTCCCGGTCTTCCCCGTCTTCCCGGTCTTCCCGGCGGGTCTCGGGGCACTCGTGCCGCGGGACGCCTCGGGGCCGACGACCGCAGCGACCTCCTGGGCGGTGTCGGCGACCGTGGTGGTCACGGTGTCGACGACGCCGTCGGCGACCCGGCCGACCGTCGAGGACGGCTGCGTGCGCTTGTCGCCGCGCGTGACCGTGCGGGCGACGGTGCTCGCCACGTCGGCCGCGGCCTGGCGCGCCGCGTCGATCGCGGCCTTCTCGGCGCGCTTGCGCTGGTCACGGGCCTTCTTCGCGGCCTTCTCGGCCTGGTCCACGGCGTCCTGCGCGGCCTGGACGAGCCGTTCGAGCTTCTTGCGCTGCTTCTTGGTCCCCATGGGCACCGTCGTACCCAGCCGGGGGTGCGCCGACGCGGCCCGGGTACCGACCGGGAGTGACCCGCTCGACGTACCTGCCGCGACCCGCTCGGAGGACCGCATGACCGACCAGCAGCACACCGACCAGCAGACCGCTGACGAGCGCACCGATCGGCCGAGCAACGACGAGGCGGTCGCGACCGTCGCCCGACTGGTCGACCGCGCGCGGATCGGGATGCTCACGACGATGACGGCCGACGGGCGGCACGTCAGCCGGCCGATGGCGCTGCAGGACGTGGAGTTCGACGGCGACCTGTGGTTCTTCGTCGACGACGGCTCGGACAAGGTCGCGCAGGTGCGTCAGCACCCCGAGGTCAACGTCGCGTTCTCCGACGACGACCACAGCTCGTGGACCTCGCTGGCCGGCCGCGCCGAGCTCGTCCACGACCGCGAGCGCATCGAGGAGCTGTGGTCGAAGCCGCTCGAGGTGTGGTTCCCCGACGGCCTCGACACCCCGGGGGTGGCCCTGCTGCGCGTGCAGGTCGACACCGCTGAGTACTGGGACGCGTCGACCTCGCGGGTCAAGAAGGTCGTCGGCGGCCTGCGCGCCGCCGTCAGCGGCGACCCCGACAAGTTCCCGTCCGAGAACGCCACGGTCCGCCTCGACTGAGCGGTCTCCCACCACCACCGGTCTAGCGTGGGCACTGCCCCGCTCCCACCCGTGGCCCCAGACGCGGCGGAGCACCCGATCGACGCTCCGCCGCCGTCTCCGAGCGAGAGGCGCGCTGTGCGACCCCTGCCCCTGTCCCAGCTGCTAGGTCCCGTCGGCCTGGCGGCCCGGTCCTCCTGGCCCCTCGTGCCGACGGGCGTAGCGACGACGGTCGCGCCGGCTCCGGTGCCTCCGGGTGCCCCACGGCGTCCAACCGCCCCGCTCGGCCTCGAGCTCCGGCACCGGGGCGAAGACGTTGCCCTCGCCGGGCTCGTGCGCCGCCCCGCGCAGCGCGACCTTCGTGACGAGGTACGGCGCCAGCCGGTCGTAGAGCCACGGCAGGTGCCGGAAGCCCATCACGGTCAGCCGGTTGGCCGGCCCGGCGTGCACCATCCGACGCGGTCGGTCGAGCATGCGCAGGCACGCCTCGGCGACGCGCTCGGGGGCGATCACCGGTGGCGGCGCGTGTCCGGCGCGACCGGCGTACGACGCGGCCTGCTCGTAGATCGGGGTGTCGATGGCGCCGGGGAGCACGGCGCAGACGTGCAGCGTGCGGTCGGCGCGCAGCTCGGTCTGCATCGAGCGCACGAGCGCGAGCTGGCCCCACTTGGCGGCCGAGTAGGAGCCCATGCGGGGCACGGCCGACTGCGCCAGCAGCGAGCTGACGACCACGAGGGTCCCGCCGCCCTGGGCGCGGAAGACCGGCAGCGTGGCGCGGGCGACGTGGGCCAGGCCCAGCACCGCGGTGTCGACCACGCGGTCGAGGACCTCCACGGGCACCTCCTCGAGGGTGCCGTAGGTCATCACCTGGGCGCTCGTGACCACGGCGTCGACGCGGCCGTACGCCGCTCGCGCGGCCTCGAGGGCCGCCGCCACGCTGGGCTCGTCGAGCACGTCGGCCGCGACACCGATCGCCTCGCCGGGCAGACCGGCGGCGACCTCGCGCACGCGGGTCTCGCTGCGCGAGACCACGACGACGCGGTCGCCGCGCTCGCTGGCCAGTCGGGCGGTGGCCAGGCCGATTCCCGAGGTGCCGCCGATGACGACGACGGTGCGGGGCGGTCGTTGCGGAGACGTCACCCCCGCCACACTACGGACGGCCCCGACGCCGTCACGACTCCCCGGGGAGGTCGGCGATGAGCGAGGTCGTCCTGGTAACGGGAGCGTCGAGCGGCATCGGCAAGGCGGCGGCCCTCCTCGTGGCCCAGCGGGGCGACAAGGTCGCCTTGCTCGCACGGCGCGAGGAGGTGCTCGACGAGGTCGCCGACGAGTGCCTGGAGGTCGGTGCCGTGGAGGTCCTCGTCGCACCCGCCGACGTCGGCGACGACGAGCAGGTCAGCGAGGCCGTCACCGCCGTCGTGGAGCACTTCGGTCGGCTCGACGCGGTGCTGCACTGCGCGGGCGTCGTGACCTACGGCCGCACCGAGGAGGTCTCGGCGGAGGACTTCGACTCCGTCGTCCGCACCAACCTGCTGGGCGCCGCCAACGTCGCGCGGCACGTCGTGCCGGTGATGCGGCGCCAGCAGGAGGGCTCGCTCGTGCTGGTGGGCTCGCTGCTCGGCCAGATCGCGGTGCCCGACATGACGCCGTACGTCGTCAGCAAGTGGGGCGTGCGGGCCCTGGCCCGGCAGCTGCGCATCGAGAACCTCGACGTCCCGCGGATCCGGGTCGCCCACGTCGCGCCCGGCAGCGTCGACACCGAGATCTACGGCAAGGCCCTCGACGACGCCGGCACCGTCAACTCGCCGCCGCCCCCGACGATCAGCCCCGAACGGGCGGCCCAGGTGGTCGTCGAGCGCGCCGACCACGGCCGCGCGGAGGCGCAGACGGCGTACAGCAACTACGCGCTGCTCGCCGCCTTCCGCGCCGCTCCGCTGGTGTGGGACCGGCTCGTCGGTCCGGCGTTCCGCCTCGCCTCGCGACGCGGGCGCAGCGAGGGGTAGACGCCCCCTCGCGGGCGGGGTAGGCAGGGCGCATGAGCGAGACCGAGCGCGCCGACCTGCTGGAGTCGCTGCGCTTCCAGCGTGACCTGCTGATCGGGACCGTCGACGGTCTCGCCGACGACCAGGCACGGGCCCGTCCCACGGCGAGCTCGTTGTGCCTGGGCGGCGTCCTGCGCCACGTCGCGTTCACCGAGCAGAAGTGGTGCGACTTCGTGGAGCAGGGCCCCGGGCCCGACGACGACGTCGACTGGGAGACGGTCGACTGGTCGGACCCACCGCCCGGCGTGAGGGCCCAGGCCGACAGCTTCACCATGGGCGAAGACCTCACCCTCGACGAGGTGGTCGCGGCGGCGCGGGAGGCCGGAGCCCGCACCGACGCGCTCGTGGGCAGCGTCGACCTCGACCGCGCCTGGCCGCTCCCGACCGCGCCGTGGTTCGAACCAGGAGCGACCCGTAGCGCCCGCCGGGTCTTCCTCGGGCTGGTGGGGGAGATCGCCCAGCACGCCGGGCACGCCGACATCATCCGCGAGACCATCGACGGACGCCGCAGCATGGGCTGAGGGCGGTCGTCGTCCTAGGGCCGTCGGTGGAAGCGGAGGGTGCCGTCGGGGAGCCGGGTGTGGTGGAACGCCGGGTCGTGGACGCGGCGGTGGTGGGGGCCGCAGAGCAGTCGGCCGGTCTCGGTGTCGGTGGTGCCGCCTTGTGACCAGGGGGTGTCGTGGTGGGCGTGGCACTTCGCGGCGGGGACGTCGCAGTGCTCGGCGGTGCAGCCGCCCTGGGTGATGCTCATAGCGAGTCGTTGGGCCTTGGTGTGGAGGCGTCGGCTGCGGCCGAGGTCGAGGACGTGGGAGCCACCGTCGAGGACGGCGGGCAGGAGCTTGTGGTGGCAGGCGAGGCGTCGGGCCTGGGCTGCGGAGATGCGGTGGCCGGTGTCGAGGGTCGCGACGCCGGCGGCGTCGAGCGCTGCCGTGAGGTCGTCGTGGCGGATGGTGACGACGATGGTGGCGTCGCCTCCGGCGGTGGCGGGCAGGTCGCGGGCGGAGAGGCGTTCGAGGAGCTCGCAGAACGCCTCGCCACGACGGACGGTGACGGGCCGGGTGTCGCGCGGGTCGGTGTCGTGCGGGTCGGTGTCGGTCGCGGTGGTCCCGACAGGCTCGACCGGCGAGAGCGCAGTGTCTCGAAGCGGGGACATGATGGCGCCGAGGGCCTTCGTCAGCATGGCGCCGTGGAGCTTCGGGATGCGGAAGCGGCCGTGGGTGAGGCCTTGGTGGTCGGTCCAGGTCTCGAGGGTGGTCTTGCGCGCCGCTCTGGCTTCCTCGGCCTCGAGGAGCCGGCCTTCGTAGGCATCCGCGGCCTCAGGACACACGACGGTGTAGAGGCGTCGGCCGAGGTGGTCGAGGTCGGCGGCGTCGTGGTGCCGTGCGAGGTCGACGAGGTGGGCCTCCGCGGCCTCGCGCTGGTCGCCGTCGACCGCGAACTCACCGGAGACCGGCAGCAGGTCCAGCGACCGCTTGATCGTGCGGGCCTGGTCGAGCGACACCCGTCCGGAGGCCATGCCGGTGGCGAGGTGAGGCATCGCATCATCTGTCGCCTGGGCGAGGCGGAGGTCGGCGCGGGCGAGGTTGCGGCGGGTGCGGGTGTGGCGGGCGTACCAGTCGGCGGTCGTCTTGTCGCCGGGGTCGAGGATCGAACCGTTGCGCTCGGCCTCGGCCATCACCGTCAGACGCAGGGCGTCGAGCTGCGCCTGCGCGGTGGCGAGGTCGAGCAGGGTCTCGCGCAGCTCCTCGGCCCGCATCGCCCACACCGGTCGGGCGGACGGTGCGGCGAGCTGGTCGAGGCGGTGCCGTAGGCGGCGGGTGAAGTCAGCGACAGGGTGACGCGGCACGTCAGACGGGTCGACGGACCCCAGCGTGGTGGGGGTGTCGTCGGTGGTGCGGGCCATGCCCCATCCTACGACGGCGCTGACGCATTCGAACAGGTGTACGACGACATGTGAGCGGCGGTCGTGAGAGGTGGGCGGTCGGGTGCGGGGGTCTCGCGGCTCCTCGCTGGCGCTCGTCGCACCTCGACCAGCGAGTGTCCTGGGTGGTCGAGGTGCGAGGAGCCCCTGGGCGACGAGCCTCGAGACTGTGAGTCTTGGCATCGGCCCCGGGATCGTGTGGGGTCGGGTCGACGGCTGGTGGTGTGACCCACCTCGAGACTGACCCCAGCGT